>CAXTFG010000024.1:0-27892 GCA_964243415.1 uncultured Beijerinckiaceae bacterium | reverse complement strand
TGGTTCCCGCTCAAGGACCGCGGCTTCCCGCTCGGCCTCTTCAACGCCGCCTCCTCGCTCGGGCCGGCGCTGGCCCCGCCGCTGCTGACCGCTCTGATGCTGGCCTACGGGTGGCGCATCATGTTCATTCTGATGGGCATCGGCGGGCTTTTCGTCGCCCTGGCCTGGGGCCTGTATTACCGCGATCCCGTCGACCTCGATATCCCCCGCGCCGACCTCGAGGCGATCCATTCCGGCGAGGTCGGTGCCGACGCACCGACGGGTGCGCGGACCTGGGCCAAGCTGTTCACGATACCGACGACTTGGGCGCTGATCGGCGGCTTGTTCGGCATCGTCTACATCACCTGGCTCAACGTCGCCTGGCTGCCGGACTATCTCGAAAGCGAGCGCGGCGTAAGCGTCGCCGAGACCGGCGTCCTCGCCGCCCTGCCCCAGTTCGCCGGCTTCGCGGGCGGCGTGCTCGGCGGCTTCCTCTCGGACCGGCTGACGCGCTACGGCATCGACCCCGTCGATTCCCGCCGTTACCTGACCGTGGGCGGGTTGGTGATCTGCGGCCTATTTACCGCGCTCGCCCCTTTCGCGCCGACGACGACCGGCGTCGTCTCCCTGCTCTCGGCCTCGATGTTTTTTGGCTACGGCGCCGGCTCGTGCTCCTGGGCGCTCGGCGCTAGCCTGACGCCGCCGCATCTCGTAGCGACGTTGGAGTCGATCCAGAACATCGGCGGCTCAATCGGCGGCGCGCTCGCCCCGCTGGTGACGGGGATCATCGTCGGGCGGACGCACTCGTTCACACCGGCGTTCCTCGTCGCGACCGTCGCGGCCCTCGCCGGCGCCGCGAGCTACTGGATGGTGCGCAGGGGCGCCTACGCCGGGCTGCATACGTGACCGAGGTCCGCGCGCTCACCGATGCCGATCACGAGCGATGGATGCCGCTGTGGCGCGGGTACCAGGCGTTCTACAAGGTCGCCATTCCCGCGGAGGTCAGCGCCGTCACGTGGCGGCGGCTGCTCGAACCGTCCGAGCCGATGCATGGAGCGCTGGCCTGGCACGCCGGCGAGGCGATCGGCCTCGTCCACCTCGTCCGGCATCGCTCGTGCTGGACCGTCGGCGATTATTGTTATTTGCAGGACCTCTTCGTCCGGGACGGCCAGAGGGGAGGCGGCGTCGGGGGTCGCCTGATCGGCTATGCCGACGATTGGGCTCGTGCGGAGGGGTGCTGTCGCGTTCATTGGCTCACGCACGAGACCAACATCGATGCGATGAAGCTCTACGACAAGGTGGCCGACCGGTCCGGCTTCGTTCAATACCGCAAGCTCTTCGATACGGCGTGAAACCCTCGAGGAGAGGCGCGCGTCAGAGGCTTTCTCTCGAGCCCAGCAGCGCCTTGATGCGTTTCGTCAGCCCATCGCGGGTATCGCGGTAGGCGTCGAGCTTGCGCTCGCGGGAGCCCTCCGTCGCCGTCGGATCGATCGTGGGCCAATACAGCACGTCGCAGGCGAGCGTGCGGGTGAACTCAAGAGCCTTGTGGTGTGCTTCCGGCGACAGCGTGACGATGAGGTCGAACGATGCATCCTCGAGGTCCTCGAAAGCGCGCGGCTTGTGCTCGGAAATGTCGATGCCGACCTCCTGCATCACCGCGGTGGCGAACGGGTCGGGCTCGCCTTCCCTGACGCCGGCCGAAGCGACATAGACTTCCCGGCCGAACAGGTGACGCGCCATCCCCTCCGCCATCGGGGAGCGCACCGAGTTCAGTGAACAGGAGAACAAGACGGCACTCGGCCGAAGCGTGAAAGGCCCGGTCATCGCGGACGATCCCCGCGTCGGCCCATCACCCCTTCCAGTGCAGCGCGGTGATCAGGGTGAAGAGGCGTCTGGCCGTGTCGTTGTCGCACGTGATCTTGCCGCCGAGCCGTTCGACGAGCAGGTCGGCCCCTTCGTTGTGAAGACCGCGCCGTCCCATGTCGATCGCCTCGATTTGTGAGGCCGTCTGCGTGCGGATCGCGTTGTAGTAGCTTTCGCACACCATGAAATAGTCTCGCAGGAGGCCGCGAAACGGCGTCAAAGACAGGATGTGGACGGCTTTCTGCTCGCCGTCGGCACCGGCGATGTCGAACATCAGCTTGGCTTCGTGCAGCGAGATCGTGAGGCTGTAGGGCCCGTCGCTCTTGTCGGGCAGCGCGAAGGCATTCTCCTCGACGAGATCATAGATGGCGATCTGGCGCTCGTGCTCCTGGTCCGGCGTGCCGATCCCGATGGAGTCGCCGTCGAGATGGACGGCTTTGAGCCTGTCCGTGTCGCTCATGCCGCGCCGCGCCCCCGCGACGATGTCTGTCCGAGCCGAAGCGCCACCGATCGCGCGTGGGCACCGAGACCTTCCGCTTCGGCGAGCGTCACGGCGGCGGGGCCAATCGCCTCCAGGGCGGCCGCGCTGCATTTCAGGATGGAGGTTTTCTTCACGTAGTCGAGCACGTTGAGCCCCGCAGAACAGCGTGCAGACCGCGCAGTGGGCAACACGTGACTGCATCCGCCGACATAGTCGCCGACGGCTTCCGGGGTGTGGCCGCCAAGAAAGATCGCACCAGCATTGCGAATCGCGGCCGACAGGCGCTCCTCGTCGGCCGACATGATTTCGAGGTGCTCCGGGGCCAGCCGATCAGCGAGCGGAACGGCCTCGCCGAGATGTCGCACGGTAATCACCGCGCCGTAGTCGCGCCAGCTCGCACCGGCGATGGCTTCGCGCGGCAGCGTCTTGAGCTGCGCGGCGACGGCACGCTCGACGGCATCGGCGAGGGAGGGCGCGTCCGTGATGAGGATCGACTGCGCCGCGGCATCGTGCTCGGCCTGCGCGAGGAGATCGGCGGCGATCCAATCGGGATCGGCATCGCCGTCGGCGATGATCAGCACCTCGGAAGGGCCGGCGATCATGTCGATGCCGACCGTGCCGAACACCTGCCGCTTCGCCGCGGCGACATACGCGTTACCCGGCCCCATGATCTTCATGACCGGGGCGATCGTTTCGGTTCCGTAGGCCAGCGCGGCGATGGCCTGCGCGCCGCCGACTCGGTACACCTCGTCGACCCCGGCGAGATCGGCCGCCGCGAGGACGAGCGGGTTGACGCGCCCGTCCGGTGCCGGAACAACCATGACGAGACGTTCGCAGCCAACGACCTTGGCCGGCACGGCATTCATCAGCACAGACGAAGGATAGCTCGCCGTGCCGCCCGGCACATAGAGCCCAACGGCCTGGATCGCCGTCCAGCGCCAGCCGAGATCGACGCCGAGCGCGTCGGTGAAACGCAGATCTTCCGGCACCTGACGCTCGTGGAAGGAGCGGATGCGATCGTGCGCGAGGCGGAGTGCGGCGAGCTCTTCCGGTCGAACTGCGCGGATTGCCGCCGCGATCTCATCGGGCGAGACCCGTAACCCGAGGCGAACAAGGTCGACGCGATCGAACCGCTCGGAGTAGCGGACCAGCGCGCCGTCGCCCTCGTCCCGCACGTCGCGGAGGATAACGCGCACGGCCGCGTCGACCTCCTCCGACACCTCGCGCTTGGTCGCGAGCAGGCCCCTGAACGCGGTCTCGAAATCGGGACTCTGGCTGTCGAGCCGCAGCGGCATCAGAGGTCTCCGAAGACGGTGGAAGGTCTCCTTAGCTCCGCCTCCGGGACGTAGCAATGGCCGGCGCGGGAGAGGTCGGCCCGTCGTTCAGGCTGGGGCGATCAGAGAAGGCGCTCGAGCGGTCCAGCGATGGCGGCGGGCTTGGTCATCGGACCGAAGCGCCCGACCACGGCGCCGGCGCGATCGACGAGGAACTTCGTGAAATTCCATTTGATCGAGCCGATTCCGAGCAGGCCCGGCTTCGCCATCTTCAGGAAAGCGAAAAGCGGGTGCGCGCTGGCTCCGTTCACCTCGACCTTGGCGAACATCGGGAAGCTGACGCCGTAGTTCGTCTCGCAGAACTGGCCGATCGTCGTGGCGTCGCCCGGCTCCTGGCTACCGAACTGGTTACAGGGGAAGCCGAGCACACTGAAGCGACGTGGGGCGAAGCGGCGCTGGAGGTCTTCGAGACCCTCGTACTGGGGAGTGAAGCCGCACTTGCTCGCCGTGTTGACGATAAGGACGACGTCGCCGCGGTAGCGCGACAACTGCTCGTCCATGCCGTCGAGCCGCACCGCCGAGAAGTCGTAGATCGTGGTCATCGCTGATTTCTGCCCCGCCCCGTTGGCAGCCGACGCTCCATCATGTCATGGCGAAATCGGATTGTCTCGATATCCGCTTTCGGCCAAGCATCGGACGATGGCCGGTGCCGGGCAGTGTCGCCGTGACCGCTCGCGGCGCACGCGCGACCCTCGCGTGGCGCGTCACTTCAGGCGGAAGCGCTCTGACCTTTCGCCGCGGTGCCTTTCGGAAAAGGCCGGGCCAAGTTGATCTTCCCGCGCTTGCCGGCTTTGATCATGGTGCGCAACGTCTGGCGGCGCTGCCGGGATGCTTCGACGATCTCGGCCAACAGGAGGTCTAGCTCGTTCATGACGCCAACCCGGTCGCTTCAGCTCGACTAAATGGACCATGAGCATGTTAGCAACGCGTTAACCGACGGTGGTGCCATGTTTGTCACGCCAAGGCGATTAGGCGGAGCGACATCCGGCACCGGTGGAGCGTGATGGCACGAAAGAAAGCTGCCGATCCGGCGGCGGACTATCGCGAACTCGTCGAGCAGATCGCCGAACACGACCGTCGCTACCACACGGAAGACGCGCCGACGATTTCCGACGGCGATTACGACAAGTTGCGCCGACGACTTGAGGCGATCGAGGCCGAGCATCCCGAATTCAGGGGAGCAGCGTCTCCGTCGACGACGGTTGGTGCCAAGCCGTCGGAGAAGTTCGCCAAGATCCGCCACAAGATCGGCATGCTGTCGCTCGGCAACATCTTCGCCGACGAGGAAGTCGAGGAGTTCTGCACCCGGGTGCGTCGCTTTCTCGGCCTGAAGCCGGACGAACCGCTGGCGGTCACCGCCGAACCGAAGATCGATGGGCTCAGTTGCTCGTTGCGCTACGAAAACGGCCGCCTCGTGCAGGCAGCGACGCGAGGCGACGGGCAGGAGGGCGAGGACGTCACGGCCAACGTGCGCACCATCGGCGAAATCCCGCATGAGCTGAAGGGCCGGCCGCCGGGCATCCTCGACGT
This sequence comes from uncultured Beijerinckiaceae bacterium, assembly GCA_964243415.1. GTDB lineage: Bacteria > Pseudomonadota > Alphaproteobacteria > Rhizobiales > Beijerinckiaceae > RH-AL1. Next base: position 22,705 of record CAXTFG010000024.1, on the reverse strand, counting down.
GCGCGGCGAGATCTACATGACCAAGGTCGGCTTCGCGGGCGTCAATGCACGCCAGGCGGAAGCCGGCAAGCCGCTCTTCGCCAACCCGCGCAATTCGGCAGCGGGGTCGCTGCGCCAACTCGATCCGAGCGTGACGGCATCGCGCCCGCTCAAGTTCTTCGCCTACGCCTGGGGCGAGGCGAGCGAGCCGCCAGCCGACACCCAGACCGGCATGGTGCAGGCATTCGCGCGCTTCGGCCTGCCGGTCAACCCGTTGATGGTTCTCTGTCGGACGTCCGACGAGTTGCTCGCACAATACCGCCGGATCGAGGCCGAACGGGCCTCGCTGCCCTACGACATCGACGGCGTCGTCTACAAGGTCGACAGCGTCGCTCTTCAGGAACGCCTGGGCTTCGCTGGGCGTGTCCCGCGCTGGGCCACGGCGCACAAGTTCCCCGCCGAGCGGGCGACGACTGTGCTGCGCAAGATCGAGATCCAGGTCGGGCGCACCGGCTCGCTGACGCCTGTCGCCCGACTCGATCCGGTGACCGTCGGCGGCGTCGTCGTCACCAATGCCACGCTGCACAACGAGGACGAGATCGCCCGCAAAGACGTGCGCGAGGGCGACACGGTTCACCTTCAGCGCGCCGGAGACGTCATTCCGCAGATCCTCAATGCTGATCCGGAAAAGCGACCGAAGGGCAGCAAACCTTTCGTCTTCCCCGAGACCTGCCCAATTTGCGGCTCGGCGGCGGTGCGCGAGATCGATGCGCGTACCGGACGACGAGACGTGGTGCGCCGTTGCACTGGCGGCCTTATCTGCCCGGCACAGGCAATCGAGCGCCTCAAGCACTTCTGCGCGCGCGATGCAATGGACATCGAGGGACTCGGCGATCGGCAGATCGAGCAATTCTACAACGACGGGCTGGTCATGACCCCAACCGACATCTTCACGCTTGAAGGCCGCGACAGGCGCTCGCTCAAAAAATTGCGAGACCGTGAGGGCTATGGCGAGACGTCGGTGCGCAATTTGTTCGTTTCCATCGAGTCGCGTCGTTCGGTCGAGGTGAACCGCCTAATCTACGCGCTCGGCATTCGTCATATCGGGCGGATCAACGCGACCCGCCTCGCCCGACGGTTCGGGACGATGCAGGCAATTCGCGCCGCTGCCAAGGCGGCCGTACCCGGGTCCGATGCGCGTGCCGACCTCGAGAACATCGACGGCATGGGAGCTGCGGTCGCGGACGCGCTCACTGATTTTTTCGCTGAAGACGCAAACGATCGCGTGGTCGCCGACCTTCTCGAGGAGGTGACCCCGCGCGAGATGGAGGCGGTGATCTCGACGGGCCCGGTCGCAGGCAAGACGGTCGTCTTCACGGGTACTCTGGAACGAATGACGCGGGACGAGGCCAAGGCACAGGCGGAACGGTTGGGCGCCAAAGTGGCTGGAGCCGTCTCGAAGAACACGGACATCGTGATCGCCGGTCCGAAAGCGGGATCAAAGCTGAAGAAGGCCACAGAACTCGGGATCGAGACAATAAGTGAGGATGCTTGGCTGGCGCGCATCAATGGATCGGAAGAGAAGGATGGCGACTGACGAACGAGGTTCCGAACTATTCAGCCGAAGACGTCGTGCTCTGCGTCGGGTGCCCTCTCTCTGGCGTTCCGTAGCGGCCATCAGCGCGTTGGCATAAATCAGACTCGTTTGCCGCGTACCGCCGTCGCGAGCCAGAGGCGAAGCAACCCAGAGCCACGGCTTCCATCAGCTCGACGTGCCTCGCGACTCCTAGGCTGCTTCGCTCCGCTCGCGGTGACCTTCGAGCGAGATACCCATCTGACGCTCTAGCGCTTGTAATACAAGTTCACCTCCGCCTCGCCGAGAGCGTGCGTCTTCAGAAAGTCGCCGACCTCCTTGTCCGATGAACCGGCATCGAAGGGGATCGTCGGGTCCCGGAGCGCCCACACCGCCAGCTGGTACTGGTGTGTTTCGGTCGCCGGAGGGCATGCACCGCCATAACCGGCATCGCCGAAATCGTTGCGGCCAGCCTTCGCCCCGTCCGGCATCTCGTTGAGATCGAGATCGTGCTTGCCTGAAGGGATATCGAACACGGCCCAATGCCAGAAACCGGCGCCTTTCCGCGCCGTGAGATCGAACATCGTCACGGCGAAGCTTTTCGTGCCGGCCGGCGGCGCGCTCCATTGGAGCGCCGGTGGAGAATTGCCGCCTTTGCAGCCGTGCCCGCTGTTGACCTGAGCGAGCGGCAGCTTGCCGCCGCTGTCCGAATGGAGCGTCGATAAGGTGAACGGCGTCGTGCCCGATCCTTGCGCCCCGACAGGCCCGGAAGCGAGGGTTACAGTCGAGACAGCACCAATCGCACAAACACGGGCAAGTCGTTTTCTAGCCATCGATCTCAAACTGTCATCATCCTGTCGAGAGGCGAACCGAAAGCCCAGGGGCGCTTCGATCGCGGCGATCGACCCACATGGCCCTTGCCGTCGGAAAAATTGCGTGGAGGCCGCCGTTGCAGGGCAGCCAAGTGCTGCTTCTAATTTGGCCGTCTTGCATCTTCTGACAGCCTCCACAGCCCGTCTCTGGGGGAGACGGGGACGGCTGTGTCTGCCTACATTGTGACCAAAGCATGAGATCGTCGACGAGATCGAGACATCGTTACCAGGGCGCTCAGGCGTCGTCGGTCGGAGCCCGATACCCACCAGGCAACATTCGGCTGAGTTCGGATTCATGATCCCACACGTGGTGCTTGACGACGCCGAGAAGATGAAGCGCTACCAGCCCGTAAAGCGCGTAGCCGATATAGATGTGGGCGGCACCGAAGAAGGTATGCAATGCATCTTTCGTTGCGGGATCGAATGATTTGATGATCGGCATACGCGGGAAATGCAGCACGCCGAACAGCACGAGCGGATGGCTCGCGCCGCCGTTCCATGCGGAATCGTGAAGGTAGCCGGACAGCGGCAAGAGCAGGATCACGGCATAGAGCGCGGCATGGGCGACGTGGGCGCCGAGCTGTTCCAGTCTAGGGTAAGATCGCGGAAGCGGCGGCGGCTTATGGCCGAGCCGCCAGAAGATGCGCAGCAGCACCAGGCCGAGCACCGTGATCCCGATCGACTTGTGTGCATCGACCAGCGGGCGGACATGGGCGTCATCCGCGCTCGCCGCAGCAAGGCCATAGAAGACGTTGACGAGGATCAACGCCGCCACGAGCCAATGGAAGATCATCGCCGTCCGGTTGTAGCGCTGGACCGGCTCTTCATAGCGCAGGGCGCGATCGGTCATGCTCGTCATGGGCATTTGCCTCTCGTCTCAAGTTACGGCGCGGCATATCAGCCGCGCTGCGCCAGGTGACCACACAAGCTCGTGACAAAGCGTGCCATGTCGCAGGGCCGGCGCAAAGCTTATCTATGTCGCAGGTGCAATCCGACCCGGATGGCCTCAGCAAATGAGATGAGAACTGACCACGCCCTCCGAACTCGAGCGCTCGTTCCTGCTCGCATCTCCGCGCTTCGAGGCGCCGCAACGTACGCCTTGGCCCAGTCTCCTGATCCACGGCGGTGCAGCGCTGCTGTTCGTCGTGCTGGTCGCCCGCGCCTTCGTCGTAGACAACCTGTTCGCCTGGTCAGCCGGCCTCGCCTACGTCTTCTACGACACGGTGCTGATCGTGGTCGTGTTCAGGCAGACGTTGCCGCTGTTGCGACCCGCGATCGCCCGCTCCGTCATTGAGGACGGTCCGAGCCTCGGCGTCATCGTCGCCGCGCATGACGAAGCCGCCGTGCTCGCGATTACCTTGCGCGCTCTGCTTGCCCAGACGGATAGGCCCGACCTGATCTTGATCGCCGACGATGGCTCGCGCGACGGGACCGCGGCCGTGCTCGCCGGCCAGTTCGCCCTCGTCGCGCCGCCGCTCGGGTTGATGAGCGCGGCGAGCGCCTCGCACCCGAATCTTCGCTGGCTGAGGCTTCCGCACGGCGGGAAAGCCCGCGCACTCAATGCGGCGCTGCTCGTTGCGGAAACGGAGATCGTGGTTACCGTCGACGGCGACACTCTCCTCGACCCTTCCGCTGTCGGGGCGATACGGACCGCTTTCGCCGCCAAGCAGGAACTCGTGGCGGCGACCGGCGTGCTGACCCCCGTCTGCGGCGCGACTCTCGCCGGGCGTTTCTACGAGAGCTTCCAGACTTACGAATACATCCGCAACTTCCTCAGTCGTTACGCCTGGGCGCGGATGGATGCCCTGCTGCTCATTTCCGGCGCCTTCGCCGGGTTTCGCCGCGAGGCGGTTCTCGCCGTCGGCGGATTTGATCCGGCATGCATGGTCGAGGATTACGAGCTGATCCATCGCCTGCGCCGTTACGGTGCGCACAAGGGCCTCGCATGGACCACCGGCGTCGTCGGCGGGGCTCGGGCGATCACCGACGCGCCGGCGACGACGGCCGCCTTCCTGCGCCAGCGCCGCCGCTGGTTCTGCGGGTTTCTTCAGACGCAGTTTTGGTACCGCGATATGGTCGGCGCCTCACGCTACGGCCGGCTCGGAATGGTGATGCTTCCGATTAAGGCGCTCGATACTCTGCAGCCACTCTATGGCCTCGCCGCTTTCGCCCTGCTCCTCGCCTACCTTGCGACGGGGCGACTGGCTCTGCTGCTTCCCGTCGGCGGGGTGATCGCGGCGAAAATCGTCCTCGATTTCGCATTCCATCTCTGGTCGGTGCAGCTCTACCGGCGCTGGGTCGACCCGGCCAGCCGGGCGCGGCTCCCGCGCGCGCTGCTCGCCTCGCTTCTCGAACCATTCACGTTTCAGATTTTGCGCCATGCTGGCGCCGCGCTCGGGTGGGTGTCGTTCCTGACGCGGCAACGTGCCTGGGGGCGGCAGACCCGCGTCGGCCTGCTCGCCACCATGCGCGACAGCAAGGCTTGAGGCTGCAAGACTCGGGGCTGCAAGGATGGCCCGTAGGACGGAGTGGGGCACTTGCGTCCATGGCCGCTCGGGACGACGTTGCCCGTGGACCGATGGGAGCTCTCGACGTGAACTATCTCTATCTTCTGGGCGCGCTGGCTTGCGGCGTGGTGCTGACGACTCAGGTGGCCACCAACAAGCAGCTCGGCGAGCATCTGCACAATGCGTACATTCCGGCCGCCGCCAACATGATCATCGGGCTTGTCGCCACCGTCGCGTTGACCGCTGCGCTGACCCGAAGCTACCCGACCGCGGCCATGGTGCGATCAGCGCCTTGGTACACATGGCTTGGAGGCGGCGTGCTCGGAGCCGCCTACCTCACCGGCAACATTCTGCTCGCCCCGAAGATCGGCGCGGCGGCGCTCATCGCGCTGGTTGTGACGGGACAGATCGTGTTCTCGGTCATGGTCGACCACTTCGCATGGTTCGGGTTCGAGCAGCATGATGCGACCGTCCCGCGGTGTCTCGGGTGTCTGCTGCTCTTCGGCGGCGTCGCCCTCGTTTCGAGGTATTGACCGGCGGTTTATTGCGGTTGCGCCGCGAACGTCGCGTGCTGGACAAGTGCCCAGATCAGGATGGACACGCAGATCGCCGCCGCCGCCGTCAGCGCGACGAACATCGACGACAAAGCCACGAACGCGCCAACGAGGCCGCCGCTCGTCAAGCCCAGCCAGAGCCCGAGGAAGGGTAACGCCATCCGCCACGGGACGGCGCCACGCAAAGCTCCGGCGATGGCGCGACCGACCTGGACCAGCGTTCCCGTCACATATGTCAGCCCAACCTTGAGCTCTCCGGCCTGGTGCAGCACGGCGTTCTGCAGGCCCATGGCGAAAGCGAGGAGCGAGGCGACCAAAGCATCTTCGAGCTGGACACGAGCTGCGACGGCGGCAGCGCCGAGGCATAGGCTTTCGCAAAACAGAATGATGGGCCGGCTTCGCCGCCCACTGCCCGCGACGAGAAGTTCACCAACGACGACACCGATCACGAAAAGAAGGATCGTGCGGCCAAACTCGGCTGCCTGAGCGAAATCGCGATGAATGAGCGACACGGCTGCCTGCGTGCTGTTGCCGCTCATGAATGAGACGAAAAGGCCGTGGTAATAGATGAACCCGGTCGCGTCGACCCAGCCCGCAAGGGCCGCAAGGGACACGGCAAGGGCCATCATCAACTTGGGTCGGCTCGGACGGACCACGCCGTACCCCGGGTCGTCCGACTTCGTCATCGCGACCGAGCCTCCGTAAGCGTGTGCCGCTGTCGCCTCTTCCCGGCACGGCAAAGGAACCGTAGCCCCGAGATGTCACCGGCGCCGGCTCGATAGAAGCCAAGCGCGCAACGCAGGCATTCCACCGACCCCGAGGTCAGTCCGCGGCGGTCTGATGAGGACGATCAATCATCGTCCCCGCCACCATCATCGTCGTCGCCTCCGCCATCGTCGCCGTCGTCATCATCGGAATCGTCGTCGGAGTCGTCGTCATCGGAGTCATCGTCGCCCGAGTCATCATCGGAGTCGTCGTCGTCCGAACCATCGTCCGAGTCGTCATCGTCCGAGTCGTCGTCATCCGAGTCATCGTCTGAGTCGTCGTCGTCCGAGTCGTCGTCGTCCGAGTCATCGTCTGAGTCGTCGTCGTCCGAGTCGTCGTCGTCCGAGTCGTCGTCATCCGAGTCATCGTCATCCGAGTCATCGTCATCCGAGTCATCGTCTGAGTCGTCGTCGTCTGAGTCATCATCGTCGTCGGAGTCGTCGTCGGCATCATTGTCGTCGTCGTCGGGGTCGGCCTCGTCCTCCGAGGTCTCTTCCGAGACCAGGTCCGTTTCCGACGTGGTCACGTCAGTCTCCGAAAGGAACGACTCCGAGAGCGCCGTCGCAACGCCGGTCAGGGCGGCCGTGGATGCGAGAAATGTCCGAACGTCAAACTTTTCCAGCTCGCTCCAAAGCCCTTTGCCGACAGCCGTGACGTACTCGCCGTAATCGGCGAGGATCGTCGCGTTGAACGGTTTGCGGACGTGCTCGAAGAGATCGATCGCGATGTTCTCGTAGTCAGCGACCGAGAAGGTTGCGATCGGAAAATCCACGCCTTTGCCGTCGTTCGTGACCGGCTCGGTCGTGTCAGACCAAACCTCGCGCGGCGGTTGGGTCGGAATCTTCGGTACGAAAACCCAACAGTCCCCGTCGTTGAACTTCGGGTTCATGAGGTAGTCGTAGGGCATGTAGCAGTAGCCCTTTTCGCCCCAGTCCGTGCCCCACGAATTGCGAACGATGAACACCTTCTCGCTGTCGGAATAGCCGACCGCGCACATCGAGTGTCCACTGTGCTTGGAACGGGAAACATCGTCCGGCGTCGGCATCGGCACGACGCCGCCGCGCTTCGAGCACTCGTCGAAACTGTCGAAGAGCGCGCAGCCGAAAACGATGGGCTTGCCCTCCGCGAGCGCCTGCTTCCAAGCCTCGAGTTTGAGGGGAACCTGCGCCATGTCCTGGACACGATAGGCTGCGCCGTCCTTGTAAGCCTCGGCGCCGGGCTTCTTCAGAATGAGGTGCGGGTCGAACGGCCATTCTTTCTCGAAACACGCCCCGAACTTCGACAAGCCCTCCATGGCGAGTTGGATGACGCTGCCTTCGTCCTTATCCTGCGAGCCGTCGCGCCAACGCGCGTTATAATAAATGAACAGTCGACTGACGTCCTGGTCCTGCTTCGTCGATCTCCTGATCCAGTATTCGTAGGCACCGGCGACCGCATTAGCGACGCAGGAGTTCGTGTTACCCTGGTCCTCGATGGGCGTCATCAGCGTGCGCAGATCGACCTTGTTCGGCGGCTTCCCAAACTTGACGTAGATGCTGGGCTGGTATTGTGCGGCTCCCTCCTTGGGCGCCATCGGCACGTAGCCGGAAGCCTTGCCTTGCGGGACGACGCCGGCGGGATCGGCGGTGGCGTCGCCGCGCTCCTGTGCTTCTTCGGCGCTCTCCGCTTCCTCGCCAGCCTTCCCGTCGGGGCGAGAGCGCCCCATCTTCCCAGGCGTGGCGGCGGCCTCGGCCTCACCGGGCGCATGCTCGTCGCCGGCTAAGTCATCCTCCGCGTCGTGCTTACCCTCGCGGTCGCCAACCTCCGGCGCCTTTTTCGCCGACGAGCCGGACTTTGCCTTCATTTCGGAGGCGACGACTCCTGCCGCGATGCCGCCGGCGGTCAGGGCTAAAGCCGCTTCGGCGAGTGGCTTGATCAGCGATTTCTTTTTCTTCTTCTTCGGCGGCTCACCGCCCGCGCCCGGCGCAATTTTGCCCGACCCGGATTGCGGCGCCATCCCTGCCGCGATGCCAGGGGGTGCCGCGACCGGAACCGCTCCCGCAAAGGTCGGAGCGGCGGCCGAGGCCGGTTGCGTCGCCGCTGCCGACGCCAGCCCGGGAACCGCAATGGCAGCGGCGGAAGATGGACCAGGGGGGGCGGCTGCTGCCCGTGCTGCCGCGGGCGCGCCCGGTTCGAAACGGACAGGCTCCGGCGGGGTGACGACGTCCGCCGCGATCACGCCCGACGAGGTCAGGACGCCGGTGATCTCGGCGATCGACCTGTCCAGTGCGGCCAGCGTGAGATAGCGCGGATCCTTGCGAAGGGCTTCGGCAACCCCATCGCGAAGGCTGCGAAGTTGCGAGAGTATTTCGGCAGGCATTGCGCTCCTTCTTCCCGGACGGGACGTCTAAGCCGGCCCGTCAAAGTGGAGCGTGGCCGTCCCTGCACGTTGCCCAGTGTCGAAGCCAAATCAACCCTTTGTTCAGCATGAATTGCGGAGTTGATTAATTTGAAAGCCTCAGACCCACAGCGTGACGTAAAGGTCGTCGCCTGCGGTCGCCGTCACTCACAGAGTGTTTGTTCGCCGTCGACGCGACGTCACGCAGGGCCCGAGCCATCGCGGCGACCTGATCGGCCACACCGACGTTGCGGGTGGGATCGAGAGCGGAAAGTTCGGAATGCAGCGCTTCGAGACGCTGGAGCACAAGGTTCATCATGGGACACTCAACGCATAACGCCACGCGGATTAAAGTGACAGTGAAGCCTTAACGAACAGCGCTGGTCGGACCGGGGCTTTGTGCATCTTGAGGGCTGCGGATTAGATCGCTGGCGCGCTCGCTCAGGAGCTTGTGCTGGGCGCTCGAACCGGAGCGTCATGCCGGGCGAGCGGGTCAGCGCCGCAATCGCACGATGTTGGTGCTGCCCGGCGCGCACCTCAGCACGTGATCGATCGCCTGGAAGAGTCGCTCGCGTTGGAACGGCTTGGCGACGATTCGTTCTTCGCCAACCGAACGGATCGCTTCGAGATCGGCATATCCGGTGACGAACAGGCTGGGAAGGCCCGGGCGGCGGATCTGAGCCTCCCGAGCAACCTCTGCCCCGTTCATTCCGGGCATGGCGAAATCGACGAGAAGGAGATCGACGCGTTCGGCGCGGTCGAGCGCCTCCAGGCCAGCGCCTCCGCTCCCGGCTTCGATCACGGTAAAATGTGCCTCGCGCAGCATCGCGGCCGTCACCTCGCGGACGGCCGTGTCGTCGTCGATGAGGAGCACAACGACATCGTCACGCAGCGTCGGTTCGCGCCTGACAGGCGATGCCGGACGCTCGATGGGGGCGGTGATGCGGTCGGCGCGTGGAAGGTAAACCTTCACCGTCGTTCCTTCACCAATCTTGCTGTCGATATGCACGCCGCCGCCGGACTGCTTGGCAAACCCGAGAACCTGGCTGAGGCCGAGGCCGGTTCCTTTGCCGACATCCTTTGTCGTGAAAAACGGCTCGAAAGCCTTGGCGCGGATCTCGTCGGTCATGCCGTAGCCCGTATCGGCGACGGCGACGGCCACGTATTCGCCGGGCTCCGGATCCTCGGGCCGCCGTGCCGGCAAACGCACAGAGGCGTTGCTGGTTTCCACAGTCAGGCTTCCACCGACCTGCATCGCGTCGCGGGCGTTGATGGCCAAGTTAAGAATAACGAGTTCGATCTGCGTGGGATCGACCAAAGCTTGCCAGAGTTGACCGGAGAGAACGGTTTCGATGCGAACGGAGCCGCCCATCGTGCTCTGCAGCAGGTCGCGCAAATTGATGACCGCGCTGTTGAGATCGAGCGGTTTGGGCTCCAGGCGCTGGCGGCGTGAAAAGGCAAGCAGCTGCGCGGTCAGCTTCGCACCGCGCTCGGCGGCGACCTCCATGAAGCCAAGCCGGCGAGACAGCTTTTCCTCGTTGGGTTGGCCGGCGATTCCGCGCTGGACGAACCCGAGATTACCGATGATGACAGTGAGCAAGTTGTTGAAGTCGTGCGCGACGCCGCTCGTCAGCTGCCCAACGGCCTCGAGGCGTTGCATCTGGTGCAGCGTGCCCGCGACACGTTCACGCTCTTCGATTTGTCCGACGAGCTGCCGATTGGATGCCGCCAGTTCTCCCGTTCGCTCCCTGACGCGCTCTTCCAGGGTTTCCGCGAAACGGCGCAATTCCGCTTCGGCGTGGCGACGCTCGGTCAGGTCCTGCATTGCGCCGATCACTCGGATCGTCTTGCCCGTTTCGTCGCGCGATATAAAGGCGCGGTCGAACACGTCGGCGTAGGAACCATCTGCGCGACGAAACCGATAGTCTGCGCTCCATCGAACGGCATCGCTCTGGAGTGCCGTTTCTAGGCTCGCTTCGACACGAACCTGATCGTCGGAATGAACGCACCCGAACCACTTGTCAGAAGATCCGTGCAGGGCGGTGTGGCCGAAGAACTCCGCCAGCGACTCGTTCCACATCACCTCATCGGTCGCGGCACACCACTCCCATATCGCATCGCTCGTCGCACGCGACGCCATGCGGTAGCGCTCCTCAAGCTCGCGGATCCGCTGGTCCGCGATCTTGAAGTCATGAATGTCGGTACATGTCCCGTACCATCGCACGATGTTACCCGCGCCGTTCCGTACAGGCTGAGCGCGCCCGAGCACCCATCGGTAGTCGCCAGATCGGTGTCGAAGGCGGTACTCGATGTGGTAGGGCGCGCCGTTCGCGAGGCAATCGCTCCAGAGGCTTCGAGCTCGATCCCGGTCGTCAGGGTGGAACAAGCCGTTCCATCCATCTCCGGTGGTCGTGCAGGTTGGAACGCCCGTGTACTCGTACCAGCGGTGGTTGAAGTAATCGTGGTACCCATCGGGCAGCGTCGACCAGATCATCTGATCAATGGAATCTGTGATCGCCCGGTACCGCGCCTCCTGCTCGGCCACGTGCGCTTCGGTGCGCTTCCGCTCGGTGATGTCGATGGCGATGCCAGACAAACTGACCCGCTTGCCGTCGAGCCCGTCGATGGGGTGTCCCCTGACCTCCACCCAGCGGATCTCGCCATCTGGGCGCTTGAACCGGTAGCTGATCTCGAGATCGCTGGTGCCGTGCACGGCGGAGCGAACGGCGGCCTGGTCGGGTGCCAGATCCTCGGCGACGATCGCTCCGATGAAATCGTCGCGATGGTAGCCCCACTCGGGCGGCAAGCCGTAAATCGCCTTGCACATCGCGGACATGTGGACTGTTTTGGTGGGGAGATGGAGATCCCAGGTGCCCACCCGCGAGCCGGCGAGAACGAAGCGCAGGCGATCGGCAACCAGCAGCGCTTCGCTCGCCGCGACCCTCGCGCGCGCCAATTCGAGCTCGAGCTCTTCGATCCGAGCCGCCGAGGCCTGGTGAACGGACATCTTGTCGGGTTCAGGCATATATACTCTAGGAAGAGGCTATGCGGCAGTTCGGCCTCAAACGCGCGTCAACGACGAAAACGTATGTGTGACAATCACGCGACGCGAATGATTGGCCGCCCGGACCTCACCGGGTCACCCTGCCGAATGATGAAGAGCGGAAATTAAAGGGCAATTAAGCGCTGAACTCATCGATTAAACGACACATAAGAGAGACTCCCGCCGCGATCTGCGATAATTCGATGAACTCGTCTGGCTGGTGCGCCTGCCGGATCGAACCCGGACCGCACACGATCGTTGGAATCCCATTCTTTTGGAACTGACCAGCCTCGGTCGCATAAGAAGCGGTCAGGACCTCACTCGACCGAGTCAGGCGCTTCGCCAGAACCTCCGCGATTGATCCTGGGTCAGGCGCGAGGGGCGGCACTTCGGCGCCCAATTGAGTCTCGATGCTTGCGATCGCGGCGTAGCGCTTGAACCGGGGCAGTACCTCGGACTCAACATACGCTTCGAGGTGGCGGATGGCGAGCTTCTGGTTGATCCCGGGGAGGCCACGAAACTCCCACTCGAAACGGCACTGCCTGGCGAGGATATTGCGGGCATTGCCGCCTTCGATCATCCCGACATGCACCGTCGAGTAGCCTGGATGAAACGATCCCGTCGCATCGCCATCTACCTCGAGCCGAGCCTGGAGCCTGTAAAGCTCCGCAACCATCTCACAACCGGCTTGGACCGCATTCGCTCCCAACGTCGGATCGGCAGAGTGCGCCTCCTTGCCATGGACCGTGGTCTTGTACGAGGCGATGCTCTTATGCGCATTGACCACCGCCATCTCCGTCGGTTCGCCGACGAGCGCCATCGCCGGCTGCGGCAGGTCGGCACCGAAGCGGGCGATAGTATCGAGCGAGCCAAGACAGCCGATCTCCTCGTCGTAGCTCAAGAGCAGATGGATGGGCCTCGCCAAGCCGGCCTGCTGCAACACCGGCAGCATGGCGAGGCAGATCGCGTCGAAACCTTTCATGTCGCAGGCGCCGCGACCGAAGAGCCTGTCGTCTTTCCGGCGTAACAAGAACGGATCGCTCGTCCAGCTTTGACCGGCGACGGGAACGACATCGGTATGTCCCGACAGCACCAGACCCCCGTCGACGGCAGGGCCCACCGTGGCGAAAAGGGCAGCCTTGTCGCCCGCCGCGTTGGGCACGCGCACGGTCTGGATTCCAAAATTGGCGAGGTAGGCTTCGACATAATGGATCAGCGGCAGGTTCGTCTTCGAACTAATGGTGTCGAAGGCGACCAATCGCTCGAGAACGCCGAGCGTCGCTGCCAAGATATCCGGCTCGCTTTTCAATTCAACACCCGCCGGCCTGATGGTCGATCGAGCGAGAACATTGGGATGGCGGCTTCGAAGATTTCGCCGCCGTCTTCGACGACTCTATAGGTGCCGACCATGAAGCCGGACGGCGTCGGCAGCGGACAGCCGGACGTGTAGCGGAAGATTTCGCCCGGCTTCAGGACGGGCTGCTCCCCGACGATGCCCTGACCCCTGACCTCTTCGAGGCGGCCGTTGGCGTCGGTGATCTTCCAATGCCGATGCGTGACCTGCACTGAAAAGCGGCCCTGGTTGGCGATCTCGACCGTGTATGCCCAGAAGAATTGACCATTGTCCTCATCCGAACGCTCGGGATCGAACTCCGGCAAGACGGTGATCTCGATATCGCGAGTCACGCAGGAATACATCGGGTCGGCCGTTGGCGAAGACATGCCTCGGTTTTAGGGAGCGGGCGGAGCTTTGGGAAGGGCGCTTCATGGAAGGGCGCATAAGCCGCGCGCGCCGCGGCGGCCTACCCGTCCTGCGCGGCGAGCAGCGCGGCTTGGTGCTGCGTGGTCAACGCATCGATGACTTCGTCCAGCGCTTCGCCAGCGATCACCTTGTCGAGCTTGTACAGCGTGAGATTGATCCGATGATCGGTGAGCCTGCCCTGTGGAAAGTTATAGGTGCGGATGCGTTCGGATCGATCGCCCGAACCGACCTGGGCGCGGCGATCGGCCGAGCGCTCGGCATCGAGCTTCTGGCGTTCCGCGTCGTAAAGGCGCGAGCGGAGCAGAGCCATAGCACGAGCGCGGTTCTTGTGCTGCGAACGTTCGTCCTGGACGAAAATGATGGTTCCCGTCGGCAGATGCGTGATGCGGATCGCCGATTCCGTTTTGTTGACGTGCTGACCGCCGGCGCCTTGCGCCCTCATGGTATCTATCTTGAGATCCGCCTCGTTAATGGCGACATCGACCTCCTCCGCCTGCGGCAGCACGGCGACGGTAGCGGCCGAGGTATGGATACGACCCTGCGTTTCCGTATCCGGCACGCGTTGGACGCGGTGCACGCCCGACTCGAACTTGAGCTTGGCGAAAACGCCGGCACCCTCGACCTCAGCGATGATCTCCTTGAACCCGCCGGCAGTGCCCTCGCTGGCCGAGACGATCTCCACGCGCCAGCCGCGCAGTTCGGCATAGCGCTGATACATCCGAAAAAGGTCGCCGGCGAAGAGTGCCGCCTCGTCCCCTCCCGTTCCGGCGCGGATTTCGAGAATGGCGCTTTTCTCGTCCGCCGTGTCCTTCGGCAGGAGAGCCAGTTGCAGCACGTGCGCGAGGTCGTCGAGCCGGGCCTGCCCGCTGCGATGCTCCTCTCCGGCGAGGTCGCGCATCTCGGCGTCGAGCGAGGTGTCGTCAAGCATGGAAGCGAGTCCGGCGAGTTCTTGTGCCTCCCGGCGGTATTCGCGGATAGCTATTGTTACACTCTCAAGCCCGGCAAGTTCGCGCGAAAGCGCGACGAAAGTCGTGGCGTCCGGGTTGGCGGCGAGCCGGCCATTGATCTCGTCATGGCGGCGCAGAATGAGGTCGAGCTTGTCTTGAGGAAGCTGCATGCTTGATCAGGTAGCGAAGCCGTGGGCTTGGAACAAGCCGCGTTGCCCGGGGCGGCGAGCCGGCATCTGCACTCATGCTGCCCCATAACGATTTCGATCCGACCGGGTTGAGTTAGGATCCTCGGGGCAAGGAGCACGGACATGGCATCGCTGAGCCTGCGGATCTTCTTCGAGTCCGGGCGGCGCATCGGTCCCGGCAAGATCGGCCTGCTGGAAGAGATCGCCGCCTGCGGGTCGATCTCGGCGGCTGGACGCAAACTGTCGATGTCGTACCGGCGCGCGTGGCAGCTCGTCGACGAGACGAACGCCATGTTCGCTGACCCCGTAGTCGTCAGGCAGATCGGCGGTCGCAACGGCGGCGGGGCGTCCTTGACGCCGAGCGGCCTGGCGCTCGTCGCGAGATACCGCGCGATCGAACAGGCCGCGACCATCATGGCGCGATCACACCTCGATGAGTTACAGAACGAGGCCATTCAGGACGGCAAGCCGACCGATCCTCTTGCCCTCAACCAGGCGACCTAAGCCGGGCGGCGCTCGATCAGAGCCTTGGCGAAGTAATCGGCGCTGTCGCGGACGCCCGGCAGCGCGAAGAAATAGCCGCCGCCGAATGGCCGGATGTACTCCTCCAACGGCTCTCCGTTGAGACGCGTCTGCACGGTGCGGAAGCCGGCGTCGAGATCGGCCTGAAAACAAATAAAAGCAAGGCCCATGTCGAGTTGTCCGGCCTTCGTCACCGCGTCTCGCGAGAAGTTGTAAGGCCGCCTCAGCATTAGGTTGGCCTGCGTCTCCGGTAAGCGCGGGTTGGCGAGTCGAATGTGCGCGTCGACGGGAATCGTCTTGCCTTGAGGACCGCCGTAATCTGGGAGGTCCCTCTCGTGAGTCATACCGAGCGGCGCGCCGCTCGCCTTTTCGCGGCCGATGATAGTCTGCTGCTCGCCGAGGGGCGTCCGGTCCCAGCGCTCCACCAGCATGCGGATGAGCCGCACGACCTGGTAGCTGCCCGCTGTGGCCCACTCCGGTTCGCCGTGCTTGCCTCCCACCCAGACGAGTTCGTCCATCAGATTGACGTCCTGGGCATTGATGTTCGCCGTGCCGTCCTTGAATCCCATCAGGTTGCGGATCGTGTCCTTGCCGAGCTTCTTGAGCGTGTGTGGCGGGAGAAATCCGTCCATTTTCCAGCGCAGCGCGAGAGCATCGGGAGCCATGCGGATGATCTCGCGCAGGGCATGTATGTTGGTTTCCGATGTGTTGGAGCAGAACTGCAGCAGCAGATCGCCGTGGGAGAAACTGGCCTCGAGCGCGTCGTTGGGGAATTGGTCCATGGCGACGAGGCGCTTCGGTTTCTGGTCGGCAAATCCATACCGCCCGTCAAACAGCGAGGCGCCGAGCGCCACTGTCACCGTCAGATTGTCCGGGAAGACGGTCGGCCCGAGCACGAGGTTGTCCGGTGGCGGCATCCTCGGATCGGCGACGTTTACCTCGCCACCTTTCATGAGGTCCGCGATGCGCGTCGTCAGATCGCGGAAAAGCCGCTGGAGGTCGGCGCGTTCGGACGCGAGCACGTCGAAGGCGGCGATGATCGCGGCCGCCGGTTGCGGGTTCACCACGCCCGATTGGTGGATGCCATAGAACGGCTGCGCCTCGCGCGTGCCGTCGTTGTCGAAATCGTGCGGCTCGGCGTAGTGACGGTGATCGGTCGCCAGGCTTTCGGCCGAGATCGCATGGTCGTGGGTCGGACGGCCGATCGAGCCTTGCGCAGCAGCCGGGCCACCGCGCACCAGCGCCGCACCGGACGCCACGCCAGCCCCGAGCAGGAGTGCGCGGCGTGACGGAGTCATCTCCTCGAGCGAGAAAGGACACGCGCCCTTCTTCTTCTTGATCTCTCCTGCTTCACTCATGCAATGGCTTCAATCAATCCCGAGAGTGCCGCGCAGCTTCGACAAATCTTCCGCGAGCGCGGTGATCGGACCTTTGAGCGCCTTTTGGTCCTCCGGCTTCAACGCATCGTAGCTCTCGAAGCCGCCGCCCGGCTTCTTGTACTTGGCAAGCCCCTTGTCGACCTTATCGAAATTGACCTCGACGCGCTTCAACAACTCAGGATCCCGCGCACCGATATTGCCCTTGAGCAGCGAGACGATCTTCTGCGCCCCGTCCACGTTCGCCTGGAAGTCGTACAGATCGGTCTTGGAATAACGGTCCTCCTCGCCGCTGATCTTTTTCGAGGCGACTTCCTCGATCAATTCCGCGGCCCCGCCGACCATGACCTTCGGCGTGATGTCGAGCTTGCCGAGACGGCCCTTGAGATCGACGACATCCTTCATGAGGTGGTCGGCATAGTCGTCGAGGCCAGCCGTCGACTTCTTTTCGAAGAGACCGTATTCGAGGCGGTGGAAGCCGGAGAAGTTCGGGTCGGCTTCCTTCTTCTCGTAATCGTCGGCGCGGGAGTCCATGCTCTTGTCGAGGTCATTGAAAACCTCGGCCACAGGCTCGATACGCTCGTAGTAGAGATGGGCCGGCGCGTAGGCTTGCTGCGCCGCCTCGAGCTTGCCCGCCTTGACGGCATCGACGAGCGCCTTCGTCTTCTCGACCATCTGATCGACCTCGCCGGCGACGTATCCCTTGTAGGACGTGATGATCGCGCCGAGGTCGGACGGCTTCGGTTCGGCCTCTCCCTTTGTCGCCACCTTGACGATGAGCTTGCCTTTCGGGTTCGACAGCAACCCGCATGTCATCTCGTAGTCGTTCGGGTCGAGCTTTGTGGTCAGGGTCGACGTGAAGCCGGGAATGATGTTCTCGCGCTCCTCGACCACCATGTTGTCTTTGAGGATCTCCCACTCGACGCCGCGCTTCGACGCGTTCTTGATCTTGAACGAGATTTTCTCAGGTGGAACATTGAGCTCCATCGGCTCGCAGCCCTTGTCGTTGATGGTGATATCGATCGATTGCGGTGCGTCGGCGCCCGCCGCGCTCCAAGCGGGGGCAAACGGCACGACAACCGCCATCGCGGAGACGACACTGAAGATCGAGATCGAGCGCATCACTTTTGGTCCGATCGGCTCAGGCTTGATGAGGAACAGGGAGCGGCTGGCGTGCCGGCGCGAGGAAAAGAATCAGGGCCGGGACGAGATAGGCGAAGTACATCAGCGCCTCGCCCAACGACGGGCGGTCGGTGTAGCCGAAGATGCCCGCGAGAACGGTGCCAAGCGGGCCGTCGGCGGGCAGAACAGAGCTCCAATCGGCGACAATCTGCTGAAGACCGTTCCAGACGCCGGCCTCGTGGGCGCTCCGAACCGCACCGGCGAGCAGGCCAGCCGCGACCAGCACGATGAACGCTCCCGTGACCCGGAAGAATTGGCGGAGGTTCAGCCGGACGCCACCGTAATAGATGCCGAAGCCGACCCCGATCGCACCGAGCAGGCCGAGCGCCGCACCGACGGGCACGGCGGGTCCAGTACTCTGATCGAAGATGGCGAGCAGGAAAAATACCGACTCGAGGCCTTCTCGCCCGACCGCGAAGAAAGCCATAAGAACGAGGGCCAACGCAGCATGCCGGCTCGTCTGCATGGAGGCGTCAATGCGATCGTGCAGATGCGCTTTGATCGAACGTGCCGCCGATTTCATCCAGAACACCATCGAGGTCAAAATGCAGACGGCCGCGACCGCCACAAGCGTCTCGAATAATTCCTGTTGCTTTTGCGGAAACTCCGCGCTGGCCTCATGCAGGCCGATCCCGACGGCGGCGCAGATGCCGGCGGCGATCACGACGCCCAGCCAGACAGCGCCGAGGTACTGCCGCCGACCAGTCTGGGCGAGGTAGCTCGCGATGATGCCGACGATCAAGGATGCTTCGATCCCTTCGCGAAGCATGATCAGAAATGCAACCAGCATTAAACGCCACGTCTCCACGATTCAGCTAGGCTGGAGGCGAGCTAGTGCGCCGGACGAAGCCCTTCAACTCCGCATGCTCGTTCATTCGAATTAGAATAGATGTAAGAAGCGCGTATATGCGCAGGTAGAAATTCCGTCGTTCGGACGTGAAAGGCCGGGCACCACAAGGCCCCTGTTACGTTATGCGAGCTGACTCAACCAAAGGGACAAACGATGACCGATCAGACCAATATGAAGAGCATTCCCGGCGTGGACAGTGCCCAGGCCAACTATTCCGCCGTCACGAAGTCGATGCAGACGTTTACGTCCGAGATGCAGAAGATGTCGAAGGAGTCCATCGACGCCACGACACATCTCATGGACAAGCTTCGTGGGGCCAAGTCGATGGAGGACGTGGTTTCAATTCAAACGAGCTTCATGCAGGAGTCGTTCTCCAAGTATGCCGACTTCACCCGCCGATTCGGTGAGTTGATGGTGTCGGTTCCGATGGAGATGGCCAAGAACAGCAAGGCGGCCTTCCAGCAAGGCACCGACGCGATGACGCAAGCCGGCGAACAGGCCACGGACCAGATGAAGCAGGCAGTCCACCAAGGCTGATCGCGGCTATCGCTTCAGGAAGCAGCGTAGACCATCGCGTCACGGGACCGTATGACGGCATATGCGCCAACGGTCCTGGTCGGAAGAGCTGATCCATGCTGACCTTGATGCTTCTCCGGCATGCCAAGGCGACACCATCCCAGGGCGAAGACTTCGCACGCCCCCTGACCGATCCAGGCAGAACCGACGCGATCGGACTTGGCGGCTGGCTTCGTCAAGCGGGGCTCGTTCCGGACCTTGCGATCATTTCGTCGGCGAAACGCACGCGCCAGACTTTCGACGCCGCGGTTCGAGGAGCCGGCTTCACCGCACCCGCGCGTTTCGAGGATGCCCTGTTCAGTGCCACCCCCGACGGCCTCGGCGATATTCTGCGACGTGTCGAGGGCGGTTTCGAGCGAATATTGATCGTCGGCCACAACCCGGCGATCGCGGAGCTCGCGTTGAGCATGGCCGGCAACGGCGACAACCTCGCGATCGACCGCATGCGAGACCGCTTTCCCCCCTGCAGCTTGGCAGTCCTGACCTTCGAAGCCGACAGGTGGCCTGACGTGCGGGTCGGCGCTGGTCGTCTCAGGTTTTTCGTGACGCCGGACGATTTGGCTGGGCGATGATGCGCAGAGCGCAAGCGCGTGTTGCGCCGATCGTCGCAGTCGCGTTTGTAGCCACGACGGCAGCAGCAGCTGCGGCCCATCCGGCTGATGTGCTTTTACCAGTCGTGGCGCCCTCGTCCCCGAAGAGCGGCCGACCGCAGCCGCAAGACGATCGAACTCCGGTTTTTTGGCCGGCGGAGCGCGCCGTCAGCACTTGGCGATCACAAGCGGCGGACAATCTCGTCTTGAAACCCGATCAGAGCGCGGCCTTGCTGAATGAATCCGCCGGGCCGTCCGTCGCGCGCTGCGTGAAGCTCAACAATTATTGGTGCATCAAGAAAGCAGGTTGGAGCGGCGAGATCGCCGCCGACGGCGCCGGTCATGTCGCTTTCGCGTCCGCCGTTGAAGGAGCTGCCGTCGCCGCGCTTCTGCTCAGGCGCTATTACGTCGATTTCGGCCGCCACACCGCGCTCGCCATCATCTCGCGTTGGGCGCCGGCGCAATGCGGACTGCTTGCGGACTCGACGCGGCCTGTCCGCAGCACTGCATCGCTGGCGCCCAAAGGTCTTCGCGGAACGCTGCGCGCGACCTGGCTCGCCAGCCACAGCCGCGGCTTCGTCCTGCCAAGACTGGGAAGCACGACCCAGGTGCGTCGTTCCGTCGTCGCCGACCATGTGGGCCGGCCGGAGATCGCGCCGACGATCGCCGTCGGGCTTGCCGAGAACGGTCGAGCCGCGGCACCCATTACGCTCGACGCGCTGTTGTCGTCGAGCGCGAACGCGCCGCCTTCCCGATCGCTGATCGGGGTTCCATCCCGTCGGAGCTCGGGCATTCTGCTCAGCGACGGGGGCACGAGAGGCAGATTGCCGAGCTGCATCGACGATTCTGGACGCATTGCCGCCTACGCTGCGAAGGCTTCGGCCGGCATCACCGCGACAACAGGTGGAGACCTCGGCCTGTTCGCACCGGACGGCGCGCCGACGGCCAACCTCGCCACGATGATGAGCAACATGGCGCGCGTCGAAATCGGTCCACTCTTCGCCAAGCCGGCGTTAATCGAGAGCGGCATCGCGGCGGCGTTCCGACCGGATCGCAACTTGGACAGGCGGTGACCGGTTTCGTCGCTCGCCTTTCCTTGTGGGCCTGAACCTAGAGTTCGCATGAGCAACGGCGTATCGACGGCTTGACCTTCCCGCCGTTCCTTGTCACCCCATCCTGCCGCAAGCATTCGTGAGGACGCCGGGCACCGTGCTGGTCCAGCTGTCGATCCGCGATATCGTCCTTATCGATCGGCTCGATCTCGATTTCGGACCGGGATTGACGGTGCTCACCGGCGAGACCGGCGCCGGCAAGTCGATCCTTCTGGATGCCTTCTCGCTCGCCCTTGGCGCGCGCGGCGATGGTTCGCTCGTCCGTGAAGGACAAGCGCAAGGGCAGGTGACGGCCGCCTTCGACCTTCCGGCGGCGCACGCCGCATGGACCACCGCCAAGGATCTCGGCATTACCGCGGACGGCGACCTGATCCTGCGCCGCGTGCAGATGGGCGACGGGCGAACGCGGGCTTTCGTCAACGATCAGCCGGTGGCGGCGCAGGTGCTGCGCACGGTCGGTCGGGCGCTGGTCGAGATCCACGGCCAGCATGACGACAGGGCCATGCTCGATCCGACCATGCACCGCCAGCTTGTCGATGCCTTTGGCGGCCACGCGCGGCAGCTCGCCGCCGTCCGCGAGACGCATGCCCGGATGCGGGCCATCGAGGCCGAGCACCGGTCGGAAGAGGCGCGCGTGGCGGCGATTCGTGCCGAGGCTGATTACCTGCGCCACGCTCACGCCGAGCTGGAGAGGCTCTCCGCCGAGCCCGGGGAAGAGCAGATGCTAGCGGAGCGGCGGCAGGACATACAGGCCGCCGAGAAGGTCGTCGGCGATCTTCGCGACGCGCTGGAATTGCTCGCTGCCGAAGGATTGGTGTCGAGCCTCAACGGAGCGCTGCGCCGGCTCGACCGCCGGCAGGCGCAGGCGCCGCACTTGATCGAACCCAGCCTCGGCGCAATCGATGCCGCGCTCGTCGCCATCGATGCGGCGCGCGATACGGTCGATGCCGCTATCCGCGCCGCCGATTTCGACCCAGGCGAGCTCGAGCAACTGGAAGAGCGTTTGTTCGCCCTCCGCGGCGCGGCGCGCAAGTACGGCGTCAGGGCGGATGGCCTCGGCGAACTCGCCGCCAAGCATGCGGCGACACTGACCGCACTCGACGCCGACGAGGCGAAGCTCGTCGCCCTAGCGGCGGCGCTGGTCGAGGCCGAAGCCGGATATCAGCATCTCGCAACGGCCTTGTCGGAGCGGCGCAAAGCGACGGCTGCCGCGCTCGACCGTGCCGTCGATGCGGAACTGGGGCCCTTGAAGCTCGAGCGTGCCCGCTTCGTCACTCAGGTCGAGACGGAGGCACCCGGACCCGACGGCGTTGATGCCGTCAGTTTCTGGGTCGCGACCAATCCCGGGACGCGGCCGGGTCCGCTGATGAAGATCGCGTCGGGCGGCGAACTCGCCCGCTTCATGCTCGCGCTGAAGGTCGCGCTCGCCGCCAAAGGCTCGGCGCCGACGCTTGTCTTCGACGAGATCGACACCGGCGTCGGCGGCGCGGTGGCCGATGCCATGGGCCAGCGTCTAGCGCGGCTCGCGACGACTGCGCAGGTGCTCGCCGTCACGCATGCTCCGCAAGTCGCGGCCCGGGCGCTCGGTCATTACCGCATCGCCAAGGACACGCTCGATCGCGGTGCCCGCGTCGCGACCCGCGTGACGCCGTTGCACCCCGACGCGCGCAAGGAGGAGATCGCCCGCATGCTCGCCGGCGCGACGGTCACGGACGAGGCACGCGCCGCCGCCGGCCGCCTGCTGGCGGAAACGGGATGACCCCCGACCTCGCCCGGCGCGCCTACGACCATTCTTTCCGCATCGACCCGATCGTCCGCAGCCTGCTCGATACCGATTTCTACAAGTTTCTGATGCTGCAGATGATCTGGAAGCTGAAGCCCGACACGCGCGTCGCCTTCGGCCTCCATAACCGGACGACTTCGATCAAGC
>CAXTFG010000023.1:0-28455 GCA_964243415.1 uncultured Beijerinckiaceae bacterium | reverse complement strand
GCCGTTGAGATGAAGGATCGGTAAAACCGCGCCGTCGGTGACCGGGTTGAGGAAGGTGTTCGACAGCCATGAGGCCGCGAGCGGACCCGTCTCGGCCTCGCCGTCGCCGATCACGCAGGCGGCGATCAGGTCCGGGTTGTCGAACGCCGCGCCGTAGGCGTGCACAAGGGCGTAGCCGAGTTCGCCACCCTCGTTGATCGAGCCGGGCGTCTCGGGTGCCGCGTGGCTCGGAATGCCGCCTGGAAACGAGAACTGCCGGAAAAGGCGCCCGCGGCCGTCAAGAATGGG
Organism: uncultured Beijerinckiaceae bacterium; assembly: GCA_964243415.1. GTDB lineage: Bacteria > Pseudomonadota > Alphaproteobacteria > Rhizobiales > Beijerinckiaceae > RH-AL1. Next base: position 28,167 of record CAXTFG010000023.1, on the reverse strand, counting down.
CGTGGTCTCGGGATAGGTCTTGGAATAAGTGCCCTCCCAATAGGTGTTGGCGACCATGCCAGGACCGCCATGTTTAGGGCCACAAACGTAGATGATGTCGAGGTCACGCGCCCGGATCGCCCGATTGAGGTGGGCGTAGACGAAGTTCAGTCCCGGTGTGGTGCCCCAGTGTCCAAGCAGGCGCGGCTTGATGTGCTCGGCCTTGAGCGGGTCGCGCAGGAGCGGGTTGGCCATCAGGTAGATCTGCCCCACCGACAGGTAGTTGGCGGCGAGCCAATAGCGATCGAGTAGAGCGAACTCGCCATCGCGCGATGAAGCATCGGAGTCGGACGTTCGAAGCTGGTTCATAGTGCATCCCTGACAGCCCATGAACGCGGCTGGGCGCCGGAACGATCAATCAGGGTAGCGGAGCGAATGGCTGCTTCAGCATCTCGGCGCTTCAAAGCTGCCATTCCGCTTACGGCCAGATTGAGCCGTAGAAACCGCAATCAAGATCCCGCTGGGAGCCGAGTTGAGAGACTCGCGTCTTGGCTGCTGAGGCAATCGCGCCATCGGCGCTTTGGGTCGCCGGCGTCCCCGCGGCGAGCCGGGATTGTCGGAACCGGCTCGGTCAAGTTTACTCTCGCTCGATCCGCGCGGCGCGATGCTCGATCAGGCGCCACCGTGCTGATCGAACATGAACGTCAAAACGGGGCTTGTCTCGACGGCTCTAAACAACTCCTTGACCGCTCTCCACGCCTGTGGTCCATTCGCCGGGAGAGGCCTGCTAAGTTGTTGTAGAAGCTTGTAATTCGCTCGTGCTGATGTTGCTGGGGGCTCGCCGGGTATGTTGCTCGCCGTCCAGGTCCCCCAGCCATCGGGCTGAAGCCATCCAAGTCTCACCAGGTGCCCGCGGTTTCGACCCCGTCCTCGCGGCCGCTTACTGGGACGCCCAGGTTGGAATGACCATCCGGACCCCTCGACAGTCGAGGCGCAGAGGCGCCCGTCAAAAAGATCTGGCGAGCTCGTTCAGATGCCGAACGAAAAAGTCGGTAGCCGTCTCGACATCGCCCGAGTCGTCGATCCGCACGTCTCCGGCGGTCCGGGAAGGAGGCGTCATCGTCGTTTCGCGACGCAAGCGGTCCTGGATCTGCTCCTTGGTTTCTCGTCCGCGGGCGGAAATGCGCGCGAACAGAATGTCCGGGTGCGCCGTCACCTCAACGATGTGCACGGCTCCAAAAACGTCGGACGCGGCCCCGAGCGAACCACGCGACAGGTTGGCCACAACGATCCGACCCTCTCCGAGGTCCGTCTCCACCGAGCGAGGCAAGGCGTAGCAAAGGCCGTGTGCCGCCCAGGTCAGACAAAAAGTGCCTTTTGCCTGCGCCCGGGCGAAAGCGGCCTGATCGAGGCTGTCGTGATCCTCCGACTCGGTCAGCGCATCGCGGGTCACGACACGCCAAACGAAACGGATTCGAGGGTTCAACGACGCATGTCGCGCGGCACGCGATGTCAGCGTGTCCTTGCCGGCTCCGCTCGGGCCGACGACGGCCACGAACAGACCTTGATGCGCTTGCCACAGTCCATCCGCACCCGCGCGGTCAGGCGACACGATGCCCTTTCCGCCAAACCCCCGCGACCTGCGGAGGTTGGTCGGTTGCGGTCCTGACCCGCACCAAGTCGGCCTGCTGACCCGGGGCGATCGTTCCGCGGTCGTCGAGGCGGGCGACCGCGGCCGGGTTGGCCGAAACCAGCCGGACCGCTGCGGGCAGATCGAGCACCCCAGAATCGGCAAGGGAGAACACCGCCTGAATAAGGCTGAACGGCACATAGTCCGACGCGCGTGACCAGCCTCTTCTTCAATCTTTATACGAGACCGCAGGGATCAGCCTTCCACCCTGGTTGGCTAACATGAGGTTGCAACTGCCCTCAGCATCGGGGCGCCGCAGCCACGAAGGCTTAACTACTTTTTTAGCCATCGAGAGCACCCTCATGTCGACTTCGCTTTGCTCGCGTCGAGTTCTCCCATGCCAGCCGCCGCCGTCCGAAAAATCATCCAAATCGCCGCAACCGCGGCCGCCGGCTTACTGGCCGTCTCGGTATCCCAGGTCTCTGCGCGAGCGCAGACGAGTCATACGCTGATCATTCCGGCTTCCGACGGCTACGGCTTCGACGATTGCCTCGCCAGCAACCAGGCATGCGGACGCGTGATCGCGGACGCCTGGTGTGAAGCTCATGGAATGGCCGCTTCGATCACCTTCGGACGGTCCGACGATATCACAGCATCCATCGCCGAACCCATCGTGTCCGAGCAGGGCGGAGGCAACCCGCAGCCGCGCAAGCTCGAGCCGGGCACCTTCGTCGTGACCTGCAAGGACTAGTTCCTTCCCCACGGTTGGTCTGGGAACGGTCGGGCTTCTGCGCGATTATTCGCCGCGATTGGAGACCGTCATGACAAAAATGTTTCTCGTAGGATCGATTGCTCTGGCATCCGCCTCGCTGATGACCGCGAGTGCCGAAGCGAAAGGTTGCATCAAAGGCGCGATCGTCGGCGGCGTCGCAGGCCATCTGGCCGGGCATGGCAAGGTCGGCGCTGCCGCGGGTTGCGCGGTGGGTCACCACAACGCCAGCAAGAAAGACCAGCAGCAGAACGCGCAGGGCAGCGACAAGAAGTAAACCGTTTTCCGCGACCGAGTTCGTTGGGACGTCACGCGTCAGGTCGACGCCCCAACTCTTCCCGAAACGCGGTATGTTTGTCCATTATCTATCGAGTGTTGCGCGGAAAGCGATCGGCACAGCTATTCGCGGGCACGCCGCTTGCGGCCTTCTTTTCCCCATATCGACAGGCAAATCTTAACGACGTTCGCGCATGCCGGGGTGGCAAGCAACGGACGGAGTCGAAGACAGCGGTGTGCTGCCGCTTGTCGCCGGGGAATTCATGCAGCAGGATTCACGAGCTCGCCAGCCGAACGGGCGGGTGGGCCGCGTCAAGTCGCGAGTGTCGTCTTTTCGGATCCTCGTCGTTTCGGCGACGAGCGCGGCCGCGCTGCTTTGGGTACTGACTGACGCAAGCGCGCAGGCGCTCGATTGCGCGCGGCTTCAACAGCAGATCGCTCAATCGGGAGGTGGCCGCTACAGTCAGGCAACGCGGCGGCAATCTACAGAGCTGGCAAGAACCCGCGCCTACGCGCATCAACTCGGATGCGACGGTTTCTCGTTCTTCGGGGCCAATCCTCAATGCAGCGAGGTCAATGCCCGCATCGGGCAGATGCAGGCCAATCTCGGCCAGCTTCAGGGGGCGGGCGGAGATGGGCGCGGCGACTTGATCGCGCGCTTCAACGCCTACTGTCGTGGTGGATCAGTGGTGTCGGCGCAGCCCCGTGGTTTTCTTGAGTCGATTTTCGGCGGCGGACTGCCGCAACAGCCGGCTTTGCCACCGCCTCCGACCGACGGTGGACAAGGCGACCCGGGCGACTTCGGTGGCGGCCTCAATGCTCGCGGCGGATCCCAGGCGGTCTGCGTCCGCAGCTGCGACGGCGGGTTCTTTCCGCTCGGCATGTCGGCGCGCCATGGGTCGGAAGATCTGACGGAGATGTGCCAGGCGCTCTGTCCCGGGACCGAGACGGCGGTGTACACACGCAATCCCGATAGCGACATCAAGACGGCTCTCGGTCTCGACGGCAAGCCCTATATGGATTTGCCGAATGCGTTGCATTTTCAGAAAAGTTTTGCCTCCACCTGCTCCTGCCGGCAAGCCGGGAAGAGTTGGGCCGAGACGCTCGCCAATGCCGAGGAAGTGCTCGACAGTACGCGCAAGGGTGACATCGTGGTGACGCCCGAGAAGTCGGCCGAACTGTCGCGACCGAAGGGCGAGGCCAACGCTCGGCAGACGCTCTCCGACACTGCGCCGGCGAGCAAAGCCGCGGTCGAAATCGTCAAACCGCCAGCCGACGCGGGTGAGTCTAAGCGGACTGTCCGGCAAGTCGGGCCGCAACCCTAGCCCGTCCGATCAGCGGCAGCAGGGCGGCGAGTTCAGGGCCCGTGTCGCGCGCCGTCAGCGCGAGCCGCAGCGGGTGGAAGAGCGCTCTTCCCTTGCGCGCCGTGGCCGTCTTGACGAGGCCTGTCCAGCTCGTCCAAGTCGTCGCATCCCAAGGCTCCCCGGGCAGCAGTGCCGCGGCTTGCGCAAGAAAGGCCGCATCCTCCATCGCCGGCTCGATCGGCCCCTGGATCACCGCCCACCACGTGGCAACGTCGGTGAAGCGCAGGAGATTGCCGCGCACCGCCGACCAGAACGGCTCGGCACGAGATACCGGGATGCCGGCCGCGTCGAGCCTGTCCGCGACCGCACTATACGAGAGGCCGTGAAGCGTGCGCGTCGACAGGTGCTCGAGTTCAACGGGGTCGAAGCGGGCGGGATTGCGCGAGATATGGCCGAGGTCGACGAGGTCGGCGAGCGCTTTCAGGTCGGCGACCGGCTGCACGGCGTCGGAAGAACCAGTCAGCACGGCCAGGGCCGCAACCGCCAAGGACTCGATGCCGGCCTCGCGCAGGCCGCCGATCGACAGAGCGCCTGAGCGTTTAGAGAGACCTTCGCCGCTCGCCGCCGTCAGCAGATTGTGGTGAGCGAAGGCCGGCGGCGGAGCGCCGAGTGCCTGCGCGATCTGGATCTGGACGGCCGTGTTGGTGACGTGGTCCTCGCCGCGGATCACATGGGTGATGCCAAGGTCCGCGTCGTCTACCACGGACGGCAGGGTATAGAGGTAACTACCGTCTTCCCGGATCAGCACCGGGTCGGACAGCGATGCGCAATCGATGCGGCTTGCGCCCCTTACGCCGTCGTCCCAGGCAATGTCGACGCGATCGAGCAGGAAGCGCCAGTGCGGGCGCCTGCCCTCTTCTTCGAGGCGCCGCCGGTCCGCGTCCGTCAGGTCGAGAGCGGCGCGATCGTAGACCGGCGGCAGCCCGCGCGCCTGCTGCCGCTTGCGACGTCGATCGAGTTCGTCGGCGGACTCGTAGCTAGAATAGAGTCGGCCTGTCGCCTTCAATCGCTCGACCGCATCATCGTAATGTTTGACGCGTTGCGACTGGCGGACCACGAGATCGGGCCCGATGCCGAGCCAGTCGAGATCGACCTCGATCGCATCGGCATATTCGGCCCGCGAACGCTCGAGATCGGTGTCGTCGAAGCGCAGGATGAAGCGCCCGTCCTGCTTGCGGGCGAACAGGGCGTTCAACAGTGCCGTCCGCGCATTGCCGATATGGATGCGTCCCGTCGGCGACGGCGCGAAGCGGACGACGGGGTTCATTCCGCCGCGCGGACCACTGGCTGAGCCCCGCGCGCGATGCGTTCTTCCTTCAGAAGCTCGGCGACGAGGAACGCGACCTCGATGGCCTGCTCGGCATTGAGGCGAGGATCGCAATAGGTGTGATAGCGGTCGTGCAGGTCGAGGTCGGACAACGCGCGCGCGCCCCCGGTGCACTCCGTCACGTCCCGGCCGGTCATTTCGAGGTGAACGCCGCCGGCGTAGGTGCCTTCGGCGCGGCTGACGGCGAAGAAGGTGCTGATCTCGCTCATGATCCGCTCGAAGGGCCGAGTCTTGTAGCCGGACGTCGCCTTGATCGTGTTCCCGTGCATCGGATCGCATGACCATATGACGTGCCGACCTTCCCGGCTCACCGCGCGCAACAGCGGGGCAAGGCCGTCACCGACCTTGTCGGCCCCGAACCGGCAGATCAAGGTGAGACGGCCTGCCTCGTTGCCCGGGTTGAGAACGTCGATCAGCCGCAGCAGCTCGTCGGGCTTCAGCGACGGACCGCATTTCAGCCCAATGGGGTTCTTCACCCCGCGCGCGAACTCGACATGGGCATGGTCGAGCTGGCGGGTGCGGTCCCCGACCCAGATCATGTGTCCAGACGTCGCGTAATGGTCGCCGGTCGTGGAATCGACGCGAGTCAGCGCCTGCTCGTAACCGAGGAGCAGCGCTTCGTGAGACGTATAGAAATCGGTCGCGCGAAGCTCTGGATGCCGCTCGGGATCGAGACCGATCGCCCGCATGAAGCCGATTGTCTCGCTGATGCGGTCGGCGAGTTCCTGATAGGCCGCCGATTGCGGACTGTCGTGCACGAAGCCAAGCATCCAGCGGTGCGCATTTTCGAGGTTGGCATAGCCGCCGCTGGCGAAAGCGCGCAGCAGATTCAGCGTGGCGGCGGACTGCCGGTAGGCGTCGAGCTGACGCAGCGGATCCGGGACGCGCGCGGCCGCGGTGAATTCGATGTCGTTGACGATGTCGCCGCGATAGCTCGGAAGTTCGACGCCGCCGATTGTTTCGGTCGACGCGGAGCGCGGCTTGGCGAACTGGCCTGCGACGCGGCCGACTTTAACCACCGGCAGGGCTGCCGCGAACGTGGTCACCACCGCCATCTGCAAGAAGACGCGGAAGAAGTCGCGAATATTGTCGGCGGCGTGCTCCGCAAACGACTCGGCGCAATCGCCGCCTTGCAGCAGGAAGGCTTCGCCGGCCGACACCTGCGCCAGGAGCCTCTTCAGCTTTCGCGCTTCACCGGCAAACACCAACGGCGGGAAACCCGCCAGCTGTCGTTCGACATCGGCAAGAGCCGCAAGATCGGGGTAATCGGGCGCTTGCTGGATGGGTTTCGCCCTCCAGCTCTGCGGCGCCCAGCGGTCGGCGGACATCGAAGGATCTCCCAAGGGCGCGGCTGCCACACACGCCTCGTTTCTGTCGAACCTGTCCCTATACCAGCCCCGTCGACCCGCGGTACCCAAAAAGCGATGGCATCTTCGGTGCTGGCAACGTCAGTTGATCGGCACTGCGGCTGGCCGCAGCCGATTAAGGCCCTGATCACCAAGGCGATAATGACCGATTTCCTGACACGCGTCGAACTTCACGGGGCAACGATAGCGGATTACGAGGGTCTCGACCGCGCCATGGCCGCCGCCAATTTCTCGAAGACGATTAGTTCGTCGCGAGGGCTGATCTACGACATGCCGACGGCGACATATTTCTCGCAGGCGACCGGCATGTCCGCTGCCGCCGTGCGCAACCTCGCGATCGGTGCCGCGCGCACGACGGGCTTGCGCTACGATATCATCACCTCGGCGGGCGAGACCGCGTTCGCCCTCCATCCCTCCCCGGGTCCGCCGTGACGCGTCTCGGTTAGATCAGCGTTTGCAGTCCTGGGCCGGCAACATGTCGAGGCTGACCATCTGGCCGGCCAGCGTGAAGTCGCCGTAGTCGAACCGCAGCGCGCGCGAGACACCGTTCTCATAGAGCTCGAACCCGAGCACGTAAGCCGGCCCCTGGTCTTTCCGCCCTTCCTCGAAGTAGCTGATCGTCACTGGCCAGCGTGGCATGTCGTCCATCGCAATGATGTGAGCGGCACCGAGATCGCCCGCCGGGCCGGTCAGCTGCCGGCCGATGATGGTGGTCGTTTCATAAACCTTCTTGCCGTCGTCCGACCCGTCGAACACCTTCACGCTGAGGAGATGCTGGCCCGCCTTCGCGGTCGCGATGATGCGCCTCACGTGCGCCGTCGGAAACAGGACGTCGTTGTCGACGGTGACCGCCTGCTCGTTCGGCTTCGACAGTTTGATGGCGAGGACGTCGTTGCCGCTGCGTTCGGCGTGGCCGTCGACCACGTCGGGCGGGCCCTGGTCGGTGCTGGTCTTGATGTCGAAAGAGAAAGTCCGGCCGTCGCCGTCTTCGTAGGTTGCCGAGCGCATATCGGACATCTTTGTCGTGCCTTCGGCTGGCTGCAGTTCCGTCACTTGGCGAAATGTCTGGCTGAAGCCTTCGCAGGCCGACCCGTTGAATTCGTAGCTCACGCGGCCGCGCGCCGCCGTCGGGCTCTTGCTGCCGACCGCGCTGGACAAGGTGATCCGATAGGCGGCGCGGTGCGCGGCAAGCGCCACGGTGGCTGTCGAGATCGGCTTCCCAGGATTTGCAAGTCCCGTGATCGCGGCGCGCGGGGGCGCTTCGGCCCGCGCGGGCAGCAGACACGCTAGGCCCGAAACGACGATTGACGCAGAACGGCTCATCCGCAGCGAATCCAACCAGTAACTCATTCGATCAAAGCATCTCCGAAGACGAGCGAGGATGGCCATCAGCGATGGCGGAATTGCGGGCACTATCGTTTTGGTCGGCGCAGGACGAGCCGAGTGTGCCGACCTTGCGCCGCTTGCTTTCAATCCGCATACGAACGTCGATCCCGCGGAGAACCTGCACATGAGCACAATCGACGACCGCTTGAAATCGCTCGGCATCGAGCTGCCGAAGCCGGCAGCGCCGGTCGCCAACTACGTCGCCTATGTCCTTCACGGCTCGCTGCTCGTCATCTCCGGTCAGCTCGCCCTCGGGCCGGACGGCGCGATTGCTCCCGAGCACAAGGGGAAGATCGGCGCAGGCGTGTCGCCCGAGGTCGCGAAAGCCGCGGCGCGGGTTTGCGTCATCAACGTCCTCACGCAGGCGAAGGCTGCCGTCGGCGACCTCGACCGCATCGAGCGCTGCGTGCGTCTCGGCGGCTTCATGAACGCGGCCCCAGGGTTCTCTGCCATCGCGCCGATTATGAACGGCGCGTCGGATCTCATTGTCGAGGTGCTCGGCGACAAGGGCCGCCACGCCCGCTCGACGATCGGAGTGGCCGAGCTTCCACTCGATTCGGTCGTCGAGGTCGAGGCCATGTTCGCCGTCGCCACATGAGCCTTGCCGCGATACGGGCGCGCCCGATCGCGCATCGCGGCCTGCACGGGTGCGGCGGCGCCGGCCCGGTCGAAAACACAATCGCGGCAGCGCGAGCCGCGATTGCCGCCGGATACGGCATCGAATGCGACGTGCAGCGCACACGCGACGGCGAGATCGTTGTCTTCCATGACGACGCTCTCGAGCGTTTGACCGGCGCGTCCGGACGCGTTGCCTACTCGAGAGCCGCCGACCTCGCCCACCTCGCGTTGCACGACGGCAGCCGGATCCCGACTTTACGCGACTTGCTCCGAGTCGTACGCGGGCTCGTTCCGCTCGTGATCGAAATCAAGAGTGTAGGAGATGGCGACATGCGCCTCGCTGACGCGGTTCTCGATCAGGCCAGCGCATACAGCGGTCCTCTCGCGCTGGAAAGCTTCGATCCTTCCATACTCGACCGGTGTCGGAATGCGCCCTGCGCCGTCGGTCTCGTCGGGCCCGCAGAGGACGGATCTCCAGACCCGGCCTCCCTGCCCCGCTGCGATTTCGTCTCGTGGAGCATTGCCCACATTGCCGAGATCGCGGCGAGCCACCCCGACCTGCCGCGCACGACATGGACGGTGCGGACCGAAGAGCAGCACGCGACGGCCCGCGCCTGCGGCGCCCAAATCGTCTTCGAAGGCTTCCAGGCGTAATCATTCGCTAAGCTAGCGACGTTTATTCGCGCCGAGCGCAACCGTTTGCGAAGCTCTGGCTGTTTCCCTGCCGACGAGGAGAAGCCAGATGAAGCTTATCATATTTGTTGCCGCTACAATGTCGGCGCTCGCCGTCGTTCCCTCGGTCGCGCAAGACTACAGCGACTATCCGGCGCCGACTCGCTACCCGTTCCAGCGCTCGTACCGAACCGGCGAGGTCATCTTGATTCCGCCGTACCGGCACCCTTTCGTAGAGCGCGTCTACACGACGCCGCCTCGACAGCCGCTTTACAACGTGCCGCCGTACTCGGTCGTCGCGCCCTACTGACAGGGCGGTCGTAGACCAGACTCGTCAGGCGTGGAGTTCGGCCAGGTTGGATTTCTTGGACCGCGACGGTCGACGGCGTTTTGTGACGATCGGCGCCGGCGGGGCGGCGCTGTCGTCAAGCCGCTGGTAGCGGATGCCCGTGAAAAACAGGATGGCTGCGGTTTCGCCGACAACGACGCTGCGGGCGGCCACCTTCGGACGTGACATAAGAATGAGATCACCCACTTATCGGCTCCGTGGCTCGGCAGAGGCGATCCACTTCTGGACGGGCAGGTCTTAACGAAATCTCACTAGAAAACGCTGCGGTCGTCGCCGTTGCACAAAGGTCGCGGTAACCAAGGCAGCTCCGAGCCCTCAAACCTCGGCGACCGTCACGGACGGATCGCCTGCCCTGTTCTCGATCTCGACGATCCAGAGATCCGAGTCGAACCCGATCTCCCGCGTCAGTCTCGTTTCCGCCTCCAACGGGTCGATCCAAGCGTCCTTGTGGAGCCGCAGAAAACAGCGGTCGCCGAGGCCGTCCGCTTCCATCTGCGGCGCCGGACCGAACAGGGCCGCCCGGCCGTCGAGACAGTCCAGCTTGATGTAGACCGCACCGGCTTCGGCCGCCCCGCGCCGTCGCAAAAAGGCAGCGACGCCGTCGCGATTGACGCGCCTGAGATAAGCCGACACCCAGAAGTCGGTTTTCAGGCGCACGACCCGATCTCCGATGAATGACGTGACGCACAGGTCGAGATCGCGGCGTTCCCCTCAGATGCTTCGGTCGGTAAGAGTGGGTCGCAAAGACGTCTTTGTCGCGACGGCACGGGAGTTCACATGGCTTCGCTCGATTCTGTCCTCGCCCGGATCGACGCCAATCTCGACGGCGCCATCCAACGCCTCCTCGATTTCGTGTCGATCCCGTCGGTATCGACCGATCCGGCCTTTGCTGCGGCGTGCGAGCGCGCCGCGACGTGGGCCGCGGACCAGCTCAAGGCGATCGGGTTCAAAGCAAGCGTGCGGCCCACGACCGGACACCCGATGGTCGTCGCCACCGCGCGGGCCAAGCGACCCGACGTTCCGCATGTGCTTTTCTATGGGCACTACGACGTGCAGCCGGCCGATCCGATCGAACTGTGGCAGAGCCCGCCTTTCCAACCTCATGTCGCGGAGACAGCTAACGGACGGCAGATCGTCGGTCGCGGTACAGCGGACGACAAGGGGCAGCTCATGACCTTCGTCGAAGCATGCCGCGCCTTCAGCGAAACCGGCGACCTCCCCTGCCACATCACCGTCCTGCTGGAGGGAGAAGAAGAGTCAGGCTCGCCGTCCCTGCCCGCCTTCCTCGAAGCGAACGCGGCCGAGTTGCGTGCCGATGTCGCGCTGGTCTGCGACACGGGCATGTGGGATGCCGCCACGCCCGCGATCACCACCATGCTGCGCGGCTTAGTGCTCGAGGAGGTCGTGATCAGGGGCGCCGACCGCGATCTCCATTCCGGCATGTTCGGCGGCCCGGCCATCAATCCGATCCGCGTACTCGGGCGCGTTATCGCCGACCTGCACGACGAGACCGGCCGAATCACGATCCCCGGGTTCTACGACGCGGTTTCGGAGCCGCCGCAGAACGTCGCCGACCAATGGCGTGCAGTCGGCTTCGACGGCGCCAAATTCCTGGGTGAAGTCGGCCTGTCCGTGCCGGCCGGCGAGCGCGGGCGCAGCGTCTTGGAGATGCTGTGGTCGCGCCCGACCGGTGAGGTCAACGGTATCTTTGGCGGCTATACGGCTAAGGGCTCGAAAACGGTCCTGCCGGCGCAGGCCAGCGCGAAGTTCTCCTTCCGTCTCGTCTCCGGCCAGGACCCTTCGGCGATCGCCGCGGCGTTCCGCGCCTTCGTGCAGACACGTTTGCCGGACGATTGCGAAGCCGAGTTCATTTCGCACGGCGCCTCGGGCGCGATCTCCCTGCCCTTCTCGTCTGAGGCGCTGTCGAGGGCGCGTCGCGCGCTGCATGCCGAGTGGGGCGTAGAACCCGTGATGGCGGGATGTGGCGGCTCGATCCCGATCGTCGGTGCCTTCAAGAGCCAGCTCGGCATGGACTCCCTGATGATCGGCTTCGGCCTGGAGGACGACCGCATCCATTCGCCCAACGAGAAGTACGAGATGACCTCCTTCCACAAGGGCACCCGCTCTTGGGCGCGCGTGCTCGCTGCGCTCGCGGCCTGACGCCGAGGACGCTGACTTGCGAATCTGCGTTTTCGGCGCCGGAGCTATCGGCGGGCTTCTCGCGGTTCGCCTCACCGAAGCGGGCTTCGACGTCTGCGCGGTTGCGCGAGGGCAGCACCTTGCCGCGATGCAACGAGATGGTCTCCGCCTCATCGCAGATGGTCGGGAGCGTCGCGTAGCCTTGAAAGCCACGGACGATCCGCAAGAGCTCGGCCCACAGGATCTCGTTATCTGCGCCTTGAAGGCCCACCAGGCGGCGGAGCACGCCGAACATTTCCTGCCGCTGCTGGGGCCGGAAACGCCCGTCCTCACCGCGATGAACGGGTTTCCATGGTGGTACTTCCATCAGGCCGGGGGCGCTTTCGAGGGCCGCAGCCTCGCGAGCGTTGACCCCGATGCCCGTCAATGGCGGACGATTGGGCCCGAACGCGCGATCGGCTGTGTCGTCGAGCCTGCCTGCGAGGTCGTCGCGCCCGGCGTCATCGAGCACAGGACGTACAATCGCTTTCAGGTCGGCGAGCCCGACGGCAGCCTCTCGGAACGGGTGACCGCTGTCGCGTCTGCCCTGGCGCGCGCGGGCTTCGACGCCCCGATCCGTCGCGATATCCGCAGTCACGTCTGGCTCAAGCTCTTCGGGAACGCCTGCTTCAACCCGGTCAGCCTGTTGACGCATGCCACCATCGACCGTGTCACGACCGAGCCTGCCCTTCGCGCCCTCTGCAAAGCGATCATCACCGAGGCGCGATCGGTCGCGTCGTCGCTCGGTATCGAGGTGCCGGAAGCGATGACTGAGCGCCGGCTGGATGCGGCCGCCAGGATGACCGGACACAAGATGTCGATGTTACAGGATCTCGAACGCGGCCGGGAGCTCGAGGTCGACGCGCTCGTCGCTTCGGTCGCGGAAGTCGCACGTCTGACCGGCGTTGCGACGCCCTGCCTGGACATGATCCTGGCCCTCGCGCGGGAGCGGCAGCGGAACGCCTGATCCCGACCCGGGCGATGCGGGAGAGATGGTCAGATGAGCCGTGGCCGCAAGCCGGCGAAACGCCGGGGCCAAGGAAGCTCGATGCCGTTGGCGCGCAGGGCGACGGCGAGCACGCCGACGTACACGATGGCGCCGAAGATAGCGGTCGCGGCGAAAATCAGCTCGATCTGCAAGCTCGATGCGTTGCGGAACAGGACCAGGCCAAGTTTTGGTCCGACGAGGGCGAAGACGGCCAGCGCGAAGGAGGCGGCCGACACCGATGTCCCCACGCGCGCCAGCGTCAGGTCGGGCCGCATCGAGTTGCCGCGGATGGCGAGGAAGATCAGGAGCCCCAGGTTGATCCAGCTGCCGACCGCCGTCGCCGCGGCGAGACCGACCGCTCCGAAAGGCCGATAGAGGATCAGCTTGAGCCCGACGTTCAGGGCGAAGGCGAAAAGCGCCACGAACATGGGGGTGCGCGTGTCGCCCCGGGCGAGGAAGCTCGCCGTCGCCGACCGCAGCAGCACGATGGCGAGGAGACCGAACCCGTAGGCCTCGAGCACCGCCGCCGAGGCGTCCGCCGCGCTTCCGGTGTAGGCGCCGTGCTCGAAGACCGCGCGCATGATCCAATCGGGGATCATGATGAAGGCCACGAAGAACGGCGCGGTAAGTGCGATCGACAAGGCCGCCGTACGGTTCTGTGCGTGAAACGCGCCGCCCTCGTCGCCTGCCGCGATGCGCCGACTCATCTCGGGAAGCAGCACGGTCCCGGCGGCGATGCCGATGACGCCGAGCGGTAGTTGGTACATGCGGTCGGCATAGTAGATCGACGACACGCCGCCCGTCGGCAGCATGGAGGCGATGATCGTGTCGGCGAACATGGCGATCTGTGCCCCGGCCGAGCCGATGACCGCCGGCCCGAGCCGCGCGAAGAAGCTCCGCACCATCGGCGAAAGCCGAGGACGTGCGAACCGTTCAAGAATACCGATGCGCTGGGCCGCGTAGCCCGTCAAAAGTAGCTGGAGGAGGCCGGAGACGGTCGTGCCGTAGCTTGCCGCGACGCCAGCATTCGGAAAAGCGAAGGCGAGCCCGAGAAACAGCACGGTTGTCACGTTCAGCAGCACCGGCGCGAAGGCGGCGGCGGCGAAGCGGCCGTTGGCATTGAGTGTGCCGGACTGCAAGGTCACGACCGTGATGAAAAGCAGGTAGGGAAAGGTGATCCGCGTCATGTTGACCGTCAGCGCGAACTTCTCCGGGTCGCTGCGGAAGCCGGGCGCCAGCAGATCGACGAGGGCCGGCATGAACACCCACGCGACCGCGAGCAACAGAATTTGCGAGGCGACGAGCAGCGTGAAGATCTGGCTGGAGAAGGCATGCGCGCTGACGTCACCCTCGCTTTCGAGAACGTGCGCGTACGACGGCACGTAGGCCGCGTTGAAGGCACCCTCGCCGAAGATCGCTCGGAAATGGTTGGGCAGCCGGAACGCGACGAAGAAGGCATCGGCGAGGACACCCCCGCCAACGACCGCGCTGAGCACAATGTCGCGGATGAAGCCGGTCGCCCGCGAAAGGAGCGTGAAGCCGCCCACCGAAAGAAGCGCCCTATACATCGCGATCCATCGATGTCGGGGCCGAGATCACGCGTGCGGTCCAACCGTCGCGCGTGGCGTGTCCGCGTTCACGGGAAGAGCATCGGTCACGGCGGAAGACGCGTGCAGACCACCAACGTGCTGCTCGACGAGATACAGCGGCCGGCCTTTGACTTCGGCAAAGATGCGGCCGACATATTCGCCGAGAACGCCGAGCGACAGCAGCTGAACTCCCGCCAGAAACGTCACGGACACGATTAGCGAAGCAAAGCCCGGCGTATCGACACCGAGCAGCATCGTGCGGCACACGAAATAGATCGCGCAGCAGAGCGACAAGACCGAGATCATCGTTCCGATCCAGGTCCACACCATCAGAGGCATGGTCGAGAACGACATCAGGCCGTCGAGCGCGAAACGCGTGAGCTTTCGGTAGCTGAACTTCGACTGGCCGTGCTCGCGATCCGCGACATCGAAGGGCACGCCAATCGACTTGAAGCCGATCCAGGCGTAAAGGCCCTTGTTGAACCGGGCACGCTCGCGCAGCGTGCGGAGGGCGGCGACGGCCTGGGCATCGAGCAGTCGATAATCGCCGGCTCCCTCGGGCAAGCGCGTCTCGCCGACCGAGCCGAAGATGCGATAAAATCGTTGGGTCAGGGCGCGGCGGAGAGCGCTGTCGCCGCTACGATCGATGCGCTGGCCGTAGACGTTCTTGTAGCCCTCGCGCCAGCGTTCGACGAACGTCTCGATCATTTCCGGCGGATGCTGGAGGTCCGCGTCGATGATGACGCTGGCGGCGCCCGTCGCATGGTCGAGGCCCGCCGCGATCGCGACCTCCTTGCCGAAGTTCCGGGAAAGGGAAATCGCGCCGACGGCGGGGTCATTCAGATTGGCGCGCGCGATCACCTCGAGGGTCGCGTCGGACGAGCCATCGTCGACGAAGATAATCTGGTAGGAGGACACGCAACGCCTGAGTATCGGCGTCAAGCGCGTCAAAAGCGGCTCGATGTTGGCCGCCTCGTTCATCACCGGAACGATGACCGATAATTCCGCGCAACGCGGCGCGGCTTCATTGGTCATGATAGGCTCTGCGGCATGGCTGCTCGTGAGTGGTAAGGAGGGAACTGCTTAACACAGGAAGCCTGCGCAAAACATTTGCGGCCGCTCCGCTCGCCCCCGTAATCCGTGCGGACAGAATCTCGATATCGAAAGCAGTCCGATCGGATCACGACAACAGTTCTCCTTCTGCCTGTGCGCAGATGATTACGCTCTCTCTCCGGGTGTCAGTCGCGGCATCCTCGAGGCGCTCGAAGCGGGGGCGCTGACAGCGACGAGCGTGATGACGACTTCACCGTTCTGGCCGGACCACGCCACCGCCCTGAAGCGCTTCGCACTTCAGGCGGACATCGGCCTGCATCTCAACCTCACCCTCGGCGCCCCGCTCGGTCCCATGCCGAACCTCGCACCCGCTGGTGAGCTGCCGCAGATCGGCGCGCTGATGCGCATGGCGCGCCGATCTGACTTTCCCATTGAGGACGTGGCCGTCGAGGTCGGACGTCAGCTAGACCGGTTCGAACAGATCTTCGGTTGCCACCCCGATCACGTCGATGGGCACCAGCACGTGCAGGTCGTTCCCGCCATCCGCGAGATCGTCCTCGCCGTCCTGCGAGATCGCGCCTGGTATCCGTGGCTGCGCGATTCGGGGGATCGGCTGTCGCGGATCGTACGCCGCCGCGTGTGCCTGGCCAAGGCGGTGGGCTTGGCCGTGATCGCGCGCGATTTCGGCAGCGCGGCGAAACGAAACGCCCTTGCGTCGAACGAAGGCTTCTCCGGTTTTTCATCCTTCGACGAGTCGACTTCTTATCAGGGCCTGTTCGCCCGGTATCTCGTGGCGCCGGGCCAGAAGCACCTCATCATGTGCCACCCCGGCTATGTGGACGACGCTTTACGGCGGCTTGACCCGGTCGTTGCGACGCGAGAGCAGGAACTTGCCTTCCTGCTCTCGTCACAGTTCGACGAAACCCTCAAGCGGCACGGGGCGACGCTGGCCCGCATGTCGCAGCAAATCGTCGGGTCCAGAGCTGGCTAGGCGGCCTTGGCGTGCATCGCCTCGACGTGTTCCCAGTTCACGAGGTTGTCGAGAAAAGCCTTCAGGTAATCGGGCCGGCGATTACGGTAGTCGATGTAGTAGGAGTGTTCCCAGACGTCGACGCCGAGGATTGGTTTGCCGCCGTGAACGAGGGGGCTTTCACCGTTGGGCGTCTTCATGATGGCGAGGGCTCCGTCTTTTACCGCTAGCCACGCCCAGCCCGAGCCGAACTGTGTGACGCCGGCCTGAACGAACGCTTCCTTGAACTGGTCAAACGAGCCGAACGTGTCTGTAATGGCCTTTTCGAGCGCGGCCGGGGGTTTGCCGCCGCCGTTCGGCTTCATCCATTGCCAGAAATGCGTGTGGTTGTAGTGCTGACCGGCATTATTGAACAGGCCGGCGTTCTTTCCGTAACTTTCTTTTACGATATCTTCGAGAGACTTGCTCTCAAGTCCGCTCTCCTTGAGCAGGTTGTTGCCGGCCGTGACGTAAGCTTGGTGATGCTTGTCATGGTGGAATTCCAGCGTTTCCTTTGACATGTAGGGCTGGAGAGCATCGTGGGGGTAAGGCAAGTCAGGAAGGGTGAATGACATCGTAAACTCCTCGGTGATGGCAGCTAAGATGCCGATACGTGCGCAGCCGCTCGCGCTTTACCTAGGTGTCGAGGTTGGAGCCGGCAACGGCACGCCTCGTCAATCGGCGATGCTGTCAGCGGCAGGCTTTTGCAACTCAAGGATGACAAAGGTATCGTTCTCGTGTCGACAATCGTGATGCCCCGCGTTGGTCACGCTCGTGAGGACCGCATGGCCTTTCTCGTGCTCGCTGTCGGCGTCGTGATGATCGGCGCCGGGTGCTACGAAATTTACTACGGCAGCAACTACATCTCGCTGGAGCGGGGTTGGTCGGCGTTCATCTCCGGCACGGTCCTCTTGACCGGCGGCCTCCTGACGCTCGCGCTCGGCCTCGCCATCCGCGCCCTCGCGGACCTTCGGTCCGTCCTCGTCCGGGTCGCACAGCCCGCGATCGCCGATGCAATCCGCCCCGAACCGCCCATGACACCAAGCGCCGATGGCTTGGCGTTCGATCGGGAAACTTCGCCCTTGTCAGGGAATGCGGGACCGCTGTTCGAGACGCTGATGCCAACATCGGTTCCTGTCCCTCCTGAGGAGAATGCGCCCTTAAATGCAGCGCCGGCCAGGCTCGCGGATCGCGAGGCGAAACCCGTCGAGCATCATCGGCACGACCCCGAGCAGGACGAGCCTATGGAGTCGATGCACGACGAACGTGGTCCCGTCACTGACGTACCGCGTGGGGAACGGGCCGGTGTCCCAATCGAGACAGCGCCGGCCATGGACGATTGGCTTGATCGCAGTTTCGCCGATGTCGGTGACAACCGCGCCTCGCGTGATCCCGTTGAGGGCGGGTCGCGGATGTCCGCGGACGAGACAGTATCCGCGCAAGTTCCCCTGAAAGGCGAAAACGACCAAGCCGATCGTGCCAGGCAACGTGATCAGACCGCGGCTCAAGGCCGTCAGCCAACGCAGCGGGAGGTCGAGAGCAAGTCTTCGGACCTCGAGCGCCCGGCGCTAGCCCCGGCTCAATCCGCCGTCATCGGCCGCTACGAAGCCGAAGGCACCTCCTACATCATGTATGCGGATGGCTCGATCGAGGCGCAGTCCGACGCCGGCTTCTATCGCTTCGCCTCGATGGCCGAACTCAAATCCTTCATTGAGGGATAGCCTCTTCCGCGCACGCCAAAGCGAACGCGTACTGCTCGGCGATCTCGGCGAGGCGGTCGAAGCGGCCCGATGCACCGCCGTGCCCCGCGCCCATGTTCGTCTTGAGCAGGACGGGGCCGCCGCCCGTCATGGTCGCACGAAGCCGGGCCACCCATTTCGCCGGCTCCCAATAGGTCACGCGCGGGTCGGTCAGTCCAGCGAGCGCGAGGATCGGCGGGTATCTCTGCGCTCGCACGTTGTCGTAAGGCGAGTAGGCCAGAATCGCCTCGAAAGCGGCCCTGTCGGTCAACGGATTTCCCCACTCGAGCCATTCGGGCGGGGTAAGCGGCAGATCGGCGTCCAGCATCGTGTTCAGCACGTCGACGAAAGGAACGGCAGCGACGACGCCGCCGAACAAGCCTGGTGCCATGTTCGCGACGGCGCCCATCAACATGCCACCGGCGCTGCCGCCCTGGGCAATAATGCGACCCGCCGCAGTGAACCCGTCCTCGACGAGGTAGCGCGCGACCGCGATGAAATCGCCGAAAGTATTGGCCTTGGTGGCGAGCTTGCCGTCGAGATACCAATGCCATCCCATGTCGCTGCCGCCGCGGACGTGGGCGAGCACGTAGACGAAGCCGCGATCGACAAGCGACAAGGCATTCGTGCTGAAAGACGCCGGTATGGCGTGACCGTAAGCGCCGTAGCCGTAGAGCAGCAGCGGAGCCGTCCCATCCTGCTTCAGATCTTTCCGGTGAAGCAGGGTGATCGGAACACGAGCGCCGTCGTCTGTCGTCGCGAACATTCGTCGCACGACGTAATCGCCGGGGTCGTGTCCGCTCGGGACGACCTGCCGCTTACGCAGCGTACGCTCGCCAGACCGTAGGTCTAAATCGTACGTTTCGCGCGGTGTCGTCGGCGATTCATAGGTAAAACGCAGTACCTCGCTGTCGAACATCAGGCGTGTCTGGCGCGACAGGCTGTAGGCCTGCTCGTCGAAAGCGATGGCATGTTCCCGGTCGCCGTCGAGGTCGCGAATCACAAGGCGCGGGAGACCATTCTCCCGTTCCGAGCGCACGAGATGGCGGGGGTAGAGCGACAATCCGGTGATGATGCGACCACGGCGATACGGGATGAGGTCGACCCAGTTGGCCCGTTCCGGAGCGTCGACCGGAGCCGTGACGATCTTGAAGTCCTCGGCGCCGTCGCAATTTGTCCTGATGTAAAGTCTGTCACCACGGTGGGCGACGGAGTAGCAGATGTCGGGCGCCCGCGGCTCGATCAAGACAGCCTTCGCCAACCCGTCTTCAAGATCGAGCAGATAGCATTCCGATGCCGCGTGGTCGGTGACGGATATGACGGCGTAGCGACCCGATTCCGTGCGCGAAATTCCAACGAACCAGGCCGCATCCTGCTCCGCGAAGACGAGCTCGTCCGCTGGAAGGCCCAACCGATGCCGGTAGACTTGGCAGGTGCGATGGTTCTCGTCGATGTGGACGTAATAGAAGCCGCTGCCGTCGTTCATCCAGACGATCGAGCCATCCGTCTCGATGACCAGCTCGTCGAGATCCTTCCCAGCGGAAACGTCTCGCACCTTGATAGTATAATATTCGGAGCCGTTGCTATCGGCGCTCCAGGCGACATGCTCGTGCCCAGGCGCGTGCACGACGTCGCCGAACTTGAAATAGGCGTGACCGGCGCGCTCGGCCTCCCCATCCACCAGGACGATGTCGGGACCGTTCTCGCCTTTCCTGCGGCAGTGAATGGGCAGCTGGCCGCCGACATCGAACCGCTGATAGTAGAACCAGTCTCCGTCCTGCAACGGCACGGACGCATCGTCTTCCTTGATCCTGCCGCGCATCTCGGCGAGGAGCTCCGCCTTGCGGGAGGCATGCTCGTCGAGATAGCTCGCGGCATACGCGTTCTCCTCATCGAGCATTTCACGGATGGCTGGAGGAAGGGCTGCGGGATCGCGCAGCACCTCTTGCCAATTCTCCGCCCTCAGCCAGGCATACGGGTCTTCGATAGTTCGCTCGTGAAGGGTGCGCGCCGACGCGCACGTGCCGATGGCGGGCATCGACTTCGGCGAGGACCTCGCCCAGCCTGCGTTCTGCAAGCTTGGCTCGCTACTTGTCCGCCGTCCCGGCCGGCTTGAAGTCGAGCGCCTGCCCGTTCATGCAAAAGCGCTGTCCGGTCGGACGCGGTCCGTCTGGGAAGACGTGGCCGAGATGAGCGTCGCACTTAGCGCACCGGACTTCGGTGCGACGCATGAAGAACTTGGTGTCGCTGTGCTCCTCGACCGCGCTGTCGGACACTGGCGCGTAGAAACTCGGCCAGCCCGTTCCGGAATCGTACTTCGTGCTCGCATCGAAGAGCGGCTCGCCGCAGCAGATGCAGCTATAAAGGCCGGCCGCCTTGTTGTCCCAATAGGGTCCGGTGAAGGCGCGCTCCGTCCCATGCTGCCGCGTCACCTCGTATTGCTGCGGTGTGAGTTGGGCCTGCCATTCCGTGTCGGTTCTGCTGATCTTATTCGTGTCCGAAAACTTCGTCATCGCTGAACCTTTCTCCAATAAGCACCCCGGAAGCCGTCTCGAAACATATGGGATCGCCGGATCGGATTGCGATCAGGCCCAGGAGGATCGGCATTGAGAAAAGGCCCATGGGCCCTCGCACTTCGACCCGCTCGGGCCAGAGCGATAAAGGAACCTTGCCGACTATACCCCCGTGTCGTAGACGAGCATGGCGATTGGCGGTGATTCGCACGATATCCGCAGTCTGCTTGCAATCTCGACAGTAGGCTTGCGAAGAGGACGGTTGATGGACGTGCTGCACAACTAGGATGCGGAGCGAGTTGGCCATGGATGATCTGTCGACTTCCGAAAGCTATATCGGATATGCTGCCGATATTGTTTCGGCCTTTGTTACCAACAATGCTCTTCCGGCCAGCGATCTGCCGACCTTGATCAATGACGTCCACTCTGCCCTGCTGCGGGTGATGGGCGACACGATCGCGTCAACCTCGGAAACCCCGAAACCCGCCGTCCCTGCCAAAAAGTCCGTCACCGACGATTACCTCGTCTGCCTTGAAGACGGTCGGCATTTCAAATCGCTCAAGCGTCACTTGCGGACGCGATATAATATGTCTCCTGCCGAGTACCGCGAGAAATGGGCTCTTGCGGCCGACTATCCGATGGTTGCGCCAAATTACGCGAAGGCTCGGTCGCACCTCGCGAGGCAGATGGGACTCGGTCAGCAGCGCCGACGCGAGAGCTGACGAACGTTAAGCCGCGGCGGCCTCGCGGGCGTCCGCCTTGATACGGTTCACCATCGCCCTCACGCCGTTGGAACGTTGCGGTGTGAGGTGCTGGGCAAATCCGAGACGCTCGAAAAGGGTCTGCGCATCGGTGTCGAGGATGACCGCCGTCGTCTGGCCCGAGTACAAAGCGAAAACGAGGGCGATCAACCCACGCACGATGTGCGCATCGCTGTCACCTCTCAGAAAAAGACGCTTGCCCCCATCCGTATCGGCGCGGATCGAAGACGTCACCCAGACCTGGCTCGCGCAGCCGCGGACCTTGTTCTCGTCGTTGTGTGCAGCCTCGTCGAGCGGCTCGAGTTCGCGGCCGAGTTCGATGAGGTAGCGGTAGCGGTCGTCCCAGTCGTCGAGCATCTCGAAGTTGTCGACGATCTCTTGGAGGTTCATGCGCCTGCACCCGATGTTCCGGGAAGACGCTTACCTCCTCATCGCAGTTGCGTCAGCACTGCTCCGGCGATGCGATGCCGCGGAGCGGGTGGCGGCAGCGGAACGTCGACCGCGTCCTCGGAGAGATCGTCCGACCCTTCGCGCAAAGACAAATGAACCAGGGTCGTCAGGGACGCTGCATCCTTCATGCACTCTGTTGCGCGTCCGTTGCAAAAACCCAACGCCGTTTGCGCGGTATGACCGACGAACGCGCCGAATGATCCGGTGTCGTTGCCGGTAACCGCCGCTCCGAACGAGCCATGGCGAGAGAATGCGCCGTCATTCCACGACATCGAAGCGTAGACGACGGAGAGCCAGAAGATGCAGCGCAGGAGGAACATGGGGCCAGCTCCGGAAGCGAACTGACGTCAAGCTAGCGTGGACCCGGCAAAATCTTCGCACGAATTCAAATCGAATACGACTGCTGCCATTCAGGGTCTGGTCACCATGAGACGGCAACCAGTTTTCAAGCATAAAAGGCGGCAGATGGCCGTTCGGCGCGGAAACCGCCGACTTTCTGGACAGCTTCAGCTTCGTTTAAGTCGGACCTGAGACGGTTAATCCGTCGCGCGTTTGCCATCGCGCGACGCGTGGAGTCCAGCCGTTGAGTTTTTTCCGAAGCGCTTCCGCCCTGACCGGCGCTTTGGTCCATCCCTCGGCGCAGCAGCGCTCGCCCGCAGGTCGCATCGCGCACGAAACGTTCATCGCCGAGAAGCTGGCGGTCACTGCCGTCACACTTGCCGCCGCCCCCTTCCTCCTTGTCTACCACGGCGTGCCCAGTCTCGCCGAAGCCGTCGTTTTCGCGCTGGCCTTGGGGCAGATCGGGGCGGCCATGGTGGTCGTCCGTACGGGACACCTGCTGCTCGGACATCTGATCTCCATCGGCAGCATCCTCGGGATGGCAGTCGCCTTGGCGATCGGTTCAGGCGTCTTTGCAGCAGCGCTTGCCTGGCTGATCGTCGTGGTGATCGAGGCCGTTTCGTCGTTCGACAAACGCGTTCTCGCAAGCGGCAGCATCGGAGTGTCAGCCGCGCTTGCTCTGATGGTCCTCTCAGGCTGGGATTCAGCGATTGGGAACGAGGCTCTGGTGATGCTTGCCGCCGCCGTTCTCATGGCCTTGTTGATGGCGTGCCGCGTCGATGCGGTCATTTCTACTGATCGTTCCAGTGCGGAACGCGATCGTGCGAGAGCTCTGGCCCTGTTCGGCGTCCTCGGCGACTTGGTGGTCGCGTTCGACCACCAAGGTCTCGTTCACCAGGTCTCGGGCGATCTCGGAGGCTTGCTCGGCACGTCGGACGGCGCGCTCGGCGGTCGCGGCCTGTTCGAACAGGTTCACGTCGCCGACAGGCCCGTTTTCCTGAAACTCGTCGCCGACGCCATTCACGTCGGCGGCGAACACGTCGGCGAAGTTCGGCTGCGCAGCGCCGTGACGCACGCCAACGCTGCAAGCAACACCGAACCGACTCACGTTCGAGTCGAGATGCGAACATGCAGGCTTGGGCTCTCGCAAGAGGTTCAGGAGGGTTTGGCCGGAGCTGTGGCGGTACTGCGGGACGTCACCGCGCAGCGCCTGAGCGCGGGAGAGGCGGACATTCCCGCGAATGACATCCCGGCCGCCTCCAAGCGAGAGTTCCTCGCCAGCATGAGCCACGAATTGCGTACTCCGCTGAACGCCATCATCGGCTTCTCGGAGATGCTCGCAAGCCAGACGCTCCGCCCGGTCGAGCAGGACAAGCAGCGGGAGTACGCCCGCATCATCCATCAATCCGGTCAGCACCTGCTCGGCGTGGTCGACTCCATTCTCGACATGTCCAAGATCCAGTCCGGCACCTTTTCGCTGCTGCCCGAGCCCTTCGAGGTCGCGCCGCTTATCGAGCAATGCTGTGACATCGTCCGTCTCAGGGCCGAGGCGGGCGGCGTCGAGCTTTTACGCGATATGCCGACCGGTTTGCCGGACATCGTTGGCGATAGGCGCACCTGCAAACAAATCCTGATCAATCTGCTGTCCAACGCGGTCAAGTTCACGCCTGATCTAGGACGGGTCACGATTGCCTTGCGGCTTGAGACCGACGCGTTGTCTATCTGCGTGACCGATACCGGAATCGGGATCAGCCCGGCAGATCTGTCCAAGCTTGGCGACCCGTTCTTCCAGGTGCGCAGCGCGACGGCGCGACCGCCCGAAGGAACCGGCCTCGGCCTTTCCGTCGTGCGCGGCCTCATTGATCTGCATCGAGGCAGCTTCGTCATCACGAGTGAACTTGGCAAAGGCACCAAGGCCACTGTGCGCTTGCCGTTGGATTATCGCCTTCTTCGTGACGTCGACGAAGAAGAGGTGCCGGTTCAGCCTCCTACAGGTCTCGATCGACCTGCCGCCTCGGCCCGCTTTTCCCGGGTTCAACATTGTCCCGAACTTAGGATGAAGCAAATTGCGTAGCGCAGCGGCGACTTTCGATGACGATCTCGGGTTCGATCCGCCCGCCCGGAGGAAAGGAGCGCGCAAGCCTGGCTCGACGAAGGGCAAGAAGAAGCAAAGACGATTCGCTGCAGACCGGGTCGCGCGCTATCTCACCATAGGGATGAGCGCCGCGGTCACGGTCGGCATTTTGGTCAACGCGCTTACCTTGCAGAAGGGGCACCATCCCGCGCCGCTCTTCGGGTCGACGGACGCTGGACAAAACGACCTTGCTCACGCCGCTTCTGCCGCGATGATCCCGACGGCATCGTCGGACGCCGGCCCGCCTCAGACACCGTCCAAGCCGATCGTCGACGACATGCCGCCTCCCGCCATCGCCAGCAGGCCTAAGGCAGCGATGTCACAGCCGAAACCGTCCGATGCGGGAGACGACGCCATTGCGCGCCTTTTGAAAGGTGAGTCGCCTTCGGCGTCCGGTGCAGCGACGGCCGACAAGACCGGCACCAAAACGGTGCTCGCTGTTCAGAAAGCGCTCGGTAAGCTTGGTTTCACCGTGAAGGCGAGCGGGACGATGGGACCTATGACGCGAAAAGCGATCGAGGCGTTCGAGAAAGATCGGCACGTTCCAGTAAAAGGCGAACTGACCAATCGGCTCACGAAGATGCTGGCCGCGGAAACCGGCTTGAAGATCGAGTGATCGATCAGCGCCAATAGGCCAGAACGACCCGGCGTTCGTTCGGCTTGGCGCAACGCAGGCTTTTGGCCAAGCCGTTCGCATCCGTGCCGCGACGCTGAGCCAATCTCGGCTGCGCTAACCTTACCGGCCGAGATGACTTGCCTTACGGTGGACCGGCTCGCCAGATGCCGCTGGGTTTCTGGTTATCGAGCTGTTTTATGGAAGAGTTGATTGCGCGCGTTGCTGCTGCAGCAGGAGTATCGGCCGATCAAGCTCAGCGGGCGGTCAACCTCGTCCTTGCCTTCCTGAAACGGGAAGCGCCGGCAGAGTTCGCGGAGGTCGAGCACTACTTGCCCGGGGCCGACATCGCGATATCTGCAGGTGAGGCCGACGGACAGCAGGGTGGTGGCCTCATGAGCAGCCTCTTGGGAGCGCTTGGCGGCGGCAGTGGATTGATGGGCCTTGCTTCTCAACTCACAGGCATTGGACTCAGCACTGGCGAGATGATGACCGTCGGCAAGCAGATTCTCGATTTCGCGCGCGAGCGGGCTGGCGACGAGCGCGTGGGCCAGATCGCCCATGCGATTCCCGGTCTCAGCCAGTTATTGTAGCCGCCATGGACGAGGCGTCTGCCGAGGCGCAGTGGCGCGTCTTGGCCGAGAAGGCCGTTGCTGGCCGCTTCGATAAGCTGCGGAGCGGGACCTATGACGGGCTCGCGATCGAACCACTTTACCCGCGTTCACGCATTGAGGCACCACGGCCCTGGCGAAGGGGCGAGGCCTGGTTGGTCAGTCAGCGCGTCGATCATCCCGACGCTGCGACCGCCAATCGTTCCGCCTTGCTCGACCTCGCAGGCGGCGCCGACGCACTGACGATCGTCTTCGCCGGGAGCGCGTTCGCGCGAGGTTTCGGAGCGAAGACCAGTTCCGACGACGTGAGCCTTTTGTTCGACGATGTCGAACTCGACCTCATCTCCCTCCGCATCGATGCAGGCGACGACGCCTTAGCTGCAGCGGCTATGCTCGTCGAGCTCGCCGAAAAACGTCGTCTCACGAGCGCCGGCTTAGCGATCGACCTCGGCTACGACCCGATTGGGCTTTCGGCACGCACCGGCCAGACCTGGGACGCAGCTACTCTACGATCATTGATCGACCTGGCAGCGCGGGGAGGCCTGTCCGGTTCTCCGCTGCTCGCGGACGGACGCGTGTATCACGAGGCCGGAGCCGGCGAGGCGCAGGAACTCGCGGCGGTCCTCGCGACCGGAGTCGCCTACCTCCGGCGGCTCGAAACCGGCGGCCTTGACCTCGCAGCGGCGCGCGACTCGATCGCGATGCTTCTCGCGGCCGATGCCGATTTATTGACCGGCATCGCGAAAATGCGCGCGATCCGACGCTTGTGGTCTCGGGTCGAGGCTGCTTGCGGTCTCGCTCCGAAGGCGCTGCGGCTCCACGCCGAGACCTCGTGGCGCATGATGACGCGCTACGATCCTTGGGTGAACACCATGCGCGCGACGGCGGCCGTGGCGGCGGCCGGCCTGGGTGGCGCTGACAGCGTTACCGCGCTTCCGATGAGCCTGCCGCTTGGTCTGCCGGACGACACGGCGCGACGCCTCGCGCGCAATGTCGGACGCGTGCTGCTCGACGAGGCGAACCTTGCCAAAGTCGACGATCCCGCAGCTGGCTCGGGTGGTCTCGATGCCTTGACCGACGGTCTTTGCGCGCGGGCCTGGACCCTTTTTCAGCAGATCGAGCGAGCCGGCGGGATCGAGGCGGCGCTGCGGTCCGGCATCGTTCAAGCGGAGATCGCGGCAACGTCCGCGAAGCGCCGCGGCGATATTTCCACGCTGACCCGCGGCCTCGTCGGCACGAGCCGGTTTCCGAATCTCCTCGCAAGCGACTTCCGAGTCCTCGATGTACCGCCCAACCCAGGGCCCTCGATGTTATCGGCCGCCGCGCTGCCGTCGAGGCGCGATGCCGAACCGTTCGAGGCCCTCCGAGACCGCGCCGAGGAGCGAGCTGCCGGGGGCGCAAGACCTGCGGTCTTTTTCGCGACGCTCGGATCGCCGAAGGAGTTCGGCGCACGCACCAACTATGCGACCGGTTTCTTCGCTGCGGCAGGCATCGCGGCATCTGCCCGGACCGACACGGTCGACCTCGCCGATCTCGGCACGCTCTTCGCCGCGAGCGGCACGCGAGTAGCCTGCCTGTGCGGGAAGGACAAAGCCTATGCCGAACAGGGGGAAGCCGCACTCGCCGCGCTGCGCAACGCCGGCGCGCCGCACATCTTGATGGCCGGATCGGATCCGGCGTGGCTGACCCGCGGTGTCGACGCTCTCATCCATGACGGGGCCGACGCCCTCCAGGTGCTCGGAACGACCCTGGACGTCCTCCTCCGACAGCAGTAGTGGCCTTTCCCGGCCCCGCTCGTTAGACCGAGGGAGTCGAACCGCGCGCGGGCTGTCGACGAGGACGATCATGAGCGCCCTGCCCGACTTTACGACGCTTTCCTTTGAACCGACGCCGACCGTCGAACCCGGCGAGCGTCGCGCCGCCTGGACCACGCCCGAAGGCATCTCCGTCAAAAGCCGCTTTCAGGCCTCCGACGTCGAGGGCTTGTCGGCTCTCGACACCTATCCCGGGATAGCGCCGTTCGTGCGCGGCCCCTACCCTACCATGTACGTCAACCAGCCCTGGACGATCCGGCAGTACGCCGGGTTCTCGACGGCAGAGGAGTCGAACGCCTTCTACCGCCGTAATCTCGCCGGCGGGCAGAAAGGCCTCAGCATCGCCTTCGACCTCGCGACGCATCGCGGCTACGATTCCGATCACCCGCGCGTGGCGGGTGATGTCGGACTAGCCGGCGTTGCCATCGATTCCATTCTCGACATGCGCACGCTGTTCGCCGGTATACCGCTCGGCGATGTCACGGTCTCCATGACGATGAACGGCGCGGTGCTGCCGATCCTCGCCCTCTACATCGTCGCCGGCGAGGAACAAGGGGTGCCCCAGGCCGCGCTCGCCGGGACCATCCAGAACGACATCCTCAAAGAATTCATGGTGCGCAACACCTACATCTACCCGCC
>CAXTFG010000022.1:0-28582 GCA_964243415.1 uncultured Beijerinckiaceae bacterium | reverse complement strand
AGGTCGACGGCGGACTGCGCACCGGGCGCGACGTCGTCATCGGCGCCCTGCTCGGCGCCGATCAGTTCGGGTTCGCGACGGCGCCGCTGATCGCCGCCGGCTGCATCATGATGCGCAAGTGCCACCTCAACACCTGCCCGGTCGGCGTCGCCACGCAGGACCCTTTCCTGCGAAAGAAGTTCGTCGGCACGCCCGAACACGTGATCAATTATTTCTTCTTCGTCGCGGAGGAAGTCCGCGAGATTTTGGCGGCGATGGGCTACCGGACGTTGAACGAGGCGGTCGGGCAGATGCAGATGCTCGATCGGGCCAAGGTCATCGAGCACTGGAAGGCGAAGGGCCTCGATTTCACCAAGCTGTTCCTGAAGCCGCAGCCGTTCGGCGACGACCCGATCTTTCATTGCCACGCCCAGGATCACAAGCTGGAGAAGGTGCTCGATCGCCGCCTCATCGCCAAGGCCTCGCGCGCCATCGAGACCGGCGAGAGGATCGTCATCGAGGAGCCGATCTCCAACATCGATCGGACGACCGGCGCCATGCTGTCGGGCAAGATCGCCGAACTCCACGGCGAGGCTGGGCTGCCCGACGACACGATCGTGGTCAAGCTCAAGGGGACGGCCGGCCAGAGCTTCGGCGGCTTCCTCGCCAAAGGCGTCTCCCTCGACCTCGAGGGCGAGGCGAACGACTACGTCGGCAAGGGGCTCTCGGGCGGCCGGATCGTCGTCCGGCCGTCGCCCGACAGCGGCATCGTCCCGGAAGACTCGATCATCATCGGCAACACGGCGCTGTACGGCGCCACCGATGGCGAAAGCTATTTCTGCGGCGTGGCGGGCGAACGCTTCTGTGTGCGCAACTCCGGTGCGATCTCGGTCGTCGAGGGCACGGGGGACCACGGTGTCGAGTACATGACCGGCGGCGTGGTGGTCGTGCTCGGCCCGACCGGCCGCAATTTCGCGGCGGGCATGTCGGGCGGGGTGGCCTATGTCCTCGACGAGGATCGCAGCTTCGAAAGTCGCTGCAACATGGCGATGGTGGAACTCCTCGACATCCACGACGACGAAGGGGACGGCGCACCGACGGCGCATCAGGCCCTGGAGGGGTTCCGTAACGGAAAGATCAAGATCGTCGGGGATCTCACCAAGTTCGACGCGCCGCGCCTGCGCCACCTCATCGAGCGGCATGTCCGGTTGACGGGGTCGACGCGCGCCGCGGCTCTTCTCGCCGATTGGTCTGCCAGCGTGGCCAAGTTCCGGAAAGTGATGCCCGTCGAGTATCGCCAGGCGATGGAGAAGCTGGCGCTGACCGAAACTCAGATCCTCGAAACCGCGGGCGCGTAAGCCCGTCGGTTCATCCAAAGACATCGCGACGTTGGGGAAGAAATGGGCAAGGTCACAGGGTTCCTGGAGATCGATCGGTTCGACCGGCGGTACGCGCCTGCGGCGGACCGGATCCGGAACTACAAGGAATTCGTCCTGCCGCTGTCGGAAGAAGCGGTCCGCGATCAGGGCGCCCGATGCATGGATTGCGGCATTCCGTATTGTCACAATGGTTGCCCCGTCAACAACCAGATCCCTGACTGGAACGACCTCGTCTATCGCGGCAATTGGGAGGAAGCGTCCCGCAACCTGCACTCGACGAACAACTTCCCGGAGTTCACCGGGCGGATCTGCCCCGCGCCGTGCGAAGCGTCGTGCACCTTGAACCTTAACGACAGCCCCGTCGCGATCAAGACGATCGAGTGCAGCATCGTCGATCGCGCGTTCGCCAACGGCTGGATCAAGCCGGAACGGTTCGGCAAGGTAAGCGGCAAGCGCGTCGCGGTGATCGGCTCGGGGCCGGCAGGCCTCGCCTGCGCGCAGCAGCTCGGCCGCGCCGGCCACGACGTCCACGTCTACGAGAAGCAGGCGCGGCCGGGCGGCCTGCTGCGCTACGGCATCCCCGACTTCAAGATGGAAAAGCATCTCATCGACCGGCGGGTCAGCCAGATGCAGGGCGAGGGCGTCGTTTTCCACTGCGATGTCAACGTCGGCGTCGACGTCAAGGGCGAGGAGCTCGTCGCCGAGTACGATGCCGTCGTCCTGTCGGGCGGGGCCGAGAAGCCGCGCGATCTTCCGTTGCCGGGCCGCGAGCTGCACGGCGTGCATTTCGCGATGGAATTTCTGCCGCAGCAGAACCGTCGCGTCGGCCACGAGCCCCTGACGACGAACGACCCGATCCACGCGACCGGCAGGCACGTGATCGTCATTGGGGGCGGTGACACCGGCTCCGACTGTATCGGCACGTCGATCCGCCAGGGCGCCCTCTCCGTCACCCAGCTCGAAATCATGCCGGAACCGCCGGCCAAAGAGAACAAGCTCCTGACCTGGCCGGACTGGCCGCTCAAACTGCGGACGTCGTCGTCCCACGAGGAAGGCGCCAATCGCGACTTCTCGGTTTTGACGAAGGCTTTCGAGGGCGACAAGGACGGCAACGTCAAAGCGCTCAAGTGCGTCAAGGTCGACGGCAAGATGCAGGAAGTCGAAGACAGCACCTTCACCTTGCGCGCCGACCTGGTGCTCCTCGCGATGGGTTTCGTCGCACCGGTCCCGGAGGGTCTCCTCCACGGGCTCGGCGTCGCTCTCGACAAGCGCGGCAACGTGGTGGCGGACCAGAAGAGCTACTCGTCCTCCGTCAGCAAAGTGTGGGCGTGCGGGGACATGCGGCGCGGGCAAAGCCTCGTCGTCTGGGCCATTCGCGAGGGCCGCCAGGCCGCCCATGCCGTGGACAAGGCCCTGATGGGTCAGACGCTCCTGCCCCGCTAGGCAGACGCCTGTCGGCGGTTGGCGACGGCGACGCCGCCGGCCGCCACCGCCATGCCGACAATCTGGATAGGCACCAGCGTTTCGCCGAAAACCGTGAGGGCCATCAGCGCGGTGAAGGGCGGCACGAGGTAGAAGAGCGACGTCACCTGCGCGACCGCCCCGCCCCGGATCAGCCGCAGCAGCAGGAATGTGGCGGCGACGGACAGGACGAGGGCGCCCCAGGCCAGCGCGAACCAGAAAGCCCGCGAATTGAGGAGGGAATGCCGTTCCGTCAACGCGGCGACGGGAAGGGTGACGGCAAGACCGCCGATGAACTGGATCGCCGCGCCGCTGCGGAGGTCGATGGTGGCTCCGATGCGCTTCTGCCAGATCGTCCCGAAGGTGATGCCCAACGTCGCCAGGAAGCAGGCGAGCACGGCGGATAGGGGGACGGCAGCGGCGCCGCGCAGGTTAGGGACCAGCACGAGCACCGCGCCGCAAAAACCGATCACGATGCCGAACCAGCGTCGGATGCCGACACGCTCGTGCA
Organism: uncultured Beijerinckiaceae bacterium; assembly: GCA_964243415.1. Taxonomy (GTDB): domain Bacteria; phylum Pseudomonadota; class Alphaproteobacteria; order Rhizobiales; family Beijerinckiaceae; genus RH-AL1. The sequence continues at coordinate 25,252 of CAXTFG010000022.1, read as the reverse complement.
GGAGCGGCCAGGCGAAGGCGCCCGTCAGCAGGGGCTGCAGTCCGGAGATCAGCGCCGCATCGGCCGAGGGAAGGCCGTGTTTCACCGCCCAGAACACGCCGCCGACGTAGACGCCCTGCATGAGCGCGCCGGCGACGAGGCTCTCCGCCCAGCCGCGGGTGGTCCGAGGCCATGGGGCGCGGCCAGCCCAGGCAATCCCGGCGAGGACCAGCGCGCTGATGACGAACCGTAGACTGACGAACGACTCAGGATCCGCAACGGCGCGGGCCGCACGCGCGACGATGAAACCGGAAGCCCAGAGCAGGACGAACAGCGCCGGCGCCGCTAGACCGAAGGCGGCTACGGTACGGTCTTGACGAGATTTCACGTTCCGGCATCACTCGAGGCTCTGACCGTTTCACCCGCATCCGCCGGTTCGCCTTTGTCACGAGGCGTGAGAGCCGAGCGAACTTAGTGCAGGTTCTGGCCAGCCGGCGTTTCGAGGTCCTGCAAGCCGAGCGTCCGGTCGCTCTTCTTGATGGCTCGATCGCAGAGCTTGCTCGCATAGCCGACGAACTTTCGCCCGTCGACCGATTTATCGAGGGCGACGAGTTCCTTCCCCGCGATCGTCCGCGTCTGTTCCGCGTAGCGCCTGCCGATATGAGCGCTCCATCTTCGTCGCGGGATGGAGGCAAATGATCGAGACTGCGGCGTTTCCATCGGACGACGCGCTTGTGACGACCCGGGGGTTGACGCATCATCGACGCGGCTGGCACGACCTCCGGCGATCAACAGCACGGACCTGATGTCTCTCGCTTTTCCGTTTTCCGCGATCGCCGGGCAAATCGAGCTGAAGCTCGGCATCCTTATCTGCGCCGTGGACCCCGCGATCGGCGGCGTGTTGATCCTCGGGGATCGCGGCAGCGGCAAATCGACGGCGGTCCGCGCGCTCGGCGCCCTGCTTCCCGAGATGGAGGTCGTCGCCGATTGCCGCTACAGGTGCGACCCCGCCCACCCGGCTGCCTTTTGCGCGGACTGCCGCGCCCGTCATGCGGCCGGGCCGCTCGAAACCGCGCGCGCGCCCGTGCCCGTCGTCGACCTGCCGCTCGGGGCGACGGAGGACCGAGTCGTCGGCGCGCTCGATCTCGAGATGGCGCTGAGCCGGGGCGTCAAGAGTTTCCAACCGGGATTGCTGGCTCGCGCCAATCGCGGATTCCTCTACATCGACGAGGTCAACCTGCTCGAGGACCACCTGGTCGACCTGCTTCTCGACGTCGCCCAATCCGGCGAAAACGTCGTCGAACGCGAAGGGCTGTCCGTGCGCCACCCCGCACGCTTCGTGCTGATCGGCACCGGCAACCCGGAAGAAGGCGAGTTGCGCCCACAACTGCTCGACCGCTTCGGGCTCTCCGTCGAGGTGCGGACGCCGACGGTCCTCGCCGAGAGGGTCGAGGTCGTGCGCCGCCGCGACCGTTACGAACGTGACCCCGCGGCGTTCATCGCCGCCTGGAACGGCCAGGACAACAAGATTCGCGACGATATTTGCGCCGCAAAGGAGATCGCTGCTTCGATCGAGGTCTCCGATGCCGTCCTCGAGCAGGCGGCGCGGCTTTGCCTCGCCCTCGGCACGGATGGACTCCGCGGCGAACTCACCCTCATGCGCGGGGCCCGGGCCGCCGCGGCGCTCGCCGGGAAGAGGCGCGCGGGGCTCGACGATCTGCGGACGGTCGCTCCGCTCGCCCTGCGTCACAGGCTTCGTCGCAATCCGCTCGACGACGCCGGCTCGACCACGAGGATCGAGCGGGCGATCGGCGAAGTGTTCGGCCCGGCCACGGTGGCCGCATGATCCAGCCATCGCCGTGATCCCCGGCGACCTTCCGCCTGAGAAGCTCTCGTCGGGCGATCTAGCGCGACGCGCCGCGCAACTGCTTGCGATCGATCCAGCCGGCCTCGGGGGCGCCGTGCTGCGAGGCAGACCTGGACCTGCCCGCGATGACTGGCTCGACACATTTCGCGCCGCCCTACCAGTCGAGGCGCCGTGGCGGCGCATGCCGGCAGGGGTGGCGGAAGATCGCCTTCGCGGCGGTCTCGATCTCGCGGCGACGCTCGCCGCCGGGCGTCCGATCGCCGAAAGCGGGCTTCTCGCGCAGGCGGTGGGCGGCGTCCTCCTGGTCCCGAGCGCCGAACGGCTCAGCGAGACTGTCGCCGCGATCCTCGCCGCAGCACTCAATGGCGACGGGGTTCCCGGGCCGAAGGAGCAAGCGACGGAAACGCCATTCGCAGCGGTGCTGCTCGACGAGGGCGTCGGTGACGAACGTGCTCCCGGGATGCTCGGTGAGCGCGTTGCCTTCGTCATCGACCTCGATGGTCCCGGCTGGGCGAGCGTTCCGGTGCGCCCTGGCCCGCGCCCTGCGGCGGCCGGGTGCCGTCACGTCGATATCGGCAACGAGGCTCTCGAAGCGATCTGCGCGGCGGCCCTGGCGTTCGGCGTCCCTTCTCTCCGGACGGCCCAGTTCGCGCTGCGTGCCGCGAAGGCGGCGGCCGCGATCGCCGGCCGGGATGCTGTCGCGGCGGAGGACATCGCTCTCGCGGCCGCCCTGGTCATCGCGCCCCGCGCCACGAGATTGCCGGCCGAGGCAGCCGCCGACGAGCCATCGCCCGAGGACGATGAGCCAACGGCGGAGGCGGAAGGGGAGGCTTCTCAAGACGATGCAACTGCGACCGGCGTGGCCCCGCAGGACGACGCGCCGGTCGAGCCGCTCACCGATCGCGTCGTCGAGGCGGCGCGGGCCGCAATACCCGCAGGACTGCTCGCCGCTCTGAACCTTTCGGCAATCGGAAACGGGCGCACCCCGGGCGGCGGCGCGGGCGCGCCGAAGCGTCATGCCGCACGCGGCCGTCCGGCGGGAACGCGGCGTGGCTCGCTCGGCGACGGCGCGCGGCTGGCGCTCGTCGAAACGCTGCGCGCCGCGGCGCCGTGGCAACGATTGCGACGGCAGGCGCTGCCGAACGGGACGCCGTCCGGGCCGGTCCTGGTGCGCCGCGACGATTTCCGCCTCGCGCGGTACAAGGCGCGGAGCGAGGCGGTGACGATCTTCGTCGTCGATGCTTCCGGTTCGGCAGCGCTGCACCGCCTCGCCGAAGTGAAGGGCGCCGTCGAACTCGTGCTTGCCGAGTGCTACGTCCGCCGCGACCAGGTTGCGTTGATCGCCTTTCGCGGGACGGCAGCCGAGCTCGTCCTGCCGCCCACGCGCTCGCTAGCCCGGGCCAAGCGCGCGCTCGCCGGGCAGGCCGGCGGCGGCGGGACTCCCCTGGCGTCGGCCATCGACGCGGCGACTCGTCTCGCCGAGGGCATCAGGCGCAAGGGGCAGGCAGCCCTTGTCGTAATGATGACCGACGGCAAGGCCAACATCGACCGCCAAGGTCGGCCCGGTCGCGCCATGGCGGAGGCCGACGCGGCGATCGCCGCTCGCGCGCTGCACGGCAGCGGAACCGCCTGCCTGGTGCTCGATATCGCGCCGCGGCCAGCGGAACCGGCGCAGCGCCTCGCGGCGACGATGGGCGCGCGCTATATGCCACTGCCCTACGCCGATGCGCGGGTTCTGTCGCAAGCCGTTATCGCGGCGGGGCCGAACAGGTGAGAGACGAGCGCGTTGCCTTTGCGCACGCCGCGAGATCTTCATGAAACGACAGCTTTCCTCCCTGTTTCGGCGCAACCCGGCGGCGCGCCGACTCGCGACCTGGAGCCTCCTGCCGCTCGGGCTTGCCAGCGGCTATGCCGGCGCCAGGGCGCTGCGCGTGGAGCGGAACATGCCCCTCCCGCCATCCCTCCATGCCGAACTGGGCACTCTCAACATTCCCTTCGGCCAGATCGCCTACTTCAAAGCCGGGCCAAATGAGGGACTCCCGCTTCTCTTCGTGCACAGCATCAATGCGGCAGCCAGCTCGTACGAGGTCAAGCCGCTCTTCGAGCATTACGCGAAGACGCGACCGGTCTACTCGATCGAACTGCCCGGCTTCGGCTTTTCCGATCGCCCCGATCGCATCTACACGCCGCGGTTGATGACGGACGCGGTCCTCGCGATGGTGCAGCACATCCGCGCCGCCCATGGACCGTTCGCGATCGATGCCGTCGCCCTGTCGCTCTCGTCCGAATTCCTCGCGCGCGCGGCGAACGAGCATCCGACGCTGTTCCGCAGCATCGGCCTCGTCAGCCCGACGGGGTTCGAGACCAAGCTCGACCGTCAAGGCGCCGCCGGCACCACCTTCGGCAAGCCGTCGGTCCGCGACATCGTCTCGTTTCCGTTCTGGGGCCGCACCCTGTTCGACGGGCTGGTCAGCCGGCCGAGCATGCGCTTCTTCCTCCAGAAGACGTGGGGAGCCAAGGGCATCGACGAAGGGTTGTTCGAGTACGACTACCTCAGCGCGCACCAGCCCGGCGCGGAGCACGCGCCGTTTTCGTTCATCGCCGGTTTCCTCTTCAGTCGCGACGCGCTCACGCTCTACAAGGAGCTCACGACGCCCGTCTGGATGTGCCACGGCGTCCGCGGCGACTTCGTCGATTACGGCAGGAAGAGCGAGATCGCGGGTCGGGCGAACTGGACGGTGCAAGCCTTTCAGACGGGTGCATTGCCGCACTTCGAGCGATTGGATGAGGTCACCGCCAGCTACGACGCTTTTCTCGACACCCTCGTCTGATGTCCGCCGGACGCGCGCTCGACTTCGCCCGCGACGGGCAGCAATGGCCGAACCGAGAGGCGAGCCGCTTCGTCGATGCCGCCGGCATCCGATGGCACGTGCAGCAGTTCGGCGACGGGCCGCCGCTGCTCCTGCTCCACGGCACCGGCTCCGCCACCCACTCCTGGCGGGGAATGGTCCCCCTGCTTGCCCGGCATTTTCGTGTCCTGGCGCTGGATCTGCCGGGGCATGGCTTCACCCAGCGGCCGCCGAAGCGGCTCTATACGCTGCCGGGCATGGCGGAAGGCGTCGGCGAGCTCCTCCGCGTGCTGGAGGCGGCACCGAGTTTGGTGATCGCCCATTCCGCCGGTGCCGCGGTCATGCTGCGCATGGCGCTCGACCGCACCATCGCCGCAAAAGGCCTGGTCAGCCTCAACGGCGCCTTGAAGCCGTACGGCGGCGACGCGGCGCGCTGGCTGTCGCCGGTCGCCAAGGCCCTTTTCCTCAATCCGCTCATGCCGCGCCTGTTCGCCTGGCGCGCGGGCGACCGCGCCTCCGTCGAGCGCCTGATCCGCAACACGGGATCGACGATCGATCCGGCCGGCGTCGAGACCTATCGGACGCTCGTCGCCAACCCCGACCATGTCGCGGCGGCGCTCGGCATGATGGCGAATTGGAACCTGCAGCCGCTCGCCCGCGACCTCGCACGGCTCGAGACGCCGCTCCTCCTCATCGCCGGCCAGAACGACAAGGCGATCAAGGCCGACGACGTCTTCGCCGTGCGCGACAGCGTCCCGCATGCCAAGATCGAGATCATGCGCGGCTTGGGGCATCTGGCGCACGAGGAGGCGCCGGACGCCGTCTTCGACCTTGTCGTGTCCTTTGCCCGGGACTGCGGTGCTCTGTCCACCTGACAAGCGACCGGCTCGACAAGTGTAAACTTCGTGTTACACATTGCCTTCATGGGGATGCTGACGCTCGACGCACGGCCACCATCCGCGCGAAGCGCGCCCGACCGGCGCCCGCAGGCCGTCGTGATCGGCAGCGGCTTCGGCGGGCTCGCCGCGGCGGTGCGCCTCGGCGCCCGTGGCTACCGGGTGACCGTGCTCGAGAAGCGCGGCATGCTCGGCGGGCGTGCCGGCGTCCACCGACAGGACGGCTTCACCTTCGACGCGGGACCGACCATCGTCACCGCGCCATTCCTCTTCGAGGAACTGTGGGCCTTGTGCGGGCGTCGCCTCGCCGACGACGTCGAGCTGCGCCCGGTGGCGCCGTTCTACGCCATTCGCTTCGCCAACGGCGAGACCTTTAACTACACCGGCGATGCGCAGGCGATGCGCGACGAGGTCGCCCGCTTCTCGCCGGGCGATGTCGCCGGCTACGAGCGGTTCATGGCGGCAAGCGAGGCCATCTTCCGCGTCGGGTTCGAGCAACTCGGCCACATCCCGTTCTCGTCGTGGCGGGCGATGGCGCGCATCGTCCCGGCGATGGCCAAGCTGAAGAGCTACCGCTCCGTCTACGGCTTCGTCTCGTCCTTCATCACCGACGAGCGCCTACGCACCGTGTTCAGCTTCCACCCCCTGCTGATCGGCGGCAACCCGTTCACCGCGACCTCCATCTATTGTCTCATCGCCTTCCTCGAACGGCGCTGGGGCGTGCACTTCGCGATGGGTGGCACCGGAACCCTCGTCAGCGGTCTCGCCGGCCTGATCGAGGGCCAAGGCGGCACGATCCGGACCCGGGCGGGCGTGACGCGCATTCTCGTCGAGGGCGGCCGCGCCATCGGCGTCGAACTCGGATCGGGCGAGCGGCTCGCCGCCGACATCGTGGTCTCCAATGCGGACTCCGCCGCCACCTACCGCCACCTGCTCGCACCCGAGCATCGGCGACGGTGGAGCGACCGCAAGATCGAGCGGGCCCGCTATTCCATGAGCCTGTTCGTCTGGTATTTCGGGACGCGGCGCCGCTACGACCACGTCGACCACCACACGATTCTGCTCGGGCCGCGGTACAAGGAGCTGCTCGCGGACATTTTTACCCGCAAGCACCTCGCCGACGACTTCAGCCTCTATCTCCACCGGCCCACAGCGACGGACCCGACGCTGGCGCCGAACGGGTGCGACGCGTTTTACGTGCTGTCGCCCGTGCCGCATCTCGGCAGTGGCACCGACTGGGAACTCGAGGCGGAACGCTACCGGCAGGCGATCGCCCGCAAGCTGAGCGAGACATTGCTGCCCGACCTCGAAGCCAACATCGTGACCTCGCGGGTGACCACGCCGCAGGACTTCTGCGACGATCTCAGCTCGATCAACGGCGCCGCGTTCGGGCTTGAGCCGGTGCTGACGCAGAGCGCGTGGTTCCGCCCGCACAATCGCAGCGAGGACGTCGTAAACCTCTTTCTCGTCGGGGCCGGCACGCACCCCGGCGCCGGCCTGCCCGGCGTGCTGTCGTCCGCGCGCGTTCTCGACACGGTGGTTCCGGAGGCCCATGCTTTTTCCTGAGACCATGATGGACGCGGTCGCCGACCGGGCCGCCTGCCGCGCCCTGCTGCGCACCGGCTCGCGCACCTTCTACGCCGCCGCCCATCTGCTCCCGCGCCGCGTCCGCGAGCCGGCGACGGCGCTCTACGCGTTCTGCCGCATCGCCGACGACGCCATCGACATCCAGGCGGGACCGACCGCGGGCGGACGGCGCGCCGCGCTCGACCGGTTGCGATCACGCCTCGACAGGGTCTACGGCGGTACGCCACTGCCACAGCCGGCCGACCGGGCGTTCGCGGCCGTCGTCGCCGATTTCGCCATTCCGCGCGACTTGCCGGATGCCTTGCTCGAAGGCCTTGCTTGGGACGTCGAAGGGCGGCGCTACGAGACGCTGGCCGACCTTCATGCCTACGCCGCGCGCGTGGCGGGCAGCGTCGGCGTGATGATGGCGTTGCTGATGGGCGTGCGCGACCGGACCGCCCTCGCCTGTGCCTGCTCGCTCGGCGCGGCCATGCAGTTGACCAACATCGCGCGCGATATCGGCGAGGATGCGCGCGCCGGCCGGCTTTATCTTCCGGTCTCATGGCTGCGCGCGGCCGGCGTCGACCTTGAGAGATGGATGGCTGCGCCGACGTTCGACCCCGCGATCGAGACCGTGACGCGGAGGCTTCTCGCCGAAGCGGAACGGCTTTACCGCATCAGCGAGGCGGGCATTGCGGCCTTGCCGGCCTCTTGCCGGATCGGCATTCGCGCCGCCCGGCTCCTCTATGCCGCGATCGGCAAGGAGGTCGTCCGGCACGGCTTCGACCCGGTCGCCGCACGCGCCCGCGTGCCAGCTGTGCGCAAACTCCGGATTGTGTTGTCGGCGACATTGCCACGTCCGCGTCTGTCGCAGAACGCCGTTACTCCTGGCGACCTGTCGGCAATGACCTTTCTGATCGACGGCGTCACACCGCACCAGCACCAACGGCGGCTCTCGATCGGGCATCAGGTCGGCTGGGTGCTGGACCTGTTCGATCGGATCGAGCAGCGGCGGCGGCTTCTGAGCACGTTCGATCGGTCGGAAGCCGCATGAGCGGCTATTTCGGGCTCGTCGAACTCATCCTCGTCTTCGCCATCGTGCTCGGCTTGGGGCTGTACGAGCTGCGGAGTGTGCGGCGCGATATCCGCAAGGCGTCCGACACAAAGCCGACCGGCGACACGAAGGAGAGGAAGTGACTCCGCCCTTTGTCGGAGAGAAACACGACACTCCGTTGGATCGGATCGCGAGCAGATGCATTGGACGGTTTGACCTTCCTCCAGCGCAGGAACGCAGCCGATGGATTCAAATTACCTGATCCTCGCCCTTCTCGTCATGACGCTTGGTGGCCTGCTCGCCATCTCCGTCATTCATTTCGGCTGGTTCCTTCGCGGTAAGGAAAACCGCGACAGCGCCAAGAGCGTCATCGAAGGCGACTCATCCGCGCACACCGCGGTCCGCGGCGGCTCCACGCCGGAACATCTTAAAGGGTAGCATCAGCCGCACTGCGGGCGACACGGCCCGCGTCAGCGACAGGCTCTCGTGCACGCCATTCACGTCGGCGCCGTCGATGCTGCTGCGGAGGCTCGAGCGCGCGTAGAACGGCGCGTTCTCCATCGTCCGGACGAGACGTGGCACTGCACCGGCATCGCAGGGTGCGGCCCGAGCTATGCCCCAAACCGTCGGCGGCAACGCGCCAGACGAAAGCGCCTTCCCGCGCGACACGCCGTCTTTCGTAACAGCCAGCGAGAGTTTGCGCTCGTCGCCCGATCGATCGATCACGTCGTAGAAGATACGCGCGCCCTCGCCGACGTCGAAGCGAGACCATGTCCATGAGCGGAACGCGGCCTCGAGCGGCTCGTCGCCATCGTTGGTGTCGAAATAGCCTGAACCCTCCCAACGCAGGCCGGGCTGCTCGAATTCGACCGATATGTCGCTGAGCGGCCCGATTGGCTGCCAGCGATGACGCCCGGCCGAATCGAGATCGAACCGGCGTGTTCCATAGACGCGCGGCCGGACCACGACCCGCCCCCGCAGAGGCGAGGGAAACGGGACGGTGGTCTCGTCGACGGTGATGGTCAGCGCGGCTCCGTCCCACGCCATAGCACTGGCACCGATCGCAATGTGGCGTTCGTCGCGGCGCAGGCTGCCGCGCCCGCGCTCGGTCATCGCCCAGCGTTTCGGCACGCCGTCGAGAGCGACATTGAACGCCACATGGTTCGCCGGATCGCCTCGGCCGTGGGACCGCGCCCAGGCGTAGTACGGCGAGAAGACGCTCCCGATGAAGGCGATGATGGTCAGCCCGTGCACGCCGTCGGCGCTCAGCGCGTCGACGTACCACCAGGCGTAGCCGTTCTGCGCAACGGTGATGTCGAAGCGTGGTCCGCGAGGAGCGCCGCCGCCGCCAAACGGCCCGACATCGCCGCCATCGGCACGCCCGGCCCCGGATGCACGCTCCCGCCCGCCAGATACAGCCCCGGCACTTTGGTCCGCGCTCCGGCCCGTTGGAAGGAGGCCTGCCATCCGTGCGACGCCGGGCCGTATAGCGCGCCCCCGGTCGCCGGAAACAGCCGCTCGAATTCGCCGGGAGTCGTCGCGATCGTCGCACGGCTCTCCAGCGAGAGGCCGCAGCGCTCCAGCACCGCTCGCATCCGATCCTCGCACTGGGCCGTCTCCTCTGGGGTGAAGCCGCCGGCGTCGCCGACGGCGGGCGCATTGACGAGGCACAAGAGCCGTTCCGGCCCGATATGTGGCGCGTCATGGTCAGCTCTGTCCTGGGCACAGATGTAGACGGTCGGCTCCGCAGGCGCGTGGCCCCGCTTGAAGATCGACGCGAACTCGTCGGGATAGTCGCGCGAAAAGAAGACGTTGTGCCGCACGAGCGGAAAACCGCTCGCTTGGGCTCGCATGGCGAAGGTCACCGCGGACAACGAGCGGCTTCGGGCGCGCGGCACCGCGCCGGCAAACTCGTCCCCGAACAGCCCGGCACCCACTGCGGCGGCATCGGCATTGATGACGACGGCATCCGCCGGCAGGCGCTCGCCGCTCTCGAGCACGACGCCGTCAACGGCGCCGCGCGACCGTTCCACGCGACAGACCGCGGTGTTGAACCGCAAGGCTGCACCCTGGCGTGCGGCCAGACCGGCGACGGCGGCCGCAAGCGCGTGCATCCCGCCCTCGACCATCCACACGCCGACACGCTCGACATGCGCGACTAGCATCAGCGTCGCCGGCGCGAGATAGGGGGACGACCCGCAATAGGTGGCATACCGACCGAAGAGCTGGATCAGGCGGGGATCGCGAAAATGCTGGCCGAGCGCCTTGGCGAGCGTGTCGAACGGGCTGATCTGGCGCAGACGGCCCATGCCGAACAGGCCGTAGGAAGCGACCAGTTGGTCGAGGCGCGGCCGCTGCCGGCGGATGAACGGCCGGTCCAACGTCTCGAACATCGCTTGCGCTCGTGCGCAGAACGAGCGGTAGCCGTCCGCTTCGGCCCGTCCCGCGAACTGCCCGATCGCCTCGACCGTGCGCTCGAGATCGGCGAAAAGATCGATTGTCTCCGACCCGCTCCAGGCATGGCGCGCGAGGACGGCGGCGCGCTCCAGCCGGAGATGAGCATCGAGCGAGGTGCCGGCGTCGGCGAAGAGCTCGTCGAAGATCCAGCGCATGGTCAGCACGGTCGGCCCGGCGTCGACGAGCGCTCCCCCGACGTCGAGCTGCCGCATCTTGCCGCCCGGCGCCGCTTCCTTGTCGACGATGGTCACGGCGCATCCTTGCCGCGCGAGGTCGAGACCTGCCGCAAGACCGCCCATGCCGGCCCCGACGACGACGACCTTCGGTGAGGTCATGCCTCCGTCTCTCGACCAGCGTCCATTTTACTTGACACTCCTGTTTGACAACGTAGCCTGACAAAGGGGACAGGACGCGTCAACCTGAGGACTGCGATGCCGAGCGAACGGATCGAGCTGGCACTACAAACCGCCCTGGCCACGGTGGCGGTCCCCTCCTGCCCACCACGGCTGCTTGCAGCCATGCACCACGCCGTCTTTCCCGCCGGCGCCCGCGTCCGCGCTCGATTGACTCTGGCCGTCGCGGCCGCCTGCGGCGAGCCAGACCCCGCCGTCACCGACGCAGCCGCGTGTGCCGTCGAGTTCATGCATTGCGCTTCCCTGGTGCACGACGACCTGCCCTGTTTCGACGATGCCGACACCCGGCGCGGCGTGCCCAGCGTGCACAAGGCCTTCGGCGAACCTTTGGCCGTGCTTGCCGGCGACGCGCTCATCCTGCTCGCTTTCCAGACGCTCGGCCTCCTCGCTCATGCGCCGGGCACATTGGCGCTTCTCGTCATGACGCTGTCGCGAGCGGTCGGTGCGCCGTCCGGCATCATCGCCGGGCAGGCCTGGGAATGCGAGGACGTCATCGACTTGCGGCATTACCACCGCGCCAAGACTGGCGCATTGTTCGGCGCCGCGGCGATTGCCGGCGCGGCGGCGGCCGGCTGCGAGGCGGAACCCTGGCGCAGGCTCGGCGAGACGCTTGGCGAGGCCTATCAGGCGGCCGATGACATCGGGGACGCTTGCGGCACGGCAGCCGAGATCGGCAAGCCGATCGGGCGCGACGCCGCGTTGGGACGGCCGAATGCCGTGGTCGAACTCGGCATCGACGGTGCCATGGCGCGCCTGGAAGGCCTGGTGCGACAAGCGGTGGCGTCGATCCCGGCCTGTCCGGGCGAGGCAGACCTCAAGGCGCTCGTTCTGTCCGAAGCGCAGCGCCTCGTGCCGCGGAACGTCGCCGCGATGCGCACGGCCGCGTAAGGCGGATGACACTCGACGCAGCGCCTTCGACGCCGTCGCCTCTACGCCCGAGCCTGTCACGGATGCCCGGCTGGCGAGACCGCTGGTATGCGGCACGCAACAGACTGGTAGGAGACCAACGTTTCCAGCGCTGGGCCGCGCGGTTCCCGCTCACCCGGCGCATCGCGACGAAACGCGCCGGCAACCTCTTCGATATCTGTGCCGGATTCGTCTACGCGCAGATCCTGTTCGCCTGCGTCGAGTTGCGGCTGCTCGAGAAGTTGGCACGCGGCCCGATGTCGGCTTCGACCCTCGCCACGCTCTGCGGTCTACCGCCGGACGCGATGCGGCGCCTGCTCGCAGCTGCCGCGCCGCTCGGGCTGGTCGAGCGACGCGGCGGCGACGCCTACGGGCTCGGGATGGACGGCGCGGCTCTGCTCGGCAATCCGGCCATCGGGGCGATGGTCGCGCACCATCGCATGCTCTATCGCGACCTCGCCGACCCCGTCGGGCTGCTCCGCGGCGAGACCGCCGCAACCGAACTGTCCCGCTTCTGGCCCTACGCCACGGCGGACGCGCCGGCGTCGCTGCCGCGCGAGGAGATCGCGACTTACAGCCGGCTGATGTCGTCGTCGCTGACCCTCGTCGCCGACGACGTGCTGGACGCCTACCCCGTTGGCGAGTGCTCCTGCCTGCTCGACGTCGGCGGGGGCGCCGGGGACTTCCTCGCCGCCGCCGCGCGACGGCATCGCGATCTCCAAGTCATGCTCTTCGATCTGCCGGCGGTCGCAAAGCTGGCGGAGGCGCGCTTCGCCGAGGAACGGCTCGGCGCGCGCGCCCGCATCATCGGCGGCGACTTCAAGCGCGACCCGCTGCCGTCAGGCGCCGACATGGTCTCGCTCGTGCGCGTGGCGCATGATCTCGACGACGACGCGCTCGACTCGCTGCTCGCGAAGATCTGCCTCGCTCTTCCCATGAACGGGAGCCTGCTCCTGGCCGAGCCGATGGCGGACACGCCCGGCGCCGAAAAGGTCGGCAGCTATTTCGCCATGTACCTGCTCGCCATGCAGCGGGGACGACCGAGATCCTCCGCCGAACTGAGCCGGCGCCTGCGTGGGGCAGGGTTCGTCGACGTGCGCGCCATCACAACGGCGCGCCCGATGCTGAGCAGCCTGATCATCGCGCGAAAGCGCCCGGCGTAAGACAGCATTGACAAGCGGTAGTGTCACGTTAGGTTGACAACAGTGCTCATGGAGCGACCGTGCAAACCTCAGCCATCGTCCTCGGCGAACCCAAGCAGATCGGCCTGCGCTCGCTCGGCCTCAGCGCCGTCGGCCCCGCCGACCTCTCCGTCGCGGTCGACTGGAGTGCGATCTCGACGGGAACGGAGCGCCTGCTTTACGAGGGCACCATGCCGAGCTTCCCCGGGATGGGCTATCCGCTCGTACCGGGTTACGAAGCCGTCGGCCGCGTCGTGACGACCGATGCAGCCCAAACCTTTCACGTCGGGCAGCAAGTCTTCGTGCCGGGCGCGCAGTGCTTCGAGGGCGCCCGCGGCCTCTTCGGAGCCGCCGCCTCGCACCTCGTCGTGCCAGCCGCGCGCGTTCTTCCCATCACGTCGACGCTGGGCGAAAGCGCGGTGCTGCTCGCGCTGGCGGCCACGGCCTATCACACCTTCTCGGCCCCTGGGACAACCCCGCCCGACCTGATCGTCGGCCATGGCGTTCTGGGCCGCCTGCTCGCCCGCATCGTGATCGCGATGGGAGCACCGCCGCCGACCGTCTGGGAGACGGACGCGCGCCGCATGGAGGGCGCCGCCGATTATCGGGTGGTGCATCCCGACGACGACGAACGACGCGACTACCGGGTGATTACCGACGTGAGCGGCGATCCCTTGATCCTCGATCGGCTCATCACCCGCCTCGCGCCGGGCGGCGAGATCGTGCTTGCCGGCTTCTACAAGGAGCCGCTATCGTTTGCCTTCCCACCGGCCTTCATGCGCGAAGCCCGATTGCGGATCGCCGCGCAATGGCAACGGGGCGATCTCGAGATGGTCGGACGGCTCGCCGACGAGGGCGTTCTGTTTCTCGACGATCTGCTGACCCACCGGGCTGCGGCGACAGACGCTGCGGACGCTTATGCGACCGCGTTCGACGATGCGTCCTGCTTGAAAATGGTACTCGATTGGAGGGCGATGCATTGAACGCTTTCGCACCGGTAGCCACGAAAGACGCCCATCCGATCGATGCGCCCGACGCCGCCCCCGAGGATGAGGTGATGGCGCGCAAGGAAACCCAGATCATCGCGATCTACGGCAAGGGCGGCATCGGCAAGAGCTTCACCCTCGCCAACCTCAGCTACATGATGGCGCAGCAGGGCAAGAAGGTGCTGCTGATCGGCTGCGACCCGAAGAGCGACACCACCTCGCTGCTGTTTGGTGGCAAAGCGTGCCCGACCATCATCGAGACCTCCGCGAGGGTGAAGGCGGCCGGGGCGGAAATCACCGTTTCCGACGTCTGCTTCAAGCGCGACGGCGTCTTCGCCATGGAGCTCGGCGGTCCGGAGGTCGGGCGCGGCTGTGGCGGTCGCGGCATCATCCACGGCTTCGAGCTTCTGGAGAAGCTCGGGTTCCACGAGTGGGGGTTTGATTTCGTCCTGCTCGACTTCCTCGGCGACGTCGTGTGCGGCGGCTTCGGCCTGCCGATCGCGCGCGACATGTGCCAGAAGGTCATCGTCGTCGCCTCCAACGACCTGCAGTCGCTCTACGTCGCCAACAACGTCTGCTCGGCGGTGGAATATTTCCGCAAGCTCGGCGGCAACGTCGGCGTCGCCGGCATGGTGATCAACAAGGACGATGGCACCGGCGAGGCGCAGGCCTTCTCGGAGGCGGCCGGCATTCCCGTGCTCGCGGCAATCCCGGCCGACGACGACATCCGCAAGAAGAGCGCGAACTATGAGATCATCGGGACGCCTGGCAATCGTTGGGCCTCGGTCTTCGAGGATCTCGCGCAGAACGTCGCCGATGCGCCGCCGGTGCGTCCCAAACCTTTGTCGCAGGATGGTTTGCTGAACCTGTTCTCCGCCGATAGCGTCGGGCGCGACGTCGTGCTGGTGCCGGCGACGATGGAAGACATGTGCGGTCGTGCCGACCTGGTGAAACCGTCCCTCGAAGTCGTGTACGACGCGGTGTGAGCGGCATGATGGATTACGAGGCTCCTCAGACCGCTGGCGCACCGCCGCCGGACGACGAGCCGGTCTCCGGCTCCGGTTGCCATGGCGGCGCGGCCGAGCTGCGCCGGGCGGCAGCCGCCGCCGGCAAGTCGGAGGTGCTCGAACGCTACGCGCAAGACTATCCGCAGGGGCCGCACGACCAGCCCCAAAGCATGTGCCCGGCCTTCGGCTCGCTTCGCGTCGGCCTGCGCATGAAGCGTACCGCGACCGTGCTGTCGGGCTCGGCCTGCTGCGTGTACGGCCTGACTTTCACCTCGCATTTCTACGGCGCGAAGCGCTCGGTCGGCTACGTTCCCTTCAACTCCGAGACGCTCGTCACGGGCAAGCTGTTCGAGGACATCCGCGAGGCCGTCTACAAGCTGGCCGATCCGGCCGACTACGACGCCATCGTGGTCACCAACCTGTGTGTGCCGACTGCGTCCGGTGTGCCTTTGCGGCTGCTGCCGAAGGCGATCAACGGCGTCCGCATCATCGGCATCGACGTGCCGGGCTTCGGCATTCCGACCCACGCCGAGGCCAAGGACGTGCTCGCCGGCGCCATGCTGGCCTACGCGCGGTCGGAGGCCGAGGATGGCCCCGTCGCCGCTCCGACGCAGGGGCGCCCGACGCGCCCGTCCGTCGCCCTCCTCGGGGAAATGTTCCCGGCCGACCCCATCGGGATCGGCGCCATGCTGGAGCCGCTCGGTCTTTGTGCCGGCCCCGTCGTCCCGACGCGCGAATGGCGCGAGCTCTATGCCGCGCTCGACTGCGCCGTGGTCGCTGCGGTGCATCCGTTCTACACCGCCTCGATCCGCGAGTTCGAGGCGGCCGGGCGCCCCATTGTCGGGTCGGGGCCGGTCGGGGTCGACGGGACCGCGGCTTGGCTCGATGCCATCGGACGAAGCTGCGGCGTTTCGCAGGATCGCATCGACGCGGCGAAGAACCGTTTTCTGCCCGCCATCGCGGGTGCGCTCGCCGCCAAGCCGATTCGCGGCCGGATCACCGTTTCCGGCTACGAGGGATCGGAGCTCCTGGTCGCGCGGCTGCTGGCCGAGAGCGGCGCAGACGTCTGTTACGTCGGAACCGCCTGCCCGCGCACGCGCTGGTCGGACCCCGACCGCGAATGGCTCGAGGCCCGCGGCATCCCGGTGACCTTCCGTGCCTCGCTGGAGCAGGACGTCATGGCGATGGAGGCGTTCGACCCCGACCTTGCCATCGGTACCACGCCGGTCGTTCAGAAGGCCAAGGCCAAGGGCATTCCGGCGCTGTACTTCACCAACCTGATCTCGGCGCGGCCGCTGTTTGGCCCGGCGGGGGCGGGCTCGCTCGCGCAGGTCGTCAATGCCGCGATCGCCTCCAAGCCGCGCTTCGACGCCATGCGCGCCTTTTTCGACGGGGTCGGCGCGGGCGATGCCGGCGGCGTTTGGACCGACACGCCGATCGACCGGCCGGACTTCCGGGCGAAGTACAAGAAGGCGCTCGATATCCAGGCCAAGCGCCGCAATGTCGAGGAGGCCGTCTGATGCTCGTCCTCGACCACGACCGCGCCGGCGGCTATTGGGGCGCTGTCTACGCTTTCACCGCGATCAAGGGTCTGCAGGTCGTCATCGACGGGCCCGTCGGCTGCGAAAATCTGCCGGTGACGGCGGTCCTGCACTATACGGATGGTTTGCCTCCGCACGAGCTGCCGATCGTCGTGACCGGGCTCTCCGAAGAAGAGCTTGGCAAGACCGGCACCGAAGGCGCCATGCGGCGCGCTCACAAGGTGCTCGACCCCGCGCTCCCGGCCGTCGTCGTCACCGGCTCGATCGCCGAAATGATCGGCGGCGGAGTCACGCCGGAAGGCACCAACATCAAGCGTTTCCTGCCGCGCACGATCGACGAGGACCAGTGGCAAGCGGCCGATCGCGCGATCAACTGGCTGTGGACCGAGTTCGGGCCGAAGAAGCGGCCGGCGCCGAAGCCGCGCAAGGAAGGCGCGAAGCCGCGGGTCAACATCATCGGGCCGATCTACGGCACGTTCAACATGGCTTCCGACCTCCATGAGATCCGTCGCCTTGTCGAAGGCATCGGCGCGGAGGTGAACATGACCTTCCCGCTCGGCAGCCACGTGGCGGACGTCGGGCGACTGCTCGACGGCGAGGTCAACGTCTGCCTGTACCGTGAATTCGGCAGGCTGCTGTGCGAGCAGCTCGACAGGCCTTATCTGCAGGCGCCGATCGGCCTCCATTCGACGACGGCCTTCCTGCGCACCCTCGGCGGTCTGCTCGATCTCGACCCCGAGCCGTTCATCGAGCGCGAGAAGCACACGACGATCAAGCCGCTTTGGGATCTGTGGCGCTCGGTGACGCAGGACTTCTTCGCCACCGCGAGTTTCGCGATCGTTGCGACGGAGACCTATTCACGGGGCGTGAGGCACTTCCTCGAAGACGAGATGGGATTGCCGTGCAGCTTCTCAGTCGCGCGCAGGCCTGGCGTGAAGCCGGACAACGATACCGTGCGCGAGCTCTGCCACTCGAAGGCGCCGCTCGTGCTCTTTGGCAGCTTCAACGAACGCATGTACCTCGCCGAAGCCGGCGCGCGGTCGACCTACATCCCGCTATCGTTCCCGGGCGCGATCGTCCGTCGCCATACGGGGACGCCGGTCATGGGCTATTCCGGTGCGACCTGGCTTGTCCAGGAGGTCTGCAACGCGCTCTTCGACGCGCTCTTCCACATCATCCCGCTGGCATCGACGATGGACAAGGTCGAGGCGACGCCGTCGCGGCTCGCCGGCGAGACCACCCTTCAGATCTCCTGGGACGACGATGCCCGGGCCGCGCTCGAAACGCTGGTCGAAGCACAGCCGGTGCTCGTGCGGATCTCGGCCGCCAAGCGGCTGCGTGATGGCGCCGAACGTGTCGCGCACCAGAGCGGCGACGCGCGCGTGACGCTCGGTCATGTCGAAAATTCTCGTCTCGCCTTTGCCACCGGGGGTTCGTCACCATGACACCAGCGTCGTTCCACCGCGACAGCCCGACGATCCGCGACACCACAGCTTCGAGCGCCCGCACGGGCCGCGATGGCCGCCGCAATGTCGGTCTCCGCAGCCGCCTGCAGTTCCACGTGATCTTCTCGCTCTCGTTCGTGGTGTTCGTGATCGCCGCGATCGCTAATCGTCTGAAACCAAACTTTTGGATTGGCTCCGTACCACATCGTTCTTTCTTGATCGAGGCTTGGGAAATGTCGGGGTTGACCGCTCGGATCGCCTTTGCCGGCTGAGAACCATCATCAATCGTCCGATTTCGGACGCAGAGTTATCGCGGCGATCCCGCCCGATGATCCTGCCGCGAGGATGATCGCGGCGACGGCTCCTTTGGGGCCCAACAAAGGAGGGTAGTATGGCGGAAATACAAGGCCGCGACGTTTCCATCTCAGGCATGACAGAGCCGGAGGCGCGCGAGTTCCACTCGATCTTCGTCACGAGCTTCATCGTGTTCACGGCGATCGCGATCGTGGCGCACATCCTCGTCTGGCTGTGGCGTCCCTGGATCCCGGGCCCCAACGGCTACAAGACGTCGATGGACCTGCTCCACACCGTCTTCACCGCTCTCGCCTAGCCCGAAGGAGAAAACGTCATGTGGCGCGTTTGGCTGTTATTCGATCCGCGCAGGACGCTGATCGCCCTGTTCACCTTCCTGTTCGGCCTGGCTTTGCTGATCCACTTCATCCTGTTGTCGACCGATCGCTTCAACTGGCTCGAGGGATCGCACGCCAGGGAAGCTGCGGCCGCAAGCCAGATGTCGCCGGTGCCTGCGCCGGCGCGCTGACAAGCTTGGTGCCCGCGCCGGCGAACGGCGCGAGCCTCGCAAACGCGGCAGAGACACACGCGTCTCTGCCGCCGCCTGTGGAGGGAGCGTCACGCGCGATCTCCGCGACGCGCCGATGGACCGCTCGTCCGGGAGCGCGTAAGGCACACCAATGTCGAACATGCTCGCACCCCATCACCTCGCGCCGCAAGACGCGGAAGCGAACTCCGGACCGGGCTTCGCGGCGGTCCTGCGGGCGCGCACCTCCGACGTCCATCGCGAGGCGGAGCGCGGCGGCTTCATCGCCGACCTGATCCGGGGACGCGCGCGCCTCGGCGGTTACGTGCTTTATCTCCGCAATCTCCTGCCCGTGTACGACGCACTCGAGAAAGCGCTCGCGTCCTCGACTGGTCAGGACCTCCCCGCGCCCGTCTTCGCTCCTTTCGCGGATCGTCGGCTCCGACGCGCCGACGCCTTGCGCGCCGACCTCCTGGCCCTCGCGGGACCCGATTGGGAAACGGCCGGCCCCGTTCTTCCAGAAGCACGTTGCTATGCGCAGACTGTCGCCACCGCCGCCGGCGACGCCCGGCTTGTCGCCCACGCGTACGCCAGATATCTCGGTGATCTCAGCGGCGGCCAGATCCTGAAGCCCTTACTCGCGCGAACGCTGGATCTGCCGCTCCAGGCGCTCGCCTTCTACGACTTCCCCACCATTCCTTCCCTGGAACAACACAAGACCGCGATGCGGAACGCGCTGGATGATCTCGACCCCGACGCCGCCATGAGCGACCTCCTCGTTGCCGAGGCGATCGCGTCCTTTCGGCATAACATCGCTGTGTCGAAGGCTGTGCAAGCTGCAGCGAATGAAGCCTGTGCCGGAACGAACTAACCAGTTCGGACAGCAGGTCGGGGCAGCGGTCGAGGGTTGGACCACCCGCCGGCTCCCCGAACGCGCGACGATCGAGGGGCGATGCTGCCAGTTGGAGCCGCTCGACCCGGCCCGGCACGCCGATGCTCTCTTCCAGGCGTTCGCCGAGGCACCCGATGGGCGCGACTGGACCTATCTGCCCGACGACCCACCCGGCGATCCGCAGGCATTCCGTGAGGCCATCGCCAGAATGGCGCTCTCGCCCGACCCATTGCACTTCGCCATCGTCGTCGCGGGGGAGCCGATCGGAAGGGCGGCGTTGATGCGCATGGACCCGGCCAACGGCGCCATCGAGATCGGTCACATCGCTTTCGCGCCGAAGCTGAAGCGAACCCGTGCGGGAACCGAAGCCATTTTCCTCCTGATGACGAGGGCCTTCGAACTCGGATATCGTCGCCTCGAATGGAAATGCGACAGCCGCAACGAGCCGTCGCGTCGAGCGGCGCGGCGTTACGGCTTTACGTTCGAGGGCATCTTCCGTCAGGCCGTGGTGACCAAGGGACGTAACCGCGATACGGCGTGGTTCAGCATCATTGACGAAGAGTGGCCCGAGGTGAGGCGACATCTGTCGGAGTGGGTTGCGCCGGACAATTTCGATGGCGGCGGTCGGCAGAGGACGGCGCTCGGCGCAGCTCGCGCCTAAAGCTTGCGGCGCTTGAGACCGGCGTCGAAAGCGGTCCGACACGTCGCGCTCAGCGATTCGTGGTACTGCTTCATGCACGCGAAAAGCGCATCCTCGTCGGGATAGGTTTGCGCGCACAACCGCGTGGCATCATAGGTGCAAGCCGCCTTTTCGGCCGGCGTGATACGATATTTATCGCTCGCCTGCGCAAAACAACTCACCGGTGCCGCGAGGGCGAAGCTCAAACAAAGCGCGGCAAATCGCATTAAATTGTCCCTGATCGACCGGGTTAGAGAGCAAGCGAGCTGGGATGGCAAGCCGTCATCCAACCGGAGGGTTAGCGGGTAACCACCCCGGCCGAGGGTCGGCAAGCAAGAGCTCCCGGCGAGAGTGGCCGAGGGGAAGTGCTACCCAACAAGGTCGGTGCGGTTGCCATCGCTATCGCCCGCGCGACGGCATGACAGGCCGCGCCGCCAAGCTCAGGTCGACGCCGCTTCGATTTGGCGCGGAGCGGCCCGACTCGGCCCGCGGTAGGTATAGTCCGGCGGCGCGTCGGTGGCGGATTCGGCCGTCGCCAAGGCTTCGATCTTCGCGTGAAACGGCGACTTGCCGCAGGCGGGATCCGTCGCGGCGGCCTCGCCAAGCAAAGCCAAGGCTTGGCAACGGCAGCCGCCCCAATCGATCTCCTTGCGCTCGCAGCTGCGGCACGGTTCCGGCATCCAGTCGGTGCCACGATAGGCATTGAACGCCGGCGAGCGACGCCAGATCTCTTCGAGCGCATGGTCCTGCACGGACCAGAACTCCAGACCCGGGATCGATTCCGCGGCGTGGCACGGCAACACCTTGCCGGCCGGCGAAACGTTGATCAGTTTGCGGCCCCACCCCCCGGCGCAGGCCTTCGGCCGCAGCGCGTAATAGTCCGGCACGACCAAATCGATGACGAGCGAGCCGCTGAGCCGCTTGCGGGCCGCCTCGACGATGCGAATTGACCGGTCAACCTCGGGACGCGTCGGCATCAGCGCCGCGCGGTTCTTGTAGGCCCAGCCGTAATATTGCGTGTGGGCGATCTCAAGCCGCCGCGCGCCGAGCTGGACAGCGAGATCGATGAACTGCTCGACCTGCCCGATATTGCCGCGATGGATGACCGCGTTCACCGTCAGCGCCAGACCCTGTCGCGCGATCTCCTCGGCGAAGCGCATTTTAATCTCGTGCGAACCCTTGAGGCCCGCGACCCGGTCGGCCGACACGCCGTCCACCCCCTGCAGGGACAGCTGCACGTGATCGAGCCCCGCCGCCGCGAGATCCGGCAGCACGGCGAGCGCGCGGCCCACCCCCGACGTGATCAGATTCGAGTAAAGCCCCACCTTCGCGCATTGCGCGGTGATGGCGACGATGTCCTGGCGCGCCGTCGGCTCGCCGCCGGAGAGATGCACGTGGAGGACACCGAGCGCCGCCGCCTCGTCGAGCACGCGCAGGACGGTCGCGGTGTCCATCTCCTGCGAGCGACGGTCGAGTTCGAGCGGATTCGAGCAGTACGGGCAGTGGAGCGGACAGCGGTGCGTCAGCTCCATCAGGATCCCGATCGGGTTGGGGACGGACGAAACGGTCATGCCTCCAGCACCCTTTTCGCGACGAGATCGCCGATCATGACGGCGACGTCGCGTTGGATCAGCACGTGGTCGGCATTGTACCTCCCCGCAAGGTCGGCGGCGATTTCGGCGATCGACCGATGCCCGTCGATGAGTTCCAGCACGGCGACGGCACGGGCGTCGACGTTGAACGCGCGCTCGGGCGCGAGCAGCACATGGGCGTTGCGGACGCGATCAAAATGCAGGCGCACGCCGCGCGGCAGCTTCGGCACGCTCGATCCGTCCATGTCCGCCATGGCGATCAGGCCATCACCTGACCCGGCTGCCACGCGCCGGGCGGAATTTGTCCGTCCTCGACATAGGCATGATGCAGGGCGTCGAGCTGCGCCCAGAGCACGCTGCACTTGAACCGCAGCGCCTCGAGCACGGCCGCTTGCTCCTTCGCGGTCAGCGCGTTCTCCTTGACGTAGGCGAGCGCGAAATCGGCGTCGCGGGGCGCCTGAGTCAATCGCTTGCCGAAATACGCCAGCGTCGTCTCGGAGATGAAGTCATAGTTCGCCAGCATGCCGGACACGCGCTCGGAAATGATGTTGGGGGCGAACAACTCGGTAAGCGAGGACGCGATGGCATCGAGCAACGGTTTCTCGCGCACGAAGTGTACATAGGCCTCAACGGCAAAGCGGGTCGCTGGCAGCAGCCCCTGCAACGACGTCACGTAGTCGCGCGGGAAGCCCAGGCCGTCGGTCAGCATCAGCCAGCGCTCGATCCCGCCGTCGCCTGCGTTTTCTCCATCGTGATCGACGATACGCTGCCGCCAGATGCGGCGCAGCTCCGGGTCCGACATCCGCGCCAGGATGGTCGCGTCCTTGATCGGGATCATGGCCTGATAATAGAAGCGGTTGAGCGCCCACGCCTGGACTTGCCGCTTGTTCAGCCTGCCATTGTGCAGAAGCTTATGGAACGGATGAAGATTGTGGTAGCGGCTGGCGCCGATCGCGCGCAGCTGCGTCTCGAGTTCCTCGGGCGAAAGAAGGTTATTCAAGAACGATCTCCATCCCGTCGTAGCCGATCTCCCACCCGGAAGACGTGGCCGCCTCCCTTTCCTTCGTGCCGGCGACGAGGACGGGATTGGTATTGTTGATGTGAACGAACACGCGGCGCCCGACGGAGACGTCGCCCAACCTTTCGAGCGAGCCGCCGTCACCCGACATTGGCACGTGTCCCATACGCCGCGCGCTTTTGGCACCGAGCCCGGCATCGATCATCTCGTTGTCCGTCCACAACGTTCCATCGAAAAGCAATGCGTCGGCACGCTCGACGCGGCGCTTGACCGCGTCGGTCACCGCGGCGCAGCCCGGAACATAGAGCAAACGCCGACCGGCGGCGGTGATTTCGAGGCCGACCGTCGTCTCGGTCGCATCGCCGATCGTCATGAATTCTTCCTCGAGCCAAAGCGGCACCTTCCCCGGGACGGCGAACATCTCGACGCGGAGGCCAGGGACCGGCTCGAAGGGCTCGTCCATGCGCACGGACAGCCTCGGCACGATGTCAGGATTGGCGACGGCGAAGATCCTGTTGGCATCGACCGAGTCGCGCGTCGTGGCCGTCGCAAAAAGCCTGAAGGGCTGGCCCTCGCGCAACGTGAGAAGCCCAGCAACGTGGTCGACGTCGCCGTTGGTCAGCAGAACGGCCGAGATCGGCGAATGACGGGACCCGTGGCGCGGATGCAGCCGGGGCGTGGCGGCGATCTGCTGCCGGATGTCGGGCGACGCGTTAACGATGAGCCAATGCTCATCGTCAACGGAAACGGCGATACTGGACTGGGTCCGCGGCTGGACACGCGGGTCGCCGGATCGAGCCATCTCGCAGACGGAACAGCGGCAGTTCCATTGCGGAACGCCGCCACCCGCCGCGGATCCAAGAATGATGGCCCTCACGGCAAATCAAGAGAAAACAGCGCGATCAGAAGATCGATCGAGAGGCCGGCCGAATCGTGGCTTGTGACTTCCATGCCGACGCAAGTGTCCTCCACGATCTGAGTGAACCAGCTCATGCCCGCCGCCATCTCTGATCTGCTTGGGAGTAAATACGGTCACGGAAGATCATGAGGAACATGTCCTGCCTCCAAGCGCGGATATTCGCCTGCGTCGAGCCGGAGTAGAGTGACGCTGGATCACGTCGCCCCCGCGCTGGCGCGGCTAAGTAACGACGCTCGGCGCGTCGCGGCCGGTCCGCTCGCGAATGCCGGCGAGCGTGTCGGCGGCGGCGATCAGGGACGCCAGAACCTCCTGCGTTTCGCCGCCCTGCCGCGCCGGGTCGGGCTCGAAGCGCTCGATGTAGACGCGCAGCGTCGCGCCAGCGGTGCCGGTGCCCGACAAGCGGAACACGAGCCGCGCACCGTCCGTGAAGAACACGCGGATGCCCTGCTTCGCCGATGTCGCCTCGTCAACGGGGTCGGTGTAGGCGAAATCGTCGGCCGCGCTCACCTCGGCATCGCCGACGCGTCGTCCCGGCAGCGACGCCAGACTGTCGCGCAACTGCGCCATCAGGCCGTTCGCCGCCTCGCTGTCGACCTCCTCATAATCGTGCCGGGTGTAGTAGTTGCGCCCGTAGATCCGCCAGTGTTCGGCGACGATGTCCTTCACCGGCTGCTTGCGCGCGGCGAGGATGTTGAGCCAGAACAGCACGGCCCAAAGGCCGTCCTTCTCGCGCACGTGGTTCGAGCCGGTGCCGGCGCTTTCCTCGCCGCACAGCGTGGCGAGACCGGCATCGAGCAGGGTGCCGAAGAACTTCCAGCCGGTCGGCGTCTCGTACATGCCGATTCCGAGCTTGCCCGCCACGCGGTCGGCGGCGCCCGATGTCGGCATCGACCGCGCGATGCCGGAGATACCCTCCTCGTAGCCTGGCGCGAGATGGGCGTTGGCGGCGAGCAGGGCGAGGCTGTCCGACGGCGTCACGAACTGGCCGCGGCCGATGATGAGGTTGCGGTCGCCGTCGCCGTCGGACGCCGCGCCGAGATCGGGCGCGTCCGGCCCCATCATCAGGTCGAACAGGTCCTTGCAATGGACGAGGTTGGGGTCGGGGTGACCGCCGCCGAAGTCCGGCGTCGGCACGGCATTGACGACGCTCGAGGCCGGCGCGCCGAGGTCGTCGACGAGGATCGCCTT
>CAXTFG010000021.1:0-28595 GCA_964243415.1 uncultured Beijerinckiaceae bacterium | reverse complement strand
GCTCTGCGGCGCGAGCGAGGTGGCGCAGCAGGCGGCGATGCTCGGCATGCCGGCCACGTTGTGGAGCAACGCCATCTTCGACACGCTGCTGCCCGAGATCACCGCCGCGCTGCGGCCCGACGTGCCCTACACGCCGCACTCGCCCTGGGGCGGCGACCTGCCCTTCGTCGCGCACCAAGGCATCAGCCATTACTACGGCGTCAGCGCCCACCGTCGTCCGATCGAAGAGGCGCGCCGCGCCCACGTCCGCTTTAGCGCCGAAAGTCTCGGCTTCGCCAACGTGCCGGATGTCGCGCCCCTCGTGCTCGAGCCCGACGCGCCGACGATCGTCCATCCTGACTTCGTCGAGCGCGGGCCGCACGACGTCGCCGCGAGCTGGGCCTTCGAGGGCATTCGCAACCATTACACCGAGTCGCTGTATGGCGTGGACGTTGCGCGCCTGCGGCGCGACGATCCCGAGCGCTTCCTGCTCTTCGCCCGCGCCACGAGCGCCGAGGTCATGGAAGCGACCTACGCGGAATGGCGGCGCGCGGGCTCGGCGACGCGTGGCGCGCTCGTCTGGTTCCTGCGCGACGTTTTCGATGGCGCCGGCTGGGGCGTGATCGACGCGCGCAACGCGCCGAAACCCGCCTACTGGGGACTGAAACGAGCGTTTCGCCCGGTCAACGTCGTCCTGACGGACGAGAACCTCAACGGCCTCCAGATCAGCGTCATCAACGATACGGCCGCGCCGCGACATGTCAGGCTGACGCTGACCTGCCTAAGCGAGGGCGAAACGACGGTGATGAAGGCGACCACGGACCTATCGCTGGAGCCTCATCGGACGGTGGCGCTTGCCGCCTCGACGCTCTGGGGCGGCTTCTTCGACACGACCTACGCATTCCGGTTCGGCGAGCCGGCGCATGACGTCACCGTCGCGAGCCTAAACGACGTCGCGAGCGGCGACTTGGTCGCGGAAGCCTTCCATTTTCCACTCGGCCGGGGCCACGCCCGGTACGATCTCGGGCTTGCTGCGACGCTCGAGGGAGAACCGACCCGGTGGCAGCTCAGGCTGACCACGCGCCGGCTCGCGCAATCCGTGCGCATCCTGTGCGCTTCGGACCTGGCGTCGGACAATTATTTCCACCTCGCTCCGGGTGCCGCCCGGATCGTCGGTCTGTCGGGGGCGGAGGCTGTCGCAGGGACGGTCGAGGCGCTCAATGGCCAAGGCCCCGTTCCCTTTGGCACGAGCGACGGCGAAAAGCGCGTGATAGCCTGAACCGCGGGCGCAAGCGCAGCGTTCAAGCTTCAGGCACGCGAGACACGTCCATGCATTATATCTACGTCATCATCATCGGATTTATCGCGGGCCTCATCGCTCGTTTCATCATCCCCGGCCCGAACAATCCGAGCGGTTTCATCCTCACGACGATTCTTGGCGTCGTCGGCTCGATCGTCGCGAACTTCATTGCCGAGAAAGCCGGCTGGGCCGGGGGCGGCGAAGGCGTGAGCCTGCTGAGCGGCGTGGTCGGCGCCGTGGTTCTCCTGTTGATCTACCACCTTATTTCGCAAAGCACGGCGACGACCTAACAGGATCGTCCGACTGCGGGCGGTCGATACCGCGCTGCTCAGACCGGCCATCGGTCGTTCCGCACGGATCGTAGCAAAGGACGTCGTATGGCCGATTCCGGACCCGCTCCGACCATGACGTACTGGCACGTTTTCACCAACGCCGATGGCATGAGCGAGCAGAAGCGATGCGAGCTCACCCGGTTCGAGCTGCAGGGCATCGGGCCCGGCGTCGCGCCGCAGTGGAACGACAAGATGGAGCCGAGCCTTGCCGGCGTGACCTTTACCGTCCTGCCGGTCGGCTGGATCGGTGAATGGCATGAAAATCCCAGGCCGCAGTGGATCGCGATCCTGTCCGGGCGCTGGTTCGTCGAGACCATGGACGGGCACCGCGTCGAGATGGGGCCGGGCGAGTTGATGATGGGCGAAGACCAGGGCACGCGCGAGCGCGACGGCCGCAAGGGCCACCTGTCCGGGACGGTCGGCACCGAACCCTGCACGATGATCGTCACCGGCCTCGACGTGATACCGACGGTCGACCGGCCCGGGCGCTTCCAATAGGGGGAAGGAAACCGCCGTGAGTGCAGACACGCACTACGACCTCATCGTGATCGGCAGCGGTCCGGGCGGCGCCTCGCTGGCCCAGAAGCTTGCCCCGACGGGCAAGCGCATTCTCATGATCGAACGCGGCGACTACCTGCCCCGCGGCACCGAGAACTGGGATTCGAAAACCGTCTTCGTCGACGGCAAATATCAGGCACCCGAGACCTGGTATGGCCACAACGGCGACAGCTTCCATCCCGGCCTGCACTATTTCGTCGGTGGTAATTCGAAAGTCTACGGCGCCGCCCTGCTCCGGTTGCGCGAGCGCGATTTTCGCGAGTTCCGCACCCATGACGGCATCTCGCCAGGCTGGCCGCTCGGCTACGACGTGTTCGAGCCGTACTACGGCGAAGCAGAGCGGCTGTTCCACGTTCACGGGCAGCGCGGCGAGGATCCCAACGAGCCATGGTCGTCGACGCCCTACGCCTACGCGGCGGTGTCGCACGAGCCCAAGATCCAGGACCTTGCCGATCGCTGGGAGAAGCAGGGCGTGCATCCCTTCCACCTGCCGCTCGGCATCCTGTTGGACGAGACGGACGGCAAGGTCGAGCCGACCAGCCCGTGCATACGCTGCGACGCTTTCGACGGGTTTCCGTGCCTGC
The DNA here is from genome assembly GCA_964243415.1 of uncultured Beijerinckiaceae bacterium. Lineage (GTDB taxonomy): Bacteria > Pseudomonadota > Alphaproteobacteria > Rhizobiales > Beijerinckiaceae > RH-AL1. The sequence goes on along the minus strand of CAXTFG010000021.1, from coordinate 25,842 downwards.
TGAACGCCAAGGCCGACGCACAGGTGATCTGCGTCGACCCCACCCGCAAGCTGCACTCGAATTTCACACTACTGACCAACGCCTACGTCGAGCGTCTCGAAACCGACGCATCGGGGCGCTCCGTGCGGACCGTTCATGTCACGCGCCACGGCCAGCCGGAAACCTACAGTGCCGACATCGTGGTGGTGGCGTGCGGTGCCCTCAGCTCCGCCCTGCTGCTGCTGCGCTCGGCGAGCGACAAGCATCCCAAGGGCCTTGCCAACGGCTCGGATCTCGTCGGCCGCAACTACATGCGTCACACCATGAGCGTGCTGATGGCGCTGATGCGGGAGCCCAACCACACGGTCTTCCAGAAGACGCTGGCCGTCAGCGACTACTACTTCGGATCGCCCGACCACGATTATCCGCTCGGCCTCATCCAGATGTGCGCAACCTCGCACGGCGAGCAGATCCGGGGCGAGGCCGTGCCCGGCTGGCTGTCGTTCCTCCCCGACATGCCGTTCGAGAAGATGGCCGAGCACTCGATGGATTTCTGGCTACAGACCGAGGACATTCCGTTACCCGAGAACCGCATCCGCTACGACGGCGACCGCGTGTTCCTTGACGTGACCAACACCAACGACAAGCCGGCACAGGAGCTGAAGCGCAAGCTGGAGCAGCTGATGAAAGGCGCCGGGGCCCATCCCGCGATGCTCGAGCGCAGTCTTTACCTCGGCAAGGGCATCCCGCTGAACGGGACGGCGCACCAGGCCGGCACCTGCCGCTTCGGAACCGACCAGGCGACCTCGGTCCTGAACCTCGACTGCAAGGCCCATGAACTCGACAACCTGTACGTCACGGACGCGAGCTTCTTTCCCTCGATCGGAGCGGTCAATCCGACGCTGACGATCATCGCCAACGCGCTACGGGTCGCCGATCACATCAAAGGACGGCTCTGCGTCTAGCCCAAGGTGTTTTAGCCGGGACAGCCTCAGGCAAGGTCGATCCGCGAAGCTCACGAGCGCACTCGAAGAGTTTTGCCATGGAGCCCGTTTATCTACTCGGCCTCGCGTCGCGAAAGACCGCTTGGCTTGCCGCGCGTCAGGAGACCGTCGCCGCCAACATCGCGAACGCCAACACGCCCGGTTATCGTACGCGAGACGTCGCCGCCTTCCAGGATACCCTCGCGCACACCGAACTGACTCTGGCCTCTACGAACGGCAGCCACCTGCAGCCGAGTGGAGCGGGCGAGATCGGCAGCAGCGTCGTCGAGCAGGGCGACAACCTCGACGTCTCCGAGAGCGGCAACTCGGTCGGTCTCGAGTCGGAAATGAGCAAGGTCGGCGAGATCAACCGAGATTACGCTTTGACGACCAACATCTTGAAGAACTTTCACAGTCTTCTGATGGCTAGCCTGAAGGGATAAGTCGCATGGTCGATCCGCTTCAGTCCGCCATGAAGATCGCCGGTTCCGGCCTGTCCGCCAACTCGGCGCGGATGAGGATCGGTTCGGAAAACATCGCGAACGCGCGATCGACCGGGCAGGCTCCTGGTGCGGATCCCTACCGACGCAAGACGATCACCTTCGAGAACGCGATCGACGAGGCCTCGCAGGCCAACGTCGTCCGCGTCGCGTCGGTGGGAACCGACAAGGCGCCCTTCCAGGTCGAGCTCGATCCCGGCAATCCGGCAGCCGACGATAAAGGGTTTGTAAAGCTTCCCAATGTTAACCTTATTTTGGAAATGGCGGACATGCGCGAAGCCAATCGCGCCTACGAAGCCAACTTGCAGGTGGTGAAGCAGTCTCGCGACCTGATCTCGATGACCATCGATCTCCTCAAGGGATAGTTATGATAGCCGCGCTTCCGCTCGTCACCTCGGCTCTCTCGTCCCTGCTCGGGCCGAGCCAGCCGGCCCCCGCGTCCGCTACGGCGGCGACCGGTGCGGGCAACAGCTTTTCGTCGGTTCTCGCCTCTTTCTCGAAGGATACGGTCGACAGCCTGAAGACGTCGGAGTCGATGTCCATCGCCGGCATCCAAGGCAACGCGACGACGCAATCCGTCGTCGAAGCGGTCATCAAAGCGCAGGAGTCGCTGCAGACCGTTCTCGCCGTTCGAGACAAAACAGTCGCTGCGTTTCAGGACGTCAGTCGTATGGCGATCTGAAGGCGATAGAACATGCGAGCCCTCACCATCGCCGCGACCGGCATGAATGCGCAGAACACCAACGTCGAGGTGATCGCCAACAACATCGCGAACATCAACACGACGGGTTTCAAGCGCGCGCGCGCCGAGTTCACCGATCTTTTGTACGAGACGCAACGCCTGCAGGGCGTCTCGAACCGCGGCAGCCAGGGGACGATACCGGAAGGCGCACAGCTCGGCTTGGGTGTCAGGACGGCGGCGATCAGAACGTTGCAGATCCAAGGCGCCCTGACGCAGACGGGCAACCAGTTCGATCTCGGAATTACGGGGCGCGGCTGGTTCCAGATCACGGACTCGAGCGGCAATATTTCCTATACGCGAGCCGGCGCTTTCAATACCAACGCCCAAGGCCAGCTTGTGACCCTGGACGGCAGCCAAGTGACGCCGCCCATCGTCATCCCCCAGAACACGACGGCCGTCACGATCAGCCAGTCCGGGATTGTCACGGCGACCATCGCGACCCAGACCGCGCCCGTCCAGATCGGCCAGATCACCATCGCGACGTTCGCGAACGATGCCGGACTGACGGCTCTGGGCGGCAATCTGTTCAAAGAGTCCGCTGCATCGGGCACGCCGGTCGTCGGCGTCCCAGGAGATCCGGGCTTCGGTACGCTGACGCAAAACTATCTCGAGAGCTCGAACGTCGATCCGGTGAAAGAAATCACGGACCTGATCTCGGCGCAGCGTGCCTACGAAATGAATTCGAAAGTCATTCAGGCGGCCGATCAGATGGGCGAGACGCTCGCCAAAGGTATCCGCTGATCCGTGATGATGTCGAAGGTTGGAGGCCAATGATGCGACGGATCGCGTTTGCGAGGCTCGGCGCTCTTTTGTTCGCAGTGTCGGTGGTGACCCCGGCCGACGCGGCAGAGCGTAGACCCGTTCCGGCCCTCACGATCTATCCCGGCGATATCATCCGCGACCAGATGCTGACCGAGGCGGATTTCCCCGACGCGATTGGTTCGGCGCCTTTCGCCACGAACCGAACGATGCTGCTCGGCAAGGTTGCGCGGCGCACCCTCCTGCCAGGTCAGCCGATCGCCACCGCAGCGGTCGCCGAGCCGAGGCTCGTGGCGATCGGAACGCGGGTCCGCCTAGTTTTTCAGGAAGATGGCCTGCTCATTTCGACTTACGCGTCAGCTCTGCAGGCAGGAGGCGCAGGCGACTTCGTGACCGTCCGCAACCTCGAAAGCGGCATCACGCTCGGCGGCACGGTGGCTCCGGACGGTAGCGTCCACGTCGGCGCCAGCTGATGCGTGCTTTCCTGATCGGTTTCGCGCTACTGTTGTCGTCTCTCTCCGCCGAAGCCGCCGTTCGCATCAAGGACATCACCCAGCTCGAGGGCATTCGCGACAACCAGCTCGTCGGCTACGGCATCGTCATCGGCTTGCAGGGGACCGGCGACACGCTGCGCAATGCGCCCTTCACCGAGCAGTCGATCCAGTCCATGCTGGATCGACTTGGCATCAACGTGCGCAACACGGCCCTGCGCACGCGCAACGTAGCCGCTGTGCTCGTGACCGCCGATCTGCCCCCGTTCATGAACCGCGGCGCGCGCATCGACGTCACGGTCTCGTCCATGGGCGATGCGACGTCCCTGCTTGGCGGCCAGCTGGTCATGACGCCGTTGTCCGGCGCGGATGGCCGCGTTCACGCCGTCTCGCAGGGCGCCGTTGCCGTCTCAGGCTCGAACACGGTCGGCGAAGCGGAAAGCTTTTCGCAGGGCGTCCCCACGGCCGGCCGGATCCCCAACGGCGCGACCATTGAGCTACCGAACTTCAATCGTCCCGGTGACGTCGGTCCGCTCACCCTCGACCTGAAGAACCCGGACTTCGCGACAGCGGTCCGCGTCGCCGATGCCATCAACGTCTACTCCCTGAAGCGCTGGGGCCTGAAGACGGCGCACGAGCGTGATTATCGCAGCATTTCGCTCAGCCTGCCCGGCCGCATGGAACCCACGCGGTTCATCGCGGACATCGGCAGTCTGCTGGTCGAACCGGACACGGAAGCCCGGGTCATCATCGATTCGCGCACGGGCACGATCGTCATCGGACAGGACGTGCAGATCTCCACTGTCGCGGTGACCCACGGCAGCTTGACCGTCCGCGTCACCGAGACCCCGGTCGCCTCGCAGCCGGCGCCGTTCTCGAAGGGGAAGACGGTGGTCCTGCCCCGCACCGACATCGACGTGCGCGAGCCCGACGGCCAACTGCGGATCGTGGGCGGGACAACGCTGCGCAAGCTCGTCAACGGGTTGAACCAGGTTGGCCTCAAACCGTCGGGCATCATCGCCATCCTGCAGGCGATTAAGGCGGCGGGCGCCCTTCAGGCCGACCTGATCACTCAGTAGCCAGCCAGGCACAAGCTTATCGCGCGATCGTCCACCCATGATGATCGGACGCAGACGCTTCGGACGACAGGCTGCTTGGCCAGGGCTGAGCCGCGGAGCCGTCTTGGCTGTCTTCGCTCTCCTCCAGGGCTCGGCCGTCGCCGCCGACGATGCCGCCACGAAGGATGTGCGGAGCTATTGCGCCAACATCGCCACTGCCGCGAGCGACGCCAGAACGGCTTGGCAAACCGACCGGCTCAACGAGCTCGAAGCCAAGATCAAGGCGCGCATCGGTGAACTCGATGCCAAAACGGTCGAGCTTCGCCAGTGGATCGAGAAGCGCGAGGAAGCCGAGCGCAAGGCAGGCGAAAAACTCGTCGGCATTTTTGGCAAGATGAAACCCGAGACCGCCGCAGTGCAAATCGCGACGCTCGACGACGACATGGCAGCCGCGATCCTGGGGCAGCTCAACGCCAGGCAGGCGAGCGCCATCTTCAACGAACTGGTGCCCGACCGCGCCGCCAAGCTTGCCGGCCTGATGGCTGGCACGATGCCGGCTGGCGAGAAGAAGCTCTAGATGGAGCCACGCTTCCATCGAATCTGGGTCGCTGCAGCCCTGGTGACGACCTTGACGGGCTGTGCCACCCGTCCGCAGGAGATCGCCCGCGAACCGACCCTCACACCGGTCGGCTCCGGGCTGAACCCGAACGTGCTACCGCACGAAGTTCCCGCCCTTCCGCCGCCGCCGACCGCGTTCAATTCGCTCTATCAGGACGGCGCAAGCCTGTATCGTGACCCGCGCGCGATGAAGCGCGGCGACGTCCTCACGGTCAATATCGCCATCAACGACAAGGCGACGCTCGGCAACTCGACCGATCGCGCGCTCGATTCCGAGGTGCAGAACCAGTACAACGTCGGCATCAGCACGTTCACGACCGCCGGTCAGTTCAACAGCGCGTCGAAGAGTTCGGCCAACGGCCAGGGCACGATCGATCGGTCGGAGAAGATCACGGCCTCGGTCGCGGCCGTCGTCACGGAAGTGCTTCCCAACGGGAACCTCGTCGTCAGTGGCTCCCAGGAAGTTCGTGTCAACTTCGAGATCCGCCAAGTCTACGTCGCCGGCATCGTGCGGCCGCGCGACATCTCGAAAGAGAACACGATCTCCTACGAGAAGATCGCCGAGGCCCGCATCTCCTACGGTGGGCGGGGACGGCTGACCGAGGTGCAGCAGCCTGCCTGGGGCCAGCAGATCTACGACGCCGTCAAACCGTTTTAGGAGCGTTGTCGTGGCAGCCACGGACGGCAAACCACCGGGTAAGGCGACCCTCGTCGTGAGCGTGGCCGTCCTCACCATCCTCGGCGCCATCGGCGGCGCCCTGGTTGGAAAGTCGATCGCCGGCAAGCTTCAGTCCACCGCGACGCCTCCGAACGGTCCCGCCGAGAAAACAGCGAGCGCGCCTTACGCGGGCGACGTCACGCTTCGGGAACTTGCGCCTATCGTCACCAACCTCGCCGAGCCGGCGCAGACCCGGGTTCGGCTGCAGGTCGCCATCGTCTACCCGAAAAAGGCGACGGACACGCCGGAGATCATGGCGATGCAGATCACCGACGATATCGTCGCCTACATGAAGACGCTGTCGATCGCGCAGCTCCAGGGCGCGAGCGGCTTACAGGCCCTGCGTGAAGATCTCAGCGACCGCGCGACCACGCGGTCGAACGGCAAGGTGCGTGAACTCATGATCGAAAACCTCGTGGTCCAATGAAGCGCATCTGGCTCCTCTTTCTCGCGTCCGCGGTGCTGGCGAGCATCCCGCTCGACCTTGCGCTAGGGCAAACGACGGACCTCAACAGCCTCGTGCCGGCGGCGGGCGGCACGGCAACCGGCCGCATCGTCCAAATCGTCGGCATCCTCACCGTTCTGTCGATCGCGCCGGGGCTGCTCGTGATGGTGACGAGCTTCACCCGGTTCGCCATCGCCTTCTCGTTCTTGCGCTCGGGGCTCGGCCTGCAGACCACGCCGGCGAACCTCATCCTCATCTCGCTGTCGCTGTTCATGACCTTCTATGTCATGGCGCCGACGTTCGACCGGTCCTGGCAGACCGGCCTCAAGCCGCTGATCGACAATCAGCTCAGCGAGACCGACGCGTTCCCCAAGATCACCGGACCGTTCCGCCAATTCATGATGGCGCAGGTCCGCGACAAGGACCTCAAGCTCTTCGACAGTCTCGCCCAAGCCTCGATCAAGACGACAGACAAAGAGGCCATCGATCTCCGCATCCTCATTCCGGCGTTCATGATCTCGGAAATCCGCCGCGGCTTCGAGATCGGTTTCCTCGTGGTCCTGCCGTTCCTCGTCATCGACATGATCGTGGCGACGGTCACGATGTCGATGGGCATGATGCTGCTGTCGCCCGCCATCATCTCCCTACCATTGAAGATCCTGTTCTTCGTTCTCATCGACGGCTGGAACATGCTCGTCGGCAACCTGATCCGATCCTACACTTGATCGAGCGGAGCCTTCGTCAACCCGCCGTTAACCATGAGCGGCAGGTCCCTCGTTCCGACGTTCGTTGCCGCGACATCTCAACCTTTACGCAACGCCTCCGGGGCATTGTCCCCTGACGAAAGGTTGGACGCGGCGCTTCGGTACCTCGGACATAGGCATCAAGCCGCCCTGACGTGCCGGTTCCGATCCGGAGTGTCCCTCTTTCACATCTCTCCGGGACAAAACCTATGTCGAGCATTCTCACCAATACGTCGGCCATCACTGCCGTCGCCAACCTCGCCGCCACGCAGAAGTCCCTGTCGGAAACGGAAAACGAGATTTCGACCGGCCTGAAGGTTTCCAGCGCCAAGGACAACGCCGCCTATTATTCGATCGCGACGACCCTGCGCACCCAGGTCGGCAACCTCTCCGCCGTATCCGATTCGCTCAACCTCGGCTCGTCGGTCGTGGCGACCTCGACGGCGGCGGTGAACAACGTCACCTCGATCCTGCAGTCCATCCAGAAGGATCTCGTCTCGGCGTCGCAGCCCGGCACCGATCTCACCTCGCTGCAGACCTCGATCACGACGCTCCGTTCGCAGCTCGGCAACACGATCTCGACCGCCTCCTTCAATGGCGTCAATCTGCTTGACGGATCAAACACCCAGGCCGTGCAGTTCGTCGGCGGCGTGACCGGTTCGGGCGCGGGCACGGTCGTGAACACCCTTTCGGTCGACACGACGGCTACGAACCTGAGCGGCGCCACCTACGTCAGCGGCAGCAACGCGCTGGCGAAGACTGCGGAAGTCGCCGACGCGGGTGCGGCCACTGCAAAGTCAGCGAATGACGCGGCGCTGAACACGCTGACGGCGGCCATCTCTGGGCTCAGCGCAGGCGATTTGGCCGATGCGACCTCCAGCACGTCGACAGCCGCATTCAAGGCCGTCTTTGGCAACAGCGCAGCCATCAGCGGTGGCGTCGTGAGCGGCATCAGCGCGAGCTCGACGGCAGGCGCCGTCCTCGGCGGAACCGCCACGAGCGGCATCACGATCACCGTCGCGACCAAGGCAATCGCCTCCTACACAAACGGCACAGCCACCGTCGGCACCCTTGCCGGCTATCTCGGCACCGGCGCCACCAATACGACCACGGCCGCGACTGCGGCGGGTGGGGCAGCCCACACGCAGAACCTGGCCCACGCTGCACTGGACGCGACCGCGACCAGCGCCTACCTCGTCGACACCGCAGCGGCTGCGGCAACGGCGAACACGGCGGCCTCGTCGGCCTTCGCCACCGCCAAGACCAGCTTTCAGGATTCGGTTGCCTCGCTGAGCGCTTCCGACCTCGCTAGCGGATCGACGACCACAGCCTTCCAGGCTGTCTTCGGCGCCAACGCCGTCAGCAACGGCACGACAGTGACGGGCATTTCGTCCAACTCGCTCGCCGGATCGTTGCTCGGCACGGGTGGCAGCTACACGATCGCGACCGGCGCGTTCACAACGTCGGGCACGGATGCGACGACGGGCGGCGCACTTTTCTCGCTGTACGGTTCGGGATCTACGAACGCCACGACGGACAGCACCGCCACCGCCGGAGCGGCTTTTGCCGCTAAGACGGCGACGGCAGCTGTTAACAACAACACGGCTGCCTCCTCGGTCTATAACGGGGCGCTGTTCTCGATCAGCCAGATCAACCTTGTTGGCGCCAGCAAGGACCAGATCGCCGCTTACGTGTCGCAAGTCGGCGCGGCCCTGTCATCGGTCAACACGGCATCCGAATCGCTCGGCGCCGCGTCGACCAACATCGATCTGCAGTCGACCTACACCAGCGCGCTCTCCGACTCGCTGACGACCGGTGTCGGCTCGCTCGTCGATGCCGACCTCAACGAGGCCTCGACGCGCCTCAACGCCCTGCAGACGCAGCAGCAGCTCGGCGTGCAGGCCCTTTCTGTCGCCAACCAGGACAGCCAGCTCATCCTCAAGCTGTTCCAGGGCTGAATAGTCCCCCTGCCGCCTCCTGTTGATCGGAGGCGGCGGAGACGGCCCGTCTGGTTCCTGGACTGGTTCTCTTAGTTTGAAGCACGACAGGCCGGCCGCAGCGATGCGGCCGGCCTTTCCGCGTCCACCCCCGCACAAGCTTCAAAACCCAAGGTGAAAGCTCACCAGGTTTCATCGCGGTTGGCATGAACTTCCAGGATCAACTGCAGAATCTGCTGACCAGCCTCGCCAGGCTAGGCTGGCGGCGTCTCGCCGCGCTGGGCGCCGTCGGGTTGACCGTCGCGGCGATCGTCGGCCTTGGCGGCTATTACCTGAGCCGCCCCGCGTTCGACACGCTGTATGCCGGCCTCGACCGGCAGGACGTTGCCAACATCGGATCGGCCCTGACGGAAGCGGGCATTGCCTTCGACGTCGCGTCCGATGGCGCCAGCGTCAAGGTCCGTTACAGCGAGACGGCGCGGGCGCGCATGCTGCTCGCAGAGAAGGGGCTGCCGCACAGCGCCAATTCCGGCTACGAGCTTTACGATAAGCTCGGCTCGCTTGGTCTCAGCTCTTTCATGCAGGACGTGACGCGCGTGCGCGCCACCGAAGGGGAGCTCGCCCGCACGATCCAGCTGATGAACGGCATTCGCGCGGCTCGCGTCCATATTGTGCTGCCCGACGAGGGATCGTTTCGGCGTGCGCGCCAGCCGCCGTCGGCGTCCGTGATGATCCGTACCGACACGATCGCCGACTCGCGCACGGGCCAGGCGATCCGTCATCTCGTTGCCGCCGCGGTCCCCGGCATGAGCATCGACCAGGTCACGGTACTCAACACCGACGGCACCCTGCTCTCCTCCGGCAGCGATTCGGACGAAGCGGCACCGGGCAAGATGCTGGCGCTGGAGAAGACCGTCGCCAAAGACATCCAGGACAACGTGCGCAAGGAACTCGCGCCCTACCTCGGGCTGCACAACTTCCAGATCAGCGTCGCGGCCAAACTGAACACGGACAATCGGCAGACCAACGAGACGATCTACAATCCCGACTCTCGCGTCGAGCGGTCGACGCGTGTCGTCAAGGAAAACCAGGTCACGCAGAATTCGACCAATCAGGCGCCGACCACCGTGGCGAACGCCCTGCCCCAGGACAAGACCAAGTCCGACGGCGGCGGCGACAAAACCTCGAACACCGACAATTCCAAGCGCGAGGAACTCAACAACTACGAGGTCTCGTCGAAGGTCGTGACAACGGTCAGCGGCGGCTACCAGATCGACCGTCTCTCGATTGCCATCCTCGTCAACCGCGCCTCGCTCGGAGCCGCCGGATCGGCGGCACTCGACAGCAAGCTGGTCGACATCGAGGCCCTGGTCGGCTCGGCTGCCGGGTTGAGGAAGGACCGAGGCGACACGATCAAGGTCCTCGCGGCGGATTTCACCGACACCGGCCACGACCTCGATCCCGTCCCGTCCCCCTCCTTCCTGGATGTCCTGCTGCGGCAGTCGGGCACCGCAATCAATGCCGCCACGGTGCTCGTCGTCGCCATTCTCCTGATCTTCTTCGCCATCCGGCCCCTGACCCGGGCCCTGACGCCGCCCCAACCGGACGTGATCGCGCTCGGATCGGCCCCGATCGCCGTTCCCGCGTTGGAGCCGCCGCCGCTGACGGACATCACGCCGGCCGCCATCGAGACCAGGATCGAGCCGAGTCTGATCGAGGACGTCACCAACAAACCCCGTCGGTCGCCGCAACGCCGTCTCGAGCAGATGGTCGAGTTCGATGAGACGCATGCCGCCGCGATCCTGAAACAATGGGTCCAGAAAGGAAGCCCGGCATGATGACGGTCCCGCTGTCGCGTCACCTCACGCGCTTCTCGTCGGTCGCTTCGGCGGGACTGATCTCGCTCGGAGCTTCATCGGTCGAGGATCTCGCGCCGGAACGGTCCGGCGCGCAGACGATGCTGTCCGAGCCCTCGGTCACGCTGGCCGCAGCCGATCTCGAGGCGCGGCTCGAGTCCGCCGGCCGCAAAGCCCGATCCGAAACGACCACGGTGTTCGAAGCCAAGATCGGCCTGATCGAGTGCAACCACCGCAGCGCCGTCGAAGCCGCCGTCGTGGCGGCGCGCGAGGAGTGGGCGGCCAAAGAGGCCGACCATCTCCGCACCCGGCTCGACCATGGTTTCGACGCTCTCCGCAGCGTGCTCAGCGATCGGGTGGCCGCGGTTCTGCGCCCCCTGCTCGCGAAGGCGACCGTCGATCGCGCGTTGGTGGCGTTCGCTGAAACGCTCGATCAGCTCCTCGCCGATCCCGCGAAATCGGTCATCGCGATCAGAGGTCCTGCCGATCTCGTCGCCGCCCTCCGTGACGGACGCGACACGCCAGCGAGGGTATCCTTCGAGATCAGCGACGACGCCGAACTTTCCATGATTGCCGACGAGGCGCATGTCGAGAGCCGGCTCGCCGCCGCCTTCGCCGTCCTGTCGGCCGAGGCGCCGTGAGATGTCGGAGGAGTTGAAGCACGAAATCGTCATCATTAAACGCGGCGGTCACGGCGACCATGACGTGCATCACGGCGGCGTCTGGAAGATCGCCTTCGCCGACTTCATGACGGCCATGATGGCCTTCTTTCTCGTCATGTGGCTGATCAGCGCCAACGACAAGACGCGTGCATCGGTGGCGCGGTATTTCAACCCGGTGCGTCTCGTCGATGCGACCACGCAGCCGCGCGGCCTCCACGATACGAAGAAGGACGAATCCGGCATCACCGCGACGCCCGACAACAAGAAGGCGGACGACAAGAAGGAGAAGCCGGGGAAGGAAGGGCAGGACGAGAAGCCGGAGAAAGCCGGCAAAGAGGCCAAGGAAGAGGCGCCAGCCGCCCGCGAGAAGCGCCTCGACGTGGCCCTGCGCGAAAACCCCTTCGCCGCACTTGCCGAGATCGCCGCGGAGAAGAAGCCGGGTGATCCCGGCAATCCCCTGGTCGCGAAAGCCTCGGCCCTCTCGTCGGGTCAGCGCGGCGGGGAAGCTTACCGAGACCCTTTCGCGCCGCCGCCCTCGCCGACGACCGCCGACGATCCCGAGACCGCGTCCGAGCCGGCGAAGGCGACCGCAGCGGCGGCAAGTCCTTTGGCTGCCGTTGCCAAGTCACAGCCGGTCGGAACACCGCCCGATCCCCGCGCCGAGAAGCGCAGCGAGGACCTCAAGGCGATCACCGCCGCGCTGAAGCCCCGACAGGAGGGCCGGGACGGCCCTCAGATCGACGTGAAGCAAACGGAAGAAGGACTGGTCCTCAGCCTGACCGACACCGCCAACTTCTCGATGTTCGGGAACGGCTCCGCCGTCCCTGCCCGCAAGCTCGTCCTGATGATGGAGCACGTCGCCAAGATCCTCAAGGCGCGGCAAGGCAAGGTGGTCGTGCGCGGCTTCACCGACAACAAACCCTATAGGTCCGGGCGCTACGACAACTGGCACCTGTCGCTCGACCGGGCCCAGGTCAGCCATTACATGCTCGTACGCGGCGGCCTCGAGGACACGCGTTTCGGACATGTCGAGGGCTACGCCGACCGGTCCGCGAAGAGCGGAACCGACCCGTCGAGCCCGACGAACCGGCGCATCGAGATCCTCCTGAAGGACCCCTCGTGAGGTACGCTCTCGCGCTCTGCGCCCTTTCGCTTGCACTCTCTAGCCCGGCGCGTGGCGGCGAGCTCGAGGGGCCGCCCTACATCGCGATCCGTACGTTGCAGTCGCTGCAGGAGCGGATCACCGCCGGGGACAGCGTCGCGGCGGCGGCACATGCCAAGGCGATCGCGCGGACAGGGCTCGCCTTCGTCAAGGCGAGCCCGACGGTTTGGAGCGAAACGCGCAACGCCCGCGCGCTCTCTCTCTACCTGTTCAGCGGCGGCAACGCGCCGGCGATTGCCGAAGCCATCTCGCGCGAGTCAGTGGCGAAAGACCAGCAATCTCTCTATGACGGAGCGCTCGCCTACGGTCTCGGCCACGACGAGGAAGCGCGCGACAAGCTGCTTCCCATCGATCCGCGATCCATGCCGAGCGCGCTCGGCGGCCACCTCGCGCTGGTTCAGGCGACGCTGCTCGCCAGCAAGGACAAGGCGAAAGCGATCGAACTCCTGGACCTCGCTCGCCTGCTCGAACCGGGCACGCTCGTCGAGGAAGCCTCGCTCCGCAAAGAGATGATGCTGCTGGGAGACGACGATGCGACGCTTGGCAAGTTCGTCCTCCTCTCGCGACGCTATGCCGGCACGTTCCGCCAGTCTCTCTACGCCGACAATTTCCGCCAGATCATCAGGACGACCGCCCTGCAGACGGCCAGCGTCGACACCGCGGAGGCGGGTGCGAAACTGGCGAAGATCGTCGGCAGCCTCGATCCGGTCGAGCGTCGGCACGTCCTTCTGTCGATCGCGCGCGAAGCCTTGATTGCGGGTCGCTTGCGCCTAGCGGCCTTCGCGAGCGAGGAGGCCGGTCATCCGGCGCACAAGAGCGACCGGGACGACGCACGTTCGACCCTCTATTTCGGGGCGGCCACCATCGTCGGCGCACGCTACGATCAGGGGCTCCGCGCGCTCAAAGCCGTCGCGGTGGCGGATCTCACCACCGGCGATCAGGCGCTACGCCAGTCGGCGCTCGCCGTCGCCGACATGATCCGTGATCCCTCCTTCGCTTCGCGGCCGAAACAAGACGAAACGGGAGCCGCGACACTGGGCGCGGGAGAACGAGCGCTCGCCGCCGCCGACTCGCAGCTGAAGCGGGTGCCCCGATGAAGATCGGCACGTGGACGCCCGTCCCGGTGCCCGATTCGAGCGGCGCCGGTCCGACGCCCGACCCATGGCAAGATGCAGCTGGCGGCGAGGACTTCAGCGGGGTGCTAGCCACTTACGACAAGGATGGAGCCCGGCCATCGCAGGACAATGCCTCGGCTGAGAGCGCGCAGGGACGCAGCGACGGCACGGCTGCCAACGCCTCTGGCGACGCCTCAAGCGAGTCCGGTTCGCCGGCGTCCGAACGTGTCGATACTCACCAGCCCGCAAGCATCGTCACCCTGCTGTCGCGCGCAGCGATCTCCCCGGCGGGAGCGCCCGGCAATGCCGTCAAGTCCGGCATAGATTCCGCCTCTGGCGCACCGCCGGGCGCGCCCGCGACGCTCGATCCCGACGCCGTCAAATCGAAGAGTCCGGCACAGCAGCATCGTCCGGGCGCAGCGCTCGAGGCCGGGAGCGCCGCGGATGAGCCGTCCGGAGACCGGGCCGATGCCGCGACCCCGCCAGCCAGCGCGAACGCGGTCGGAATAGCGCCCGACCTGATCAGTCTGCTCAACTCGGCCATCGGTCAGACGGCTCCGCTCGTCACCGGACCGGGAGCGCGACTGGCCGACCAAGGGTCCGCCGCCGCGGTTCTCTCGGCCGCGGGGGCGGCGCGAGACGCGATGGGAGCGAAGCAGGCTGGCCATGGTCCTGCGGCTGCGACCCATGATGGCGAGTCTGTCATCCCTCCGGAAGAGTCGACGATCTCCCTGTCGCACGTCGCGACTGCCAGCCAGATCGCGCCGCAAACGAAGCTGGCGGTCTCAAGCGCCCTGAGCGGACCGGAACAGCCTTTCCCGAGCCCACTACAGCCCGACGAGGGCGGAAAAGGCACGAGCGCCGGTGGGGCAAGCACACCTGAGCCCGCCCCAACGGCGGTCGACCCTCTCGCAGGTGGCACGGAGGCAAGCGCCGCCGCGCCCATCGCACCTTCCGCCGGCAACGCTGCAGTGCTGACCCCTCTCGCCAGAGCGGTGCTGGACCTCGCGCAAGCGGAGCCTGCATCCCCGGTAAACCAAGCCAACCAACCCGAAGCGAGCGTCATCGCGCCGCCGCCTGCCCGCACGTTGACGCTCCAACTCTCGCCCGCAAATCTCGGAACGATCACCGTCCGATTGCACGTGACCGGGTCGGCCCTCGACGTCGATCTGACAGTGTCGGATCCCCAGACGCTTGGACTGATCAACCGCGAACACGACACGTTGGCGGGCGCGCTGCGCGACCACGATTACGACCTCAATTCCCTCGTTATCCAAGGCGCGCCCGTCGATGCGACTTCCACCGGAGATCAGAATGCGCAAACCACCGGCGGCAGAAACCAGGCTGCGGCCGATCACCAGACGAGTTCCGGCAGCAATCCGCGCGGCAGAGATCGGCCGCAATCGTCGGCTCGTCAGGAGCGGGACGATCGGCCTTCTCCTCCTGACAGTCCTGCCGCGCGTGCCGGCGGACTGCTTTTCGTCTAGGGCCCTTGCCGAAGACATGACTGGACGAGCCGTCTCCTGTGAACGTGAGATCGCCCTGGCGGCACGCCGCTATGACATCCCGCTGGCCGTGTTCTATGCCGTCGGACTGAACGAAAGCGGCGTGGAAGGCCGGCTTCAGCCCTACGCGATGAACATCGACGGGCGTTCGCTCGGAAGCTCCTCGCTCGCCGAGGCGATCGCCCGCTTCCACCAAGCCAAGGCCCGCGGCGCAAAAATGATCGACATCGGCTGCATGCAGATCAACCATCACTTCCACGGCGACCAATTCGACTCGCTCGAAGCGATGTTCGATCCCGCGCTCAACATCGACTATGCCGCTCGTTTTCTGCGCGACCTGAAGCTGCGCGAGCGGACATGGACGATGGCGGTCGCCCGCTACAACGCGGGACCCAACAACGATCCGGCGCAGAAGACCTACGTTTGCGGCGTCCTGACGCGAATGGTCGCGAGCGGGTTCGGCGAATGGACCGAATCAGCACGACATTTCTGCTTTGCTCCAGCTGTTGCAAGGACGCTTCAGTGACCTTTCGAGGAGAGGCCGCCCGGATCTTCTTTAAGGAACCGTTTCGATCGAGGGCCCGCAAACCGGCTAAATGGCTCGAATTCGGACCCTTCGGGACAGGCAACCATACCCTCCCGCTTCGATCGATCACCTTAACGCGATCTTAAGACCTTCTAGAGCCGCTCCGACCCCGCAAAGGTTAAGATCCGTTTACCCTAAGTTTTAACGCGCTGTTTAGCATCGAGCCATCCTGAGTCGGGGGCTAAAATGCTTGTGATGGTTGATGAAAGGGAGCTGGTGATCGCCGGCTACCACCAAGGCTTCGAGAGCGAGGGCATCGCTCTTTCCGGGTTTTCATCGACGGAGTTTCTGTCCTGGATCGAGAACGCCCCGGAGCACGAGGTCGCCGCGATCGAGGGCTTCCTGATCGGACAGGTGGAACGGCGCAACGAATGCGCGCGCGCTCTGTGTCTGCGCTCGCAAGCGCCGGTCATCGCATTGAACGATGCCAATTCGTTGGACCTGACCCTTTCCCTCTTCGCCGAGGGCTTTGACGATGTCGTGCGCAAGCCCGTTCATGTCAGGGAAATCACGGCACGCCTGGGCGCCATTCGGCGCCGGTCCTCGCGCCAAGCCCGCATCGTCGAGCGGACGCCCGCGGCCGGACCGGTGCGTGTCTATTTCGACGGGCGCGATCCGGAGATCGACGGCGCCTCCCTCAACCTTCCCCGACGCGAGCGGCGCATTCTCGAATTCCTGATCGCGAACCGCGGCAAGCGTGTCACCAAGACGCAGATCTTCAACTCGATCTACGGCATCTTCGACGACAACGTCGAGGAGAATGTCGTCGAGAGCCACGTCAGCAAGCTACGCAAGAAGCTGCGTCATCGGCTCGGCTACGATCCGATCGATTCAAAACGGTTCCTCGGCTACTGCATCGAGGTCGATGCGAGAAACGCCCGGGCCGAGATCGCACCCGCGTTCAACCAAGCCGCCTGACGTCCACCATCGTAAGCGCAAAGGTCAGATCATGAGCTTGTTCAACACGCTCCGGACATCCGTGTCGGGGCTGACGGCGCAAAGCAATGCGCTCAGCGCGATCGGCGACAACATCGCGAACGCGAGCACCACGGGTTACAAGGAAGCCAACGCACAGTTCGAAACGCTGCTCGGCAACAGCTCGTCCAACAATTACGAGTCCGGCGGCGTCCTGACCGACATCAGGTATGGCGTCACGGATCAGGGGACGCTGACGACGACCACGTCGGCGACCGATCTCGCGATCCAGGGAAACGGGTTCTTCGTCGTCAGCCAGGACGGACAAGGTCAGTACCTGACCCGCGCGGGATCCTTCGTCCCGGATTCCAATGGCAACCTGACGAACGCCGCGGGATACGAACTCATGGGACAGGCTATCGTAGACGGCCAGCCAAGCCCAAACCTTTCCGTCGTCAACGTGTCGGCGACAGGTCTGCAGGCCTCGCCCTCGACATCGGCGACACTGACAGTGAACTTCCCATCGACCGCCGCGACGACCGCCGCCGCAGACCTTCCGCCGGTCACGGCATCCGGAGCAACCTCGCCGACAGCCACGCCGACGGACGTTCAGTACACCGCTAAGACATCGCTGACGGTCTATGACGATCTCGGCCAAGCGGACGTCGTCGACGTCTATGCCACCAAGACGGACGCAAACACGTGGCAAGTCACGGCCTACTCGCAGAGTGACGCGGCAGCCGGCGGCGGCTTCCCTTACTCGAGTGCGGATCTCGGATCGACGAACGTGACCTTCGACGCGACGACAGGCAAGGTGACGGGAGGCACTCCGCTCACGATCAATGTGCCAGGAGGCCAGTCCGTGGCCGTTGACCTTGGCAACACGACCCAGTTCGCGACCGATTTCGGCGTCACCACCGCCCAAGCCAACGGAAACGCGCCGAGCAAGCTGAGCAGCGTCAAGATCGGCACCGACGGGACGCTGACTGCCGTCTACGCCAGCGGCTTTCAGGTTGCGACGTACAAGATCCCCGTCGCGACCGTCATCTCGCCCGACAATCTCACGTCCATCAACGGAAACGTCTACCAAACCAACCAGAATTCGGGAAATCTGGTCCTAGCGACCGCGGGTACCGGGATCGCTGGGACGATCCAGGCGGACTCCCTCGAGTCCTCGACCGTCGATCTCGCGACCGAGCTGACGAACATGATCCAGGCGCAACGCGGCTACGAGGCGAACTCGAAGGTCCTGCAGGCCGCATCCGATCTCCTCAGCACGCTCGATCATTTGAACACCAACTAACCGGCGAGCTTTTTTCGCTGTCGAGCGGCGATCGTGGTTAAGAATTAACCGTCGCTCTACCATTTGGGTCCAAGGTTTCTGAGTTGGTCATGCTGACCACTCCGGAGCCGGATGAACCGAAATGAGCTTATCGGGAGCCCTAGGAGCCGCCCAATCCGCGTTGACGAATTCGTCGGCGCAATCAGCGCTCCTCTCCAAGAACATCGCCAACGTCAGCAGCCCGAACTACTCTCGCGAGACGAGCACATCGCTCACGCAAGCCAACGGGACCGTCACGGCGGGTGCCACGCAAAGAGCCAGCGATGCGGCGCTTCTCGCGAGCCTCCTCTCGGCCCAGAGCAGCTCGACGGGACAGCAGGCGCTGAGCGATGGGCTGACGCAGATCGCCTCTTCGCTCGGTCTCGACACGACATCGTCCAGCTCGACGACGGGCGACGCGACGGACAATTCGCCGGCGACCGCGATCGGTGCGTTGACGACCGCCCTCCAGCAATACGCGGCCCAGCCCGACGACGAAACGCTTGCCGCGGGCGTGGTCGACTCCGCGAAGGCCCTGGCGTCGAATCTCAACGAGGCCTCCGCCTCCGTCCAGACGGTGCGCAAGCAGGCCGACAGCGACATCGCCTCTTCGGTCCAGACCATCAACAGCCTGCTCGGGCAGTTCCAGACTGTGAACACCACCATCGTGAGGGGTTTGGCGGCGGGTCAGGATGTTTCGGACGCGCAGGATACGCGCGACGGCATTCTAAAGCAGCTGTCGCAAGAGATCGGCATCACCACGGTGCAAAACCCGAACGGGGGCACCGCCATTTATACCGACAGCGGCGCGACGCTGTTCGAAACGACGGCGCGCACGGTCGGCTTCACACCCACCAACGCCTTCACAGCCAGTACGACGGGAGGAGCGGTCACGGTCGACGGCGTGCCGGTCACCGGCCCGTCCGCCGTCCTGCCGATCACGTCGGGACGTCTCGCCGGTCTGACCACATTGCGCGACACTACGGCGACCGCCTACCAGAACCAACTCGATCAGGTTGCGGCCGGCTTGGTGTCGGCCTTCAGCGAAAGCGATCCGACGACTGGCGGCGGCCCGACCGTCGCGGGTCTCTTCACCGCCGCCGGACTCACCGGGTTGCCGACCTCGACGACAACGACGGGGCTCGCCGCGACGATCGAGGTCAACAGCAGTTTCGACCCGACTGCGGGTGGCGACGCCACAGCGCTTCGCGACGGTTCGGCCTATACCTACAACACGACGGGAGCAGCAGGCTATGCGACGCGCCTCGAGACACTCAGCGCCACCCTGAACCAGTCACGATCTTTCGACTCATCGACGGGCGGCAACGCCACAGGCAGTTTAGCTTCCTACGCCGGGTCGTCCGTCAGTTGGATCGAAGCCCAACGACAGACGGCAACCTCGAACGCCACCTACACGGGTTCGGTCGCGGCCAACGCGACGACGGCACTGTCCAATGTAACGGGTGTCAACCTCGATGACGAACTGTCGCAAATGCTCGACATCGAGCATGCCTATCAAGCGTCGGCCCAGGTGCTGAACACGATCAACACCCTGTACACCTCGCTCATTCAGGCCTTCAACTAAGGCGGCGATCGTGAGCTACATCTCGACCCAGTCTCTGACCGGCCCGCTACGGTCCTACGTCCTGCAGGCCCAATCGGCCCTGACGCAAGCGCAGACCGAGATCGCCTCCGGCGCCCCGGCCGACCTCGGCCTCACGCTCGGCGGGACGACGGGCGCGGCGCTGTCCATCAGGTCGCAAGTCGACGAACTGAATGGCTACACAAGCGCCAACACGACGGCATCGACCCGGCTTGCCGCAACGTCGAGCACGCTCACGTCTCTGCTCTCATCGGCACAGAACGTCTCCGCGGCCTTGATCACCGCGAGTTCGGCGGGCGGCAGCACGAGCACGCTGCAAGCAAGCGCAACCAGCGCATTGCAATCGCTCATCTCCGGGCTGAATACTTCGGTCGGCGACCAGAACATCTTTGGCGGCATCAACACGGGCCAGAGCCCGCTTTCCGACTACTTCAGCTCGACGCCGTCGGCGGCCAAACAG
This sequence comes from uncultured Beijerinckiaceae bacterium, assembly GCA_964243415.1. Lineage (GTDB taxonomy): Bacteria > Pseudomonadota > Alphaproteobacteria > Rhizobiales > Beijerinckiaceae > RH-AL1. The sequence goes on along the minus strand of CAXTFG010000021.1, from coordinate 5,684 downwards.
GCGGTCGATACATCCTTCTCGGCGGCGTTCAACACCACTCAAACGAGCAGCGGTGCAAGCTCGATCGACGGCACCCAGCTGCAATCCTATCTCGACACTCAGTTCAGCGGTCTCTTCAGCGACACAAACTGGCAGAATTGGTCATCGGCCTCGGACACCACGCTGCAGAACGCCATCTCACCGACGCAGACCATCTCGACGTCGGTGAGCGCGAACGATACGGCGTTCCGCCAGATCGCCCAAGCCTACACGATCGTCAGCGAGTTCACCGGCTCCAACTTTAGCGATTCGGCACGAGCGGCCGCCGTGTCGACGGCCTCGACGCTGCTCAGTTCGGGCATCGCCGCGCTGACGAACGTGCAGACGTCGGTCGGCATAGCGCAGGCATCCGTCAGCGACGCCAGTTCTCAGTTGAGCGCTCAAGCCGGCGTCCTTCAGTCGAACTTCAGCGATCTCGACAGTGTCGACACCTACTCGCTCTCCAGCCAGGTCTCGACCCTTCAGGCACAGCTCGAAGCGTCCTACGAGCTGACGTCGCGCCTTCAGCAGCTCAGCCTCACCAACTATCTCACAACCGGATGAACTAATGTACCAGTTCTCGTATGCCGAAATCCTCGAAGACGATCAGACTGCCGCGCGACGCGTCGAGTTCAGGGCGCTGGATCGCGCCGTCGATCTGCTGACGCGCGCGGCGGCGGCCCCTGATTCACCGCGGGAAGGGATCGAAGCCCTTCACTTCACGCGCCAGCTGTGGATGACCTTCGTCAACGAACTCGTCGCGCCGGAAAACGCCCTTCCGGACGACGTACGGGCAAACCTAATCTCGATCGGCATTTGGACCCTTAAAGAATCCGAAGCGATCAGACTTGGCACCTCGAACAATTATGCGGGCATCGCCGACGTTTGCGGCATCGTCCGGGACGGGCTGAGGTAGACGATGCACATCACTTTGCGCCCAGGCGAAAAGCTTTACCTGAACGGGGCTGTTCTTCGAGCCGACCGAAAGGTGAGTCTCGAACTACTCAACGACGCGACGTTTCTCCTCGAAGCCCATGTTATGTCGGTGGAGAAGGCGACGACTCCCCTTCGTCAGCTGTACTTCATCGTTCAGATGATGCTCATGAACCCGCTCGATGTGAGTGCCGCCTCGCGCCTCTTCGGCGAGAGCGTGATCCGCATGACGGCGGCCTACAATGACGCGACGGTCAGCGGCGCTCTGGCTCAAACGCAGGCCTTCGTTGCCTCCGCCCGCTACTTCGACGCGCTCAAGCTGCTTCGCAGCCTCTTCGCCCGCGACGACCTGCTCCTGGCGGAACCCAGGTTCGCGCTCGCGTCCTGAGGCGTCAGTCTGGCGAAAGCTGCAGCTGTCAGGATGCGAACGGACTGGGCGTGACGAGCACGTTGAAAGGTTCACTGACATGACGACTACCACGCCGATATCGACCACCACGACCACGCCGACGACGAGCACTTCTTCGAGCTCATCGAGCGCCGCCACGCCGACCGTCGACTACAACAGCTTTCTCACGCTGATGGTCGCCGAACTGAAGAACCAGGACCCCACGGCTCCCTCGGATCCGACCCAGTACCTCAGCCAGCTCGCCTCCTTCTCGTCCGTGGGCCAGGCGATTCAGACCAACACGAAGCTCGACACCATCCTGACCACGTCGGCGCTGTCACAGGCCGAAACCGCGATCGGCCGGACCGTCACCTCGTCGGACGGTCAAACGAGCGGCATCGTCCAATCCGTGGCGATCGGCTCGGACGGGGGCATAACGGCAACGCTCAATGGCGGCTCGACACTGACCCTCGGCAACGGCGTGACGGTCAGCTGATGAACGAGGCGGACACACTCGAGATCGTTCAGCACGCGGTCTGGACCGTTATCGTCGCGGCCGGCCCCGCGGTCGGCGCCGCCATGCTCGTCGGGCTGGTCGTCGCCCTGTTCCAGGCCCTGACACAGATCCAGGAACTGACCCTGACATTCGTGCCCAAGATCGTCGTCGTCCTTCTGGTCACCGCGCTCACGGCGTCCTTCACCGGCGCCCAACTCTTCTCGTTCACCGAAGAAGTCTACGCGCACATCGAGAGAGGCTTCTGATCACGCCCGCGCAAGCTTGAGGCGCCACCCTGTCCGCAACGAGCAAGCGGGGCGGCAATGGCAGCGGCGGTACGGGCGGCGGCGGCAGGATCGGCGCTGAAGGGGGCGGAACGGAAAAGCACGAAGGATATCGGTTTCGCAGCCGGCATCGTGGCCATCCTCGTCGTGTTCTTCCTTCCGATCCCGGCTTTCCTGATCGACCTCGGCCTCGCCTTCTCGATCGCGCTCAGCGTCCTCATCCTGATGGTGGCGCTATGGATCCAGAAGCCGCTCGATTTCTCCGCCTTCCCGACCGTGCTGCTCGTCGCCACGCTGCTGCGGCTTTCTCTCAACATCGCCACCACGCGACGCATCCTGTCGGACGGAGCCGAAGGCGTGACCGCCGCCGGCTACATCATCGGCGGCTTCTCGCGCCTCGTCATGAGCGGCGACTTCGTGATCGGGCTCATCGTCTTCCTGATCCTCATCACCGTCAATTTCCTCGTCATCACCAAGGGCGCGACGCGCATTGCCGAAGTCGGCGCGCGCTTCACCCTCGACGCCATACCCGGCAAGCAGCTGGCGATCGACGCCGACCTAAATTCCGGCGTCATCAACGACAAGGAAGCGCAGCAGCGCCGGCGCGAACTCGAAGAGGAAAGCTCCTTCTTCGGCTCGATGGACGGCGCCTCGAAGTTCGTGCGTGGCGACGCCATAGCCGGCATCATCATCCTGTCCGTCAACATCTTCGGCGGCATCATCATCGGGGCGACTCGGCACGGCATGACGCTGTCGGCCGCGGCGGATGTCTTCACGAAACTATCGGTCGGCGACGGCCTCGTGTCGCAGATACCGGCGCTGATCGTCTCTCTCGCCGCCGCGCTGCTCGTCTCGAAGGGTGGCACGCGCGGGTCGGCCGACCAGGCGGTGTTGAACCAGCTCGCCAATTATCCGCGCGCGCTCTTCAGCGCCGCCCTGCTCATGGGGATGCTGGCGCTCGTACCTGGTCTTCCGCTGTTCCCGTTCGCCGTGCTCGGCGGGTTGCTGGCCTTCACCGGCTACACGATTCCGCGCCGCCGCGCCGAGGTGATCAAGGAAACCGAAGCCAAGGAGCAGGCGGCGGAACGTCAAGCCCAGGTCGACGCCTCGACCTCCATCAAGGAATCCCTGAAGACCGTCGAGATCGAACTCGTCCTCGGCAAGCAGCTGGCCGGCAAACTTCTCGCCACGCGCGACGAACTCGGCCTGCGCGTGTCCAAGCTGCGGCGCAAGTTCGCCCTGCAATACGGGATCGTGGTTCCCGACATCAAAGTCACCGACAGCCTCGTGCTGGCCCCGAAAGCCTACCAGATCAAGATCCACGGCACCGTCGTCGCGCAGCAGGAAGCGCGTCTCGGCGAGATCCTCGTCATCGTCGGAGAAGGCAAGTCGCCCAGCGTGCCGGGTTTTGCCATGCGCGAACCGGCCTTCGGCATGAAGGCGCTGTCGATCGCGGAAACGTTCGCCGCCGAACTGACGCGCGAGGGGTTCAAAGGCATCGACGTCCTGTCGGTCCTGCTGACCCACCTCGGCGAAGTCGTCCGCAGCAATCTCGCGCAGCTTCTGTCCTACAAAGATGTTCGCGCCCTGTTCGACCGGATGGAGCCGGAGTACAAGAAGCTCGTCGACGAGATCTGCCCCGCCCACATCTCGCATTCCGGCCTGCAGGCGGTGCTGAAACTGCTGCTCGCCGAACGCGTCTCGATCCGCAACATCCACATCATTCTGGAAGCGATCGCGGAGATCGTTCCGCACGTGCGCCGGTCGGAACAGGTCGTGGAACATGTTCGCATGCGCGTCGCCCAGCAGATCTGCGGCGACCTCAGTGAAGGCGGCGAACTGAAGGTGCTGCGCCTGGGACCGCGATGGGACCTCGCCTTTGGGCAGAGTATCAAGCGCGACCCCAAGACGGACGCCGCCGAATTCGACCTCGATCCGCGCATGGTCGAACAGTTCAGCACCGAAACCTCGCCGGTCATCCGACAGAAGATGGACGAGGGGATCAGCTTCGTGCTGCTCGCCACGCCCGAGACGCGCATCTACGTCCGTATGATCGTCGAACGCATGTTCGCGACGCTGCCGGTCCTGTCGCACCTCGAGATCGCGCGCGGTGCCACAATCAAGACGCTCGGCGCACTGTCTTGATCGAGTTGACGCCCACGCTTGTCCTGACCGCCTTCGTCGTGTTCTGCCGCATTGGCGGCTGCCTTCTCGTCATCCCCGGATTCTCCAGCCCGCGCGTCTCCGTCCGCGCGCGTCTCTTCGTGGCGATCGCGGTCGCCCTGGCGCTCACCCCGCTGCTCGTCAAGCAGGTCCAGCCCGCCGTCGCCGCAGCCGAGCCGGTGACGTTGCTCGGGCTCATCCTGTCAGAAAGCCTCAAGGGGCTGCTCATCGGCCTCCTCGGGCGCTGCTTCTTCATCGCGCTCGAAACGATGGCGATGGCGATCTCGTTTTCGATTGGCATGTCCACCCCGATCGGCGCGGCGATCGAGGGACAGGATGCCGTTCCCCCCATCGTCTCGCTGGTCTCGATGGCGGCGATGCTGCTTATCTTCGTCACCGACCTGCATTGGGAGATCTTCCGCGGTCTCGCGGTGTCCTACGATGTCCTGCCGATCAATCAGAGCTTCGATCCGCGCGTCGGCGTCGTCCAGCTCACGGACGAGGCAACGAAGACTTTCCTGTTCACGCTGCGCATCGCCGCGCCTTTTCTGGTCTTCTCCCTCGTCGCCAATTTCGCTCTCGGCCTCATCAATAAGCTCGTCCCGCAGATCCCGGTCAGCTTCATCTCGCCGCCGTTCCTTCTCGCAGGGGGTCTCATCATCCTCTATGTCACCGTGCGCCCGTCGCTCGATCTCTTCATCTCCGCGTTCGCCAGCTGGGCAAGGTTCGGCTGATGGCAAACCGTCTAGTCGCGCTCAAACGCATCCAGAAGGTGCAGGCCGACATGGTGAAGCTGACGGAGTTGCGGCTCGCCTCGGCCCAACGCTCATCCGACGAGCTTGGGCGGGAAAAGGACCGTCTGGAAAGGTTCGTGGCGGACGGAACTGCAGGGGGAGCTTTGCTGACACAAGCCATCCTCAAGACCACGAAAGCCGTCGAAGTCCGCGCGGCTGCCGCCGTCAGCGAGCGCGAGAGACACCACGCGCAGCTCGGAAGCCTGCGCCGACGCGGGGGCGTCCTCGACGCCGCCTGCGGGCGCGCGATGACTGCGGCTCGTCGGGAGGAAGAGGCGCGCGACCTGACCTCCATCCTGGAGAGCTGGGTAGCGTGCGGTGGAGCGAACCCGACCGACACGTAATAGCGTCAGCCTCCCGTAAGCCTCGCCCGGCATTCTCCCCGCGTCAGCAAGGTTCGGTCCTCCATGGCGATCTCGCCGCCGTCAGACATCCTCCTCGACGTTGCAGCGGCGGCCAACCCGGCGAAGGTTCAGGCGGCGAAAGCGCGGCTGGCGATGCTTGCCGCCGATCCCGGCGCGTCGAACGCGGGGTTCAGCGCGGCGCTCTCGCAGGCAAAGGACGGCTTGGGCGGGGGATCGTCCACAACGGCTGCTCGCTCGAGCGAG
>CAXTFG010000020.1:25402-28621 GCA_964243415.1 uncultured Beijerinckiaceae bacterium | reverse complement strand
TCGGCGGAAAGCTCCGGCAGCGGCGCGCGCGTCGCCGCCACCGCGTCCCAGCTTTCCGGCGCCACGACGAGCAGATCGTGCCGCGCGAGCCCGGCCGCGCCGGTGCTCAAGCGGCGCCCCGCACCGCGTTCGCCACCCGCTCCGCGACGTCGGCGGCCATCTTGCGGCCGCCGCGCGCCTTGCCATGCGCGCCGCGCTCGTCCTCGGCCGTCGCGCCCTTCAGCGTCTCGGCGAGCTGCGCGTCGAGCGGCTTGCCCGCGTCCCAGATCGTCGTCACCGCGCCCGTGTCGAACATCGGCTGCAGCCCCGGCGCGAACACCGGCGTGTCCTTCGCCATCTCCTCCAGCTTCTTCTGCGGCAGCTTGGTCACGCGGGCGATCGACGGCAGGTCCATCACGGTCGGCGACGCGCCCTCGATGCCGACCAGCACGTCGGTGGCGAGCGCGGTGGCGAGGAAGGCGCCGGCCGCCGCCTGGCCGTACTCGAAGCCGATCGTGCGGTGGCCCTGCCGGCTTGCCAGCAGCAGGCACTTGGCGAGATGCGCGCAATATTCATTGAGCCCGATCATCTCCGCGTGGCGTGCCATCAGCTGGCCCTGCGTGTCGACGAGCACGAGGATCGGCGTCGTGCCGCCGGCCTCCACAGTGTCGAGCACGTGGGCGGCGAGCGGCACCACGTCGTCCGGCGCCAGCGGCGCACCGCCGACGATGCCGATCACCGCGATCTCGCCGCCATCCTGTAGCGAGCCGTGGCCGGTCAGGATGTCGCCGCGCCGCGCGACGGAATGCCCGTTCGGGAACAAACTCTTCAGCACCTCATCGAGCGTCATGGTGGCTCTCCCCGTGCTTTTGAGCGACGCTGAGGAAGCCGTCGTCGTCCAGGTCGCGCAGCTTCGCCGGGTCCGGCACGCCGAGCACCGCCCACATGTCGGTCGCGCCCTCGCATTTGGCGAAGCGCTTCAGTCGCTCGGCCAGCCGCGCGTTCTCGGCGCGCAGGGTCCTCAACTCGAACGGCGGAATCTCCGCGAGGACAGCTTGGATCGCGGTGCGGAAGCCCGCGAACGTGTCCTTGGCGTAGGCGTCGGCGCCGCCGATCAGCCGGCGGTTGCGGCCGCCGACGACGCTCCAGACGAGCGCCTTGTCCTTCGAGTCGAACTCCTCGACGCCCTTGTTGGTCTCGATCACTTCGGGGCCGGTGACGCCGATGCGGCCCTGCTCGGAGATCACCACGGCCGAGCACGTCGCGGTGGTCAGCCCGGCGCCGCCGAAGGCCCCGGACTTGCCGCCGACCGCGGCCACCACGGCGACGCCGGAGGACCGCGCCTCGACGATGGCGCGCATGACCTCCGCCACGGCGAGCTCGCCGGCATTGGCCTCCTGCAGCCGCACGCCGCCACTGTCGAGCAGCAGCACCACCGTGCGCGGCACGCCGGCGCCGCCGTCGCGCGCGGCGCGCAGCAGGCCGACGAGCTTGGCGCCGCTCACCTCCGCGAAGGTGCCGCCCATGAACTGGCCCTCCTGCGCGGCGACGAGGACGTCGGCGCCTTCGAGCGTGCCGCGCCCGACGATCACGCCGTCGTCGAAGGCGGCCGGCAGGTCGAAGGCGGCGAGGTGCGGGCTGCGCACGCGCTCGCTCGGCGGCATGATCTCGACGAAACTGTCCGCGTCGAGCAGCCCGGTAATCCGCTGTCGCGCGCTGGCCTGGAACCAGCTCGCCTCGACGGCGACGGGACTCTCGGCCATCATGTACTCTCCATCATGGCGGCGCCCTGGAGCAGCCGCAGCGTCACCACGTCCGGCGTCGCGCCACCGTCGTTGATCGAGATGCGCATGCCGCCGGGCGAGGCATCGTTGACGAAGCTGGCGACGACGAGGTCCCAGACCGCCTCGAAGCCGGTCACCGGCGTCGCCACCTCGACCTCGACCTCGCCATCGGGCAGCACGCGCTCGAACAGCGCCTCGCAATTGCCAGACGCCACGATGCCGACGATGCCCGCCGTGCGTGCACCGCCGAGCGGACGTGCCGCCTTGTGCTTGATCGTGTAGCTCTCCATGGCGCCCTCACCAGTTCCGGAACTTGGCCGGCGGGTCGTAGAGGCCGCCCGACCACATCATCAGGTCCTTCACGGAACGCGCCGCCAGCAGCGAGCGATGCACGTCGAGCGGATTGATGCCGAGGTCGCTCGGGCGCTGGATCACCTTCCGCCCGCGCAGCGCCTCGACCATCTTGGCGTCGCGGCCGCGGCCCACCTCGGTGAAGCCGGCGACACCGCGAATCGCCTGCTCGCGCTCGGTCGCGTCGCGGCAGAGCAGCAGGTTGGCGATGCCCTCCTCGGTGACGACATGCGTGACGTCGTCGCCGTAGATCATCACCGGTGCCAGCTCCATCTTCAGCTTCTCGGCGAGCGCGAGGCTGTCGAGCTTCTCGACGAAGGACGGCGCCAAGCCGGCGCCGAAGGTCTCGATCATCTGCACCACCAGCTTGCGGCCGCGCGCCAGCGCCGGGTGCCCGTCGGACGCCTCGCGGCCGGCCTTCAGCCAGGGGTCGGAGGGATGGCGCCGGCCGTGTGCGTCGGCGCCCATGTTGGGTGCGCCGCCGAACCCGGCGATGCGCTCCGGCGTCACGGTCGATGAGTTGGCGTCGAGGTCGAGCTGCAGCGTGGCGCCGATGAACAGGTCGCAGGCGTAGAGCCCGGCGACCTGGCAGTACATGCGGTTCGACGCCATCGAGCCGTCGCGGCCGAGGAAGTAGATGTCCGGCCGCGCCGACATGTAGGCGTCCATGCCGACCTCCGAGCCGAACGAATGGACCTGCTTCACGAAGCCCGACTCGATTGCCGGGATCAGGGTCGGGTGCGGGTTCAGCGCGAAATGCGTGCAAATTTTGCCTTTGAGGCCCAACCTCTCGGCGTAGGTCGGCAGCAGCAGCTCGATCGCCGCGGTGTTGAAGCCGATCCCGTGGTTGAGGCGCCGGATGCCGTAGGGCGCGTAGATGCCCTTGAGCGTCATCATCGCCATCAGGATCTGCGTCTCGGTGATCTGCGCGGGGTCGCGCGTGAACAGCGGCTCGACGTAGAACGGCTCCGGCGTCTCGACGATGAAGTCGATGCGGTCGCCGGGGATATCGATGCGCGGCAGCGTGTCGACCACCTCGTTGACCTGGGCCACCACGATGCCCTGCTTGAACGCGGTGGCCTCGACCACGACGGGCGAATCCTCG
>CAXTFG010000020.1:24756-25392 GCA_964243415.1 uncultured Beijerinckiaceae bacterium | reverse complement strand
ATGTAGAGGTTGCCGTCGCGGTCGGCCTGCCGTGCGACCGTCATCGCCACTTTCGGCGTGAGATCCATGAAGTAGCGGGCGAACAGCTCGATGTAGGTGTGGATCGCGCCGAGCTCGATCCTGCCGCCGTTGAGCGCGCGCGCAACGGCCTGGCTCTGCGGCCCGGAGTAGGAATAGTCGAGCTTCTTGGCGATGCCCTTCTCGAACAAATCGAGATGCTCGGGCAGCACGATGCCGGACTGGACGATATGCAGATCGTGCAGCTTGCCCTTGTCGGCCTTGGCGAGCGCACGGGCGAGGAAGTCGGCCTGCTTCTGGTTGTCGCCTTCGAGACAGACCCGGTCGCCCGGCCGGATGATCGCCTCCAACAGCTTGGTGGCGTCGTCCGGCGACACCAGCTTGCCCTTGGCGAAGCGGCGGCCAGCCTGGAGCCGCTCCTCGCGATCGCGCTTTTCGATATCCCATGCGGCCATGCGTCAGTCCTCGGAATGTGACTTGAGCGAGGAACGATGACCCGGATCAGACGGTCGACGTCCAGGCCCGGCCGAAGGGCACCTGATGTACCCGCTCCGCCGGCTGGAGCGTCGGCGTCGCCATGCCTCTATGTTGGCGCCGTCGCCGGCGGCGATGGACGAC
>CAXTFG010000020.1:8113-24746 GCA_964243415.1 uncultured Beijerinckiaceae bacterium | reverse complement strand
CTCCCGATGAGATTGCCACGATCAAGGCGCACCACCAGCTCCTATCTTCCCTAAAACCAGTCGCGCAACGAAAGCCCGTCGTGGGTAGAAAAGTTTCCATCCGAACTCAAGCGACGACGAATCGCCGACCCGGGCTCGCGGTAGAAAGCCGAACGGCCGGCGCGACGTTGTTTTGCATGGCGCATGAACGGGCGGCCCCTGGCGACAAGACTGTCAGGGGAAGCTAGCGCCGCGGGCGACGATGGATAGCTTAATTTCTAACGATTCACGTATAGGGAGAGACTGGTGGGTGGTGCTGATTCGCCTCGAGGTCCCGGCTGTCGGCGCGTGCCTTTCACGGGGGCTTTCGGAGCCGTGCGCTTTTCTCTTCGCGATCGCGCCGTCTGGCTAGGCGGGCTGGTCAATCCCGCTTTCATCGCGGCCGGCCTCATTCTCGTTCTGTGCGGCTGGCAACTTCAACGAAGCCACGCGCTTGCCATCGCGCAAGGGTACGAAAGCACGCGCATCCTCAGCCGTGCCCTGGCGGAACAAAGCGAACGGACCATCGAGACGGTCGATGTCGTCGTGAACGGGATCGCCGAAAGGATCGCGAGGGGCGGCCTGAGCGACCCTGCGAAATTCGAGGCGTTCCTCGACAAGCGAACCAAGACGATCAGGCAGGTGAGCAGTTTCGTCATCCTCGACGCAACGGGTCGCTCGCTGCTGGCGGGGGGCAAGGCCGGCGATCCCAGGGTGGACAGCGCCGACCGCGATTTCTTCCGCTCGCATGTCGCCGTCGACGACAAAGCGATCCACATCGGAATGCCCATCGCTCGATGGGGAGCCGATGGATCGACCATCGTCCCGCTGTCGATCCGGTGGAACAAGCCGGACGGATCGTTCGGCGGCGTCGTGCTGGCGGCGCTCGACCCGCAATATTTCGAAGCCTTCTATCGCCGCGTCGGGCTCGGCTTGCAGGGCGCGATCGCGCTCGTCGGCGAGCAGCGACGTTTTCTGGTGCGGTATCCCGAAGACAAGGCTGGGCCCGGCCGCGACCTGTCGAGCCATCCGTTCTTCAAGACCGGCATCCTGGCCGCTCCCGAGGGACAGCTGCGCTATGTGTCGCCGGTCGACGGCGTGGACAGGCTCGCCGGCTTCGAGCATCTCAAGAGCTATCCCGTGATCGTCGTCGCGGCGGCGAGCGTCGACGAGCTCCTGACGAGCTGGCGCCACGAGGCCTTGTTTCAGGCCCTCGCCTTCGCCGGCGCCGCCGCGGTCTTGGCACTCGTCGGGCTCGTCTCGTCGCGCCATCGGCGCCGCGCCGCCGAAGCCGAAGGCGCCATCCGAAGCAGCGAGGCCCTCCACAGGCTGCTGATCGAGAATTCCCGCGACATGATCTCGATCAAGCCGAGCTTCGGCGGTACGCGGTCCTATGTCTCGCCGGCGTCGAGGAACGTGATCGGTTGGGAGCCCGACGAGTTTGCCGTGATGACGCCGTCCGACTTCGTTCATCCGGACGATCTGCCCGGAATGATGGCGCGTTACGACACGCTCGGCCCGGACAACGAGGAGATCGTCGATATCTGCCGGGTCAGGCACAAGGACGGGCGCTGGATCTGGATCGAGAACGTCTTCAAGCTCGTCGGCGCCGGCACGCCGGACGCTCATGTGCTGTCCACGGGCCGCGACATCACCAAGCGCCATGAAGCCGAGGAAGCGCTCGCGGCCAGCGAGGTGCGCTTTCGCCTCCTGGCGGAGAACGTCACCGACATGATCGTCTTGTCGGACATGGGCGCCGTCCGGCGTTACGTCTCGCCGGCCAGCCTGGATCTTCTCGGCTATGCACCGGAGGAGCTGGTCGGCACCGTCCCGCACGACATGGTGCATCCCGACGATCTGCCGGCCTTTGTCGGCCGGATCCGGAAGCTCGGCTCGGGTGAGATCGACCGCATCGCCTCGACCCATCGACTCCGCCGCAAGGATGGCGTCTACATCTGGGTGGAGGCGCAATTCCGCGTCCTGCGCGAAGCCGGCAAACCGACGGGCATCGTCTCGATGGTCCGCGACATCACGGAACGCCACCGACAGGCGGAGGCCCTCACCGAGGCAACGGCGCTTTTCGGCATGTCGCAGGAGGCCGCGGGCGCGGGAAGCTGGGACCTCGATCTTCAAAGCGGCGGCCTCAAGCTCTCCGCCGAAAGCGCGCGCCTGCACGGCCTCGCCGACCATGCCGTGGAGGTCAATCTCGAGGATTGGAAACGCGTCACCAATCCCGAAGACACCGCGCGGATCCTCGCGATGCTGCAGGACGCCGTCGACGCGCACACGACCTTCAACGGCGAATTCCGCGTTCCAAGCGAAAGCCGTGAGCGCTGGATCAGCAGCATCGGGCGCGGCTATTACGACGAGGCCGGCCAAGGCGTCCGGGTGCTCGGACTGAACTTCGACATCACGGATCGCAAGGAAGCCGAGGTGCAGCTCGTCAAGGCGAACGCCGACGCGGAAGAGGCAAGACGCCTGGCCGAGCAGGCAAGTGCCTCGAAGAGCGAATTCCTCGCCAGCATGAGCCACGAGATCCGGACGCCGCTGAACGGCATCATCGGGTTCGCCGATCTGCTGCTTGACGAAGTGCCGGCGAGTTCGCCGATCAGACGCCGGTTGGAAATCATCCAGGAATCCGGCTCGGCCCTGCTCACGATCGTGAACGACGTCCTGGATTTCTCGAAGATCGAAGCCGGCCAGGTGGAGCTCGACCCGACGGCGTTCGCGCCCCGGGCGCTGGTCGAGAACGTCTCGTCCATGCTGTCGGGTCTGGCGGCGCGCAAGGATCTGGCGATCGAGCTGCATGTCGACGACGACGTGCCGCATCGTTTGATGGGCGACGAGGCGCGGCTGCGCCAGGTCCTCATCAATCTGGTCAGCAACGCCATCAAGTTCTCGGACCGGGGGCCCGTCACCTTGACGGTCGCCGCGGATGACGGAGCCGACCCGAGCCTCATGTTCTCGGTGCGTGACAGGGGCATCGGCATTCCGCAGGCGCAGAAGTCGCGGCTGTTCGAACGGTTCAGCCAGGTCGACGGCTCGATATCGCGCCGCTTCGGCGGCACCGGCCTGGGGCTCGCGATCTGCCGGCAGATCGTCACGCTGATGCAAGGCGAGATCGGCCTCGACAGCGAGGAAGGCAAGGGATCGATATTCTGGTTCCGGGTGCCTCTGCTCCATCCGGAAACCGAAGCGCTCGAGACGGCGCCACCTGTCGCTCGTGCGGAACGCGCGGCGAACGAGCCTGCCGTCAGGATCCTGCTGGTCGAGGACGTCGAGATCAACCAGGATCTGGCGAAGGCGGTCCTCACGCGCGCAGGCCATCTCGTCGACGTCGCATCGAACGGTGTCGAGGCGATCAGGATGGTGCGGGAGAACGCCTATGACCTCGTGCTCATGGACGTCCACATGCCGGTCATGGACGGCATCGCGGCGACCCGCGCCATCCGCGAGAGCAACCACGAAAGCCGGTCCGTGCCGATCGTCGCCATGACGGCGAATGTCCTGCCGCAGCAGGTTGCGATGATCAAGGCGGCCGGGATGGACGACCACGTCGGCAAGCCGTTCCGGCGCGTCGATCTCGAAGCTGCCATCACGAGGTGGGCCAAGCCCGAGGTGTCGCCGCCCCGGCAAGACAGCGACACCGGCTTCGTCGATGCGGAGGTCATCAGGCAGAACCGCGACCTCTTTGGTCCCGAGGCCTTCGATGCCATCCTCGGCAAGTTCTCGGATCTCCTGGCCCAACGATTGGTCGGCTTGTCGCGGCCGGGCTACGATCGGCGGCAGGTGTCAGAAGACGCGCACGCCCTGGTGTCCGCCGCCGGGGCTGTCGGCTTCCATACGCTTTCCGATCTGTGTCGCGAACTCGAGATCCAATCCAGGACCGACGGCGACCTCGACGACGTCGTGCGACGCTTCACGATCGTGCGCGACGAGGCGCAGGCCGAACTCGAAAGGCTGCGGTGCCACTGAGGGGCGGAGCCAGGTCGGGTGGCGATCGCGCCGGGGCTCGAACCAGGGATCCTCCGATTGAAAGACAAGCTTCTGCGACACGGCTGCCCGTTTGTCATCGGCGAGCGGAAGGATCGGATGCCACGCGGGCGGAAGACTGGGCCGCACCGATGTCGCCGATTTTCTGCGAAACGACGCCTTCTGCGGTGAAGCTCCTCGACTTCGCTCCTGTATCGAAAAAAGCGTAGTGGGGTCGGGTCGCAAACCGTCAGCTCGTGTGACGCGACCCGTTCGGTCGATAGGTCAGCCAGCGCCGCGCCGGCCGATCGAAGGCCACAAGCGCGTACCAACTGCCAACGAGGATCACGCAGGTGCAGGCTGCGATATCGAATGCGACAAACCGCGGTGAAACGGTCTGCAGAACACCATTGATCCAGCAGAAGATCGGATAATGCATGGTGTAGACCGGATAGGACAGTTCGCCCAACACCATCGACGGCCCGGCGATCCGGGGTGGTACGCGACAGAAGGAGCCACACAGCACGATTGTTGGCGAGAGGACCATGATCCAGGTGATGGAAAGTCCCGTCGAAAACGGCCACGGATCGAGCAGCGTTGCGAGCAGGATGCCGGACAGGCCGACAAAGGCGATCGACGCCATGCGGGGAGAGATGAGTGCGGGACAACGGTCGCGGATGTGGAACACGGCGACGCCCGCATAGAAGGACGCCGTGACGCGTGGAAATCCGGACAGAAAGTCCGCCGTTGTGTCGCCGCCGATCCCGAAGACCCAGACGCAGGCGTAGCAAATGCTTGCGATGAGCAGGGAGGCTCGCAGCCCGATCCGCTCACGGAACACGAACCAAAGAAGATTCGCGGCGATCTCCAGGAACAGGGTATATTGCGGCCCGTTGAGCGGAAACACCTGGGGGCCGCCGATCCACGCCGGCGCATGAAAGTACGGCATCGACACCGCACCGAGAAGCAGCGCCGTCGTCAACGTCCCGCTCACGTCGTGCTGAGGCTTCACCACCAGCCTCAAGGTGACATAGGCCACCGCAACGACGTTGGCCAAAACGATCAGCGGCATGAGCCGCTTCAGTCGCATCAGCGAGAACTGCATGAAACGAAGCTCGGGTGCGCGCTGCGCGCCGTAGGCCATCGCCACGACGAAGCCGCTAAGGCAAAAGAAGAAGTCGACCCCCAGATAGCCGTTCGTTGCCAAACCGGCGATGCCGCGCCAGCGACCCAGATGATAGAGCACGACGATGAGCGCGGCGATCCCCCGCAGCGCATCGAGCAGCTCGAAATGCCGCCGGTCCGCGGCGGCCCTCGTCTTTCCGAACGCCGAGGTCCACGAGGCCTGTCGTCCCGACAGTTCAGCGGGGACCGGCCCCGCGTCAAGCATGGGCCATCAGATCCAGGTAGCCTGCGGCCGAGCGGGACCAGGAGTACCGACGCGCGTTGATCTGCCCGCGCGCCTTCAGATCGTCGCGCAGGTCCTTCGACCGCATCAAGCTCTCGAAATGGCGGAGCCAATCGTCGTCGCATCCCGGATCGGCCATCAAGGCCGCGGTCCCGCAGATCTCAGGCAGGCAACTCGCGGTGCTCGCCACCACCGGGCAGCCGCGCGCCATGGCCTCGATCACGGGCAGGCCGAAACCTTCCTGCAGAGAGGGGAAAGCCAGGCAGAGCGCGTTGTCCATCAGGCAGGCGAGATCGTCGTCGGTCACACGACCGAGAAAGGTGATGTTCGAGGACTCGAAGCGAGCCGTCGTCGCGAACGGCCCGAGCTTCGAGCCGGCGACGACGAGGGCAAGGCCGAAGCGGCTGAGGGCGCTCGCCAGGCCGTAGATCCTCGACAGGTTCTTGTGATGCGCCAGACTGCCCACGGCCAGGACGTAGGGTGGCTGGCTCGAGCGATCGCGTGCAAAAGCCGACTTGTCGGCCCGCCATCGCAGCGCGTGCTCGTGCCCGTTCGGCAAGACCGCGATGCTTCTCTCGGCCATGCCCAGCCGTTGCTCGAGTTCGCGGGCCGCATGGCGCGAAACGGTGGCGACCCGAGCCGCACGACGCGCGAGTCTCGGAAGCAGGAAGCGATAGGCGAGCCGGAAGCTGCGGCTGTAGCTCTCCGGTGTCACATACACGTTGGCATCGTGGATGCAGACGACGCTTCTTTTCGCCAGCAGGGGTGCGAGATTGCAAAGGTTGAGCAGGGGCCCGGCGTGGGACCGCGGCAGGGTCAGTTGCTCCCATGCATGGCCTCGCAATCGAGGCGCGACCCGGGTTCGGATGCGCCCGAAGCTTTGCTCGAGAACGGTCCCGCCGGGAACCGCGAGCTCCACCTGCCGCTCCGTATCGCCGAGCAAGCGATCGATCTCGCGGGTGATTTCCAAGGCGTAGCGTTGGACGCCCGTCACCCCCTGCGTCAGGAAGCGCCCATTGATGGTGAACGGCGGCGCGCTCTGGCCGCGCCGTTGCATCTCTTCGATCTCGCTCGACCATCCAGACGGCAGCCCGGCACGGCCCAACAGTTGGTGCAAGTCGTCAACTCCAGGAGCGCAACGCGGAGACCGCGCGTATCGAAATACTGTCGAGGTCCATGACCACCGAGGCGCGCGCGAGCCGCTTCTTCGCGGCGCGCAGAAGCGCGCGCGCGACGCTGTCCGAGCGGATGAGCCGGTTCATCGCGTTGTCGTCCGCAACGATGCGCCTGTCGTCCCGCCCCAAGGTTGCGACGAGATATTCGGCCACTTCCAGCGGAACAAGTGCCCGGCGCGCGCGCGCCAGGCATCCGAGCCAGGCGAATGTCGCGAAACGATCGTGCGACACCAGCGCTTCGGCCCAGACGAAGGCCGGATGACCCCCGGAGAGCACGGCGACACGCACGGCGTCGTGGTCGGAAAAGTTCGGAGTCATCTCGATCGGCTGGCGGGCGAGCCTGCGGACCAGCTCGACGGCCTCATGCCACTCCGGCGAGCCGTCGAAGTCCCACGCGATCACGCGACGGCGCGGCGACAGGCGTGCGCCATCGAAACAGCGCTCGAAGGCGGAGCAAAGGAGAGACGGACGAAGGCCGGATGTCGCCCTGCGAAGGCCCGGCATGAAGCGGAACAATTCGTCTTCGTCGACGCGGTCCCAGTCGGACACGCGCACGACGTCGCACCATCCGTCGTCGGCGAACGGATCGCCCCAAAGCTGCGGAGCGGACCGCGGGGGATCGCTTGCCTGGCGGAAGAGGCTCGTCAGCATGATCCCCTCATCTTCAAGACAGCGGGGACGGTCTTGAGCAGGATCCACATGTCGCCGAGGAAGCTTTGCTGATCGACGTAGGTGACGTCCAACTTCACTCTGGTCTCATACGATGTGTCGCTGCGGCCGCCGACCTGCCAGGCGCCGGTGATGCCAGGCCGCACGAGATAGTATTTCTCTATCTCGGATCCGTAGAAACGGATCTCGCGTTTCACGATCGGTCGAGGCCCAACCAGACTCATGTCGCCGCGTATGATGTTCCAGAGCTGGGGAATCTCGTCGACGCTGGCCTTGCGCAGCACCGACCCGAGCGGCGTGATCCGCGGATCATCCTTCAGCTTCTGCGATGCGTCCCATTCCGCGCGCGCTTCGGCATTGCACTCGAGATAAGCGCGAAGCGCGACGTCGGCGTCGTTGATCATCGTCCTGAACTTGTAGCAGGGGAACTCGCGCCCTCTGCGTCCGATCCGGGTGTGCTTGATGAAGATCGGTCGGCCTTGCGTGATCAAGATCGCCAGCGAGACGATCGCGATGATCGGCAAGACGAACAGCAGGATCGCGACGGCCGAGCTGACGTCGAAGGATCTCTTGCAAGCTTGCGTTCCGGCTTGCACCGGGACATTTCTATAGATGCGCGACAGCGGCGAAGGGGTTACTCTTGATAAGTCGGCCATTGGCGGCTGACTAGTATCCTGCATGACCTTCAATACCTTGCCGTTCCGCAATGGATGAGCGCCTCATCACAGCTCGCACAAGCCCGGCGTCGCATCTATTTCTTTTTCATAATAATTGCCTATTTAATATCGGAAGCTCTACGACTGCAAGATATTGCAATTCGGTCGGCAAGAGGCTTTAACGTACTTTTTGGCTACCGCATCAGCGAGGCTGCGAAGTATGAAAGTCGCCATCATTCATTATTGGCTAGTTGGTATGCGCGGCGGCGAGAAGGTCGTGGAGCAGCTATGCCTGAGCTATCCTGATGCCGACATCTACACCCACGTCGCCGACGAAAACCGCATATCCCCACTGATCAGGTCACGGATCAAAGGCACGACCTTCATCGCAAAGCTTCCGTTCGCCAAACGGCTCTACAAACTATACCTGCCGCTCATGCCCTGGGCTCTCGAGCAGCTCGATCTCACGGGCTACGACCTTGTCATCAGCAGCGAGTCAGGTCCGGCAAAGGGCGTCCTCGTGCCCGCCGACGCCCTGCACCTCTGCTATTGTCACTCGCCGATGCGCTACATCTGGGCGATGTATCACGATTATCTGCAGCAAGCCTCGTTGGCGAAGCGATGGGGCTTGCGGGTACTGGCTCACTACCTGCGCATTCACGATGTGACCTCGGCGGCTCGGGTCGATCTCTTCGTCGCCAATTCATCCTGCGTCGCGCGACGGATCAAGCGCTGCTACAATCGCGACGCTGAGGTCGTCTATCCGCCGGTCGATACGGACACGTATCAGGCCGTCGACGGCGATGTCGTGGGCGACTTCTATCTCATGGTCGGCGAACTCGTGGCCTACAAGAGATTCGATCTCGGCATCAAGGCGGCCAAATCCCTCGGGCGCAAGCTCGTCATCGTCGGGTCGGGCGAGCAATGGTCGGAACTTAGCAAGATGGTCGGTCCTGAAACGATCCTGCTGGGACCGCAACCGACATCCGAGTTGCGCAATCTCTACGCCACCTGCCGCGCCTTGATCTTTCCTGGCGAGGAGGACTTCGGGATCGTTCCCGTCGAAGCGATGGCCTCCGGTCGACCCGTGATCGCATATCGGCGGGGTGGTGCCGTCGAGACCGTCAAGGCCAACGTGTCTGGGCTCTTTTTCGAGAGCCAAACCGAGGCCTCGCTGTGCGACGCGATTCAGCGTTTCGAGGCGCGAACCTGGGACTCCACCGCGATCAGAGCGCATGCACAGAATTTTGCCGCAAAGCATTTCCGTAGGCGGATGCGGTTCTTGGTGACTCAGGCCCTCGACCACGCGACCGATCCGCGCCGGCGCGGCATGCCGGAGAGCGTGGACCAGCCCGAAGCTCTTTCGGCAGCGACCGCCTCGTCATCCTTGGATCTCGTCTGACACCAACGTCGGCCGTCACCAGCCTGGACCTAGGCGTTGACGTAGTCCGGTTCGAGGCACGGCGCGGCCGGCACGGTACGCTCGACATCGACACCTTCGCGACGAAGGTCGGCGCTCACCATCATCGCGCATAGGTCTTCGACCGTCGTGCTGGGAGTCCAGCCCAGAACGTCCCGCGCTTTCGACGCATCGCCGATCAGGGCATCGACTTCCGCCGGACGAAAGAACGACGGATCGACGGACACGACGACGGTGCCATCCGTCACGAGCCGGCCGACCTCGGCGAGGCCCTCGCCTTCCCAGAAGATCGGGAGACCGCCTGCCTCGAACGCCGCCTCCACGAAGGCGCGGACCGTCGTCGTCACGCCCGTGGCAAGGACGTAGTCGGCGGGGGACTCGGCCTGGAGCATGCGCCACATCCCTTCGACGAAATCGCCGGCGAAGCCCCAGTCACGGTACGCATTCATGTTGCCGAGCTGGAGCAGCGTTTGCTGCCGGCTCGCGATCCGCGCGACCCCCTGGGTGATCTTGCGAGTCACGAATTCCGGCCCGCGCAGGGGCGACTCGTGGTTGAAGAGGATGCCGGAGCAGACGAACATGCCGTGCGATTCGCGATAGTTGACGGCGGTCCAATGCGCGAAGAGCTTGGCGATGCCATAGGGGCTGCGCGGATAGAACGGAGTCGCTTCGTTCTGCGGGACGGTCTGCACCTTGCCGAACATCTCGGCGGACGACGCCTGATAGAAGCGCGCGCCGGCCCCGATGACGAGAGCCGCCTCGAGAAGCCGTAGGGCGCCGAGCGCCGAGATCGTCGCCGTGAGGTCCGGCTCCGCAAACGAAACCGCGACGAAACTCTGGGCGCCGAGATTGTAGATCTCGTCTGGCTGCGCCTTCTGCAGAGCCCTTATGTTCGATCCCAGATCCGTCAGATCGTGTTCGATCAAACTGAAGTTCGGATGATCGAGGATGTCGAGCTCCCGAAGCCTCCAGAAATCGCGCGAGCTGACGCGGCGGTGGCCGCCGAAGACCCTGTAGGAATTCCGCAGAAGCAGCGCCGATAGATAGGCACCGTCCTGGCCGGAGACGCCGGACACGAAAGCTGTCTTCATGATACCAGGGCTCCCTTGCTGCGAGAGGCCCGTTTTGCTCGAAGGCCTTCCGTCAGCCCGTCCACCGCATCCTTGAACTCGCGACGGAAACGCTCGATCGAGAAGTTCTCCGCGTGATGCCTGATGGCGATGGGGTCGAACTGTCCCTGACCGCGTTCGAAACTGTCGACGCAATCGTGGATAGCGGCCACCGATTGCTCGGCAAACAACAGCCCGGTGACGCCGTCGACGACGGTCTCGCATGCCCCGCCCTTCCCAAAAGCAAGGACCGGCGTTCCGCAGGCCTGCGCTTCGACCGGGCTGATGCCGAAGTCCTCTTCCGCCGCGAACACGTAGGCTTTCGCGTTTTGCAGATGATGCAGGAGCACGTCGTCGGGCTGGTAGCCGAGGATCAAGATATTGGGAGCGGCGTGGCGCTGCACATCCTTGAATTGCGGCCCGTCCCCGATGATCACGAGCTTGCGGTCCGGCATCGACGCAAACGCCTCGGCGATCAGCGACACCTTCTTGTAGGGCACCATGCGGGAGGCGGTCACGTAATAGTCGGACCGGCTCCCCAGCTTGAGCTTGTAGAAGTCAAGGTCCGCCCCGGGATAGATGACGCTCGCGCGGCGGCGGTAGGCCTTCCAGATGCGGCGCTCGATGTACGAGGAGCAGGCGAAGAAGTGGTCGACGCCGTTCGAGGTGCGGACATCCCACATCCTGATCCGATGCAGCATCCATCGCGCTATCATGCCGCGGAGCCCGTTGATCCTCTGCTCTCGCAGATATTGGTGCTGCAGATCCCACGCGTAGCGCATCGGTGTGTAGCAATACGAAATGTGGATCTGATCGGGACCGGTGATGACGCCCTTTGCGACAGCGTGACTGTTCGAGACGACGAGGTCGTATTTCGAAAGATCGATCTGCTCCATCGCGATGGGCATGAGGGGCAGCAGATATCTGTAGAGCCCTCGAAACCACGTGACGTTCTCGAGGCGGGCGAATATCTGCAGAAAAGACGTGGAAAACTTTTTTCCCCGGTATTTCTCGCTGAAGCGCCCGTTACTGGCGTCGAGGATGCAAAAGAGATCGGCCTCCGGGAACAGACCCAGCATCTCTGCCAGCACCTTCTCGGATCCCGCGTAAGTGACAAGCCATTCATGAACAAATGCAATGCGCAAGACGCCCCCCGACATAGATCGCCC
The DNA here is from genome assembly GCA_964243415.1 of uncultured Beijerinckiaceae bacterium. GTDB lineage: Bacteria > Pseudomonadota > Alphaproteobacteria > Rhizobiales > Beijerinckiaceae > RH-AL1. The sequence goes on along the minus strand of CAXTFG010000020.1, from coordinate 13,150 downwards.
GCGACGAGCTACAGGTGCTAGTCTGTTGTTTTAAAACGCGGTGGTCAAATCAATATACAAAATAATATTTAATATATGAAATAAATACCTTTTCTGTATCTGTGCGATATGGACTAAACTGCCAAGCGCATAAATACTACAAGTCTTGTAGCGAGGCGCCCGAGGCGATCCTGCACCCAGCGTCGCGGCGGGAGTCATCCTGGCTCGGCCAAACCAGGCTTCTCGATCCCTTCAGGATTTTTTAGTGATCCTCCTTCACCGTTCGTTGGCACTCCCGATTAGCGGTCCGACAAACGCTTTGGCCGGGATGGAGAGCGTCGACAATGAAGCCTCTCATAATCGCCGTTGCTTTCCCCTCGACGCTCGCGCTCGGCGCGCTGTCTGGGCTGTTTTCCTCGGTCCAGACTTTCGTCGTCGCGCTCGCGATCAGTCTCCTTTTGTGGGCCTCCGCATGCCTTCTCTGCGGCGTTCCGCTTGGCTCCGTGCTTCTGACGAGCCTCGGCCTCGGCGTGGCCGCCGAGATCGGGTATGCCTTCTCCCTCTTGTATCGCGCCCGGATCGCCCGGCAGCAACGCGCGAAGCGCGTCAGCCGGAAGTGAATATCGAACCTGTATTGAAGTCGTCGATAAATAAAAACGCTTGCCTTTTATTGCGGTGACCTGTTTCAAACTGCATTTTGGAGCGGCGGGACATTTGGTTCGCGCGGTGAGACCTGAGGTGCGCGCACGTGGTCATGTCGGCGCGTTCCCTGGCCCGACCCGCGCCGACTGGCTCTGACTCGCCGACGAAGCTTCCAGCTGCCGCCGATGGCCGGCATCACCTTGTCCGCAACATCGTGGCGGGCGGCGGCTCGAGCCTTCTAAAGATCGGCATTCAGCTTGCCATGCTGCCGATCATGGGCCGGCTGCTCGGACCCCACGAGTTCGGCCTATACGCCACGGCGCTTCCCCTCATCTCGTTTTTCGCGGTCATCGCCGATGGCGGACTGGGCGTCTCGCTCGCGAAGGAGAAGGTGACGGAGACCACGGTGTGGTCAACCGCCTTCTACGTCGTGCTCGGGCTCGGCGTGATCCTGGCTCTGCTCGTCAACGCCTGCGGATGGGGCCTCGCCTCGATGATGCACGAGCCCCGCCTTCGCACGCTCATGGCGATCCTGTCGGCGAGCTTCCTGCTCATCGCGATCTCCGTTCTCCCGGCGGCGCGGCTGGTCAGGAGCAACGATCTCGTGTCGCTGGCCCTTGTCGACGTCGTCGTCGCTTTGCTCGGCGCCGCCGTCGCCATCGGCTTTGCCCTGGCCGGCTTCGGCGCCCTCAGCCTCGCAATCCAATATGTGGCCAGCTACGGAGCGCGGTCGATTGCGCTCAACGTCCTCGCGTTCGAGGCGCCGGGTCGCGAGTTCTCGCTCCGCGCGCTCGCCCATCACGTCAACACCGGCGGCGTGCTCGTGGCGGGACGGCTCACGGACCTGATCTGCCGTCTGGGTGAAAACCTTCTCGTCTCGTCGGCGTTCGGCGCCAGCGGCCTCGGCGCCTACACGTTCGCCAATCAGATAAGTCGGTTCCTTTGCGAGGCCGCCAGCAATCCGATCTGGAGCGCGCTCTACGCGCAATCGCTGCGGGAACATGCGAAGTCGCTCCCGATCCTTCTGGTCGACATGGCACGGCTGATGACGCTCGCCACCTTTCCGCCGCTCTGTCTCATCGCCGCATCCGCCCCGCAGCTCTTCCGCTACGGGCTCGGGTCGAAATGGGCCGCCGCCAGTCCGCTGCTCGAGGTCCTCGCACCATCCTACGCCGTGGCCGGCGTCGCCTCGCTCGGCGGGGCGGTTCTGCTCGCCGGCAGCTTCAACAGGGCGTTCCTGGCGACATTCGCCTTCTTGAGTATCGGCCGCATGCTCGCCGTCGCCCTCGGACCATGGGTCGGCCTCACCGGTGTGGCCTGGTCCATTGCCGCGATGCATGTCGCCTATGGCCTCGCCATGGTGCTCACCGTGCGGGCGGTGACGGCGGCGAGCGACACGGCGCTCGTCGTCAAGCTCTCGGGGCCGGTGACGGCGGGCTTGGTAGGGGGCTTGGCCTGCTATGGCGCGCTCGCCGTGCTGCCGCCAACAGCGTCTAGTCTGGCGGCAGCGCTTTGCGGCGGCGCGGCCGCGTTCTTCGCAGCGCTGTACCTCATCGAGGGACCACGGTTGCTTCGAGACTTGAGGTCCGTGAGCCGCCTTCTGGCGAAGCGGTAGTCCCTAAAGCTCCCAATGCCGGCGCGGCTGGTTCCCGCCAAGCCAGGCGACCAGCCGGTCACCGGCGGCAATTGCATGGAGGGCAAGGACGCCAAGCGGAAGCAGCGCGATGACCAACAGTCTTGCAATGCGCTCGTCGGACGACTGCGTATCGAAAAAACCGGGCAATTGGGACATGAGTTTTTGCTTCTCTGTGCTGCCGAACAGCCTAAGAGCTGCAGACCCAGTGTCAAATTGATGATGAGATCAATTTGCTTTTCCATTTTAATTAGACGCGCAGAATGTCCTTGCCTTATAAAGAACTTGGTTTAGAGGCGACAGTAAATCCTGCCCAAAGACCGAAATGCAGATTTAATTCTCGCGTCGGAAACCTGTGATTTGGAACGCGGTGCTATCAGGCGTACGGGACGGCGCCTCGAGTTTCTCGACGGGGCAAGAGGGATCGCAGCGCTTCTCGTCGTGTTCCATCACGCGTATCAGGTCGCACCGTTCTGGCCCGATGCGACACGCTTGTCGCCTTTGCGCATCTTGCTGACCGGGCGTCCGAGCGTTCTGTTCTTCTACGTCCTCAGCGGATACGTCCTGTCATATGGACTCTGGACCTCGACGAGGTCGGACGCTCCGGGACTGTATGCCGCGAAGCGCGTCGTCCGCATCTACATCCCCTACGTCGCAGCGACCCTCGTCGCCGGCGTGCTTTACCTGCTCATGCAACCGGGTGCGATTCCGGAGCTCGGCGATACCTTCAACGCCATGTGGTCGCGCCCCATCTCCTGGAGTGCAGCGTTCCAGCATCTCTTTCTGGCCGGCACACCCCAGGCGAACAGCTTGAACGTGCCGGCCTGGAGCCTCGTCTACGAGCTGCGCATCTCGATCTTCATGCCACTGCTCTGCACGCTCCTCGTGAAGGCGCCCCTGAGCACCATCGGGATCGCGATGGTGGTCTTCGTCGGCCTTTTAACCAGCTTCGCACGCGGCCCCTTGGGCGTGACGCCGTACTATGCCGAGACGTTCAGCGGTAACGCGACCATCACCTTGTATTTCACGACCCTCTTCGTCGCCGGCGCGGTCCTGGCGCGCGGCACGATCGACGCTGCGCCTTGGATAACGGCGTTTCCGGCGAACCTGCGATGGGCCCTCGCGCTCGCGGCCATGGGCCTGGTGCTCCTGAATCGGGATTATGCCATCGTGCCCGGCGTGGTCGGGCTCCTTTATCTCTGCGTCACCTGGGTGCGCGCCCAACGCGTTCTCGCACGGCCCCTGTTGCTGCTGCTCGGTCGGGTCAGCTTCAGTCTCTACCTCACCCACATGATCGTCATCGAGACCGTTCTGCGTCAAACGGATGGACTCGTTCCCCTGCCCGTTTCGGTGCCGCTTTCGGTGCTGCTGGCGCTCTTCATGGCCGGGCTCTTCTACATCGGCGTCGAGCGGCCGGCGCACATCCTGTCGAAATGGGTCGGGCGCGTCGCTGCCTCCCGCGAGATCGCGCGTTCGCTCGACCCGAGCCGATTGCCACCCACGATCTCGCTGGGCCCGTCATGATCCTTCGCGCACCTTCCGCCACTGCCGCGGCCGCGGAGCCCAAGCTGAGGGTCGCGATCATCAGCGGGTCCTGGCCGCCGGATCATTGTGGCGTCGGAGACTATGCCGAGAGGCTGTCCGGCGCGTTGCGCGAGCAGGGTATCGAGGTCACGTGTCTCGGCGGCGAGCCCTGGTCCGGCCTAGCTACCCTTCGAGAGTTTCGGCGCGCGGTGAAGACGCGACGCTTCGATCTCGTCCATATCCAATATCCCACGATGGGCTTCGGCCGCTCGATCGTCCCGGCGCTACTGCCGCTGCTGTCGCGCAATGTCCCGATCGTGGTGACGCTGCACGAATTTTCCAGCTTCCGCGCCGCGAGACGGCTTTGGTTCGTGACGTTTGCCCACTTCGTCGACCTGCGCATTTTCACCGGCAGCGACGAGCGCGGCAAGTTTCGGCGCCGCATGAAACCGTCGCGCGGCATCGACCTCGTCGTGCCCATCGGGAGCAACATCCCGGCCGGCACGAGCACCGCGCGGCTGGAAAAGACGATCTGCTATTTCGGCCTTCTGTGCCCGGGCAAGGGGATCGAGGACTTCCTGGATCTCGCTGCTTCCGCGCCGCCGGCGGGTTGGCGCTTCGCGTTGATCGGCGCGATGACCAAGACCTATGCCGCCTACGCGGACACCGTGGTCCGGCGTGCCCGATCGTTGGGTGTCGCCCTGCATCTCGATGAGTCCGCCGTTGAGGTGGCCCATCGCCTGTCGGCGATCGAGATCGCGTACCTGCCGTTCCCGGACGGCGCCTGCGACACGAGAGGCTCCCTGCACGCCGTCATGCGCAATGGGGCAGTGGTGGTGACCAAGCATTCCGAGCGGACGTCGGCGAGCATCATGGCTTCCACCGTCCATGCGGCCGACGTCACCGAGGCGCGCGAGAAGGTGCGAATGCTGTTTGGCGACGATCAACGCCGAGAGGCGTTGCGACGCGCCGGACGATGCGTGCCGCCTGGCTGGCGCGACATCGCGGCGGATCATCTCGCCGGCTACACCTCGGCGTTGCGAGCAAGGCGCATCGAGGTCGACACGGCCACCGGCGGCGCGGGACGCGTGCGGAGCGTGAACGATGCCTGAGCCCGCGGATAGACTCGACGTCTTCGTGCATCTGGCGCACGGTTACGATGCCCGGGATTGGGAGCGGCGCTGGCTGCGCGGCCAGCTGAGCGGATTCAACGAGCGCTATCCGTACGGATATCACCTTGCGCGCGACATGGGCTGCTC
>CAXTFG010000020.1:6795-8103 GCA_964243415.1 uncultured Beijerinckiaceae bacterium | reverse complement strand
TGCTCCGTCCGTTTCTCGAGGGACAAGAGCGAATGGCGCGTCGAGAGATGGGCACGCCTCCTCTCTCGCGCCGTATTAGGGTTCGACTTCGTCCATGCCTGGCGCAACCGACGCGCGATCGTCGCGTCCTCCATCGTCTGGACACACACGGAATCGCAACATCTCGCGATCGCTCTGCTGATGAAGATGCTGCGTCCGGCCCGACGGCCCAAGCTGATCGGCCAGAGCGTGTGGCTCATCGATCGATGGGACCGGCTGTCCTGGGTCCGCAAGCGCTTCTTTCGCTGGCTGTTGGACGAAGTGGACGTGCTGACGTTCCACTCCCCCCTCAATACGGCCCGCGCGCGGGTCCTGTTCCAGGGTCGGGCTTGCGAGTTCGTCCGGTTCGGCATTCGCTGCGACGAGAGGATGCCCGAACCCAAGACCATCGGCAGCGGCAAGGTCCGCGTCCTTGCCGTGGGCAACGATCGCCATCGGGACTGGGACTGTCTGGTCCGCGCCTTCTCGGATCAACCGGACGTCGAGGTCCATATCGTCTCGCAGTCCATTTCGCCTCGTCTCGTGGCCGGCCTTTCGAACTTCCACCTGCACGCGCTGCGCGACCAGGGCGAGCTGCTCGAGATGTACGATCGATCCGACATCGTCGTCGTTCCCCTTCGTCGCAATCTCCACGCCTCCGGCATCTCCTGCTTGCAGGAAGCCGTCCTTTCAGGAAAACCCGCGGTTTGCAGCCGAACCGGTGGCCTGGACGCCTATTTCGACGAAGAGGAAGTCGCATTCGTCGAGGCCGAAAGCCCGGAACACCTAAGGACACGCGTGTTGGCGGTCGCATCCGACCCCTTGGCCATCGGGATGGCACGCAAAGCGCAGCTCCGCATGGGCGTCGATGGCCATAGCTCGACGTCGTATATCCGGCGGCATGTCGAGTTGTCGGCAACGCTGCTGACACCAGAACCTACGCCCCGTCTATATCAATAGACGGCGACCCGAATAGGCATCCGCATCATTTGATGTGCGGCAATTGGGCTCAAATTTTGTGGAGTCGAAATAGCATTCGCGCATAGCAGGCAACCAACTCCGAATTTGATTAAAAAAGCGTTAAAGGCTTATTGCGCGCAGCTTGAGCTCCGGTATTTAAAAAGACTGCACAGCTGGAGTTCGTCACATGCTTGATAAGCGCAACCAGGGACGACCGAAACAGGGCGAGATGCAAGTCGGTCGGGATCGGATCGTGTCCGGGTTCGTCGAGATGGTGCGCTCGGGATCCAGCGGCGACGTGTCTAGAAAAGAGATCGCGCAATTCGTCGG
>CAXTFG010000020.1:0-6785 GCA_964243415.1 uncultured Beijerinckiaceae bacterium | reverse complement strand
CCATCTCCTTCTGATCGACACGTTCTCAGACGTTTTCTCCCATTGGTACGACCAACTTGACAATATCTTAAGCGGCGACGGCGATTACGATAGCCGCTTGACCAAGGCGTTACGCATGATCGTCGAATTCTACCGGCGGGAATATTATGTCGAGCTACTTTATGCCGACCTCTGTCGAAAAGGAATTCTAGGGGACTCGATGGTCGACCGCATGCGGCGGCGTCTCGGATGCTTCCTCGCCGAGGATCCCGCCATCTCCGGACCGGATATCGAGACGTCCGAAATCCTGGCGAACGTGATCTGGGGCGCTTGCCAGCAGGGGGCCCGCCTCGACCATTCGGAGGCGCTTTACGACATCATGAGACGCGTGGCGGCACCGTGGCCTCGCTCGGATAGGGGGGCGACCAAACGACCGGTGATGGCCCAGGGAAGGATCGAGGGTTCGGCCTCGATCGGATCGCCGATGACACAAAGGATGGTCGAGCAGAGACGCCGCTTCTCTTCAGCCCCATCGATCGAGACCCGGTCCGATGCGACACGCCGTCCGTTGTAAACCCCGCCCCCTGCATCTCTCGCATTCTGCGAAAGCGGTTCAGACGACGTTTTGACGAGAGATCGGTCGATCATGGGCATCCAGCATCTCGGCGCGGAACGTGTTCTTTCGGACGCGACGGTCATCGTGGCGACGAAGGGCAGACCCGCGGAAGTCGCGGCGCTGCTCGCGCGTCTGGAACGCCAGACCCTGCTCCCGCGCCGCGTCCTCATCGTCGGCGCAAGCAGCGCCGATTTCGAGCCCGCGGCGATCGCCAGCGTAAGATCGTACGAATGCCATGGGTGGGTGTCCAAACGCCTCGGAACCACGGCGCAGCGCAACGAAGGGATCGACTTCCTCCGTGATGCCGATCTGCTCCAAGAGGACGCTCTGACGGTCTTCTTCGACGACGATTTCCGCCCGGCCGACACTTGGCTGGCGGAATGTGCGGCGGTGCTGCACAAGGATCGCGAGATCCAGGCCGTGACGGGGCTTGTCCTGGCCGATGGCGCTCACGCTTCGGCGCTCAGCGACGAAGATGCGGATCGCTTCCTCGAGGGCGTGATCGATGCGAGGCCTCATTGGGCCAGCGGCAGGCAGCGCGACATCGGCAGCCTCTATGGCTGCAACATGGCGTTTCGCGCCTCCGTTTTGCTACCGTGCAGGTTCGATGAGGAATTGCCACTGTATGGATGGCAGGAAGATCGCGACATCACCGGCCAGGTAAGGGCTTTTGGGCGCGTCACCTTCGAACCGACGTGCCGAGGCGTTCACCTGGGATCATCCGGCGGCAGGGCAAGCGGCCTGCGCTTCGGCTATGCCCAGGTCGCCAACGTCATCTATCTTTGGCGCAAGGGAACCGTCGAGGCGCACGTCCTCGTCAAGTTCCTTGCACGCGCTGTTGCCAGCAACCTCTTGAAGACGGTCAAGGGCAAGCGAAAGCCGATCTATTTCCAGCGCCTCAAAGGCAATGCCCTCGCGGTCGCGGACCTGGTTCGCGGTACCTGCCGTCCTCGCCGCATCATCGATCTTCCCTGATGCTGTTCGGCGAACCTCCACCGTGAATACGGCCGATCGTTCGGTCGTCGCTTCGAGTGAAACCGACATGCAGACATCGCCCACCATGGCTTCCCGAAAACGGCGCTCAGTGCGGGCACGTCAGCCTGCTTTTCGCCCCATGGTCTGGTGGCTGATCGCCATCGGCCTCCTCGGCGCGGACCGGGCCATGGCGGACGAGACGAAGATCCGCCTCGGCGCTTGCGAGATGCGGCAAACGTTTTCCGACGACTTCAAGAATCTGGTCGTTCGCTCGACGGTCTATGCGGGGCGAGGCTGGACCGCGCATACCTGGTGGGGCGGCGATTTCGGCGATGCGCTCTTCGTCGATCCTTCGCCGGGCTTTCCGTTCCAGGTGAAGGACGGCGTGCTGCAGATCGAAGCCAGGAAGACCGAGAGCGGCCGTTGGCAGTCAGGCCTGCTCGCCTCCGCCGATGGCGCCGGCAACGGCTTCGGCCAGACCTACGGTTATTTCGAGATGAGCGCCCGTCTTCCGGAAGGTGCGGGAACGTGGCCGGCCTTCTGGCTGATGACGCGACTTCCGAAGGGATCCAAGGAAGCCGCCGTCGAGATCGACGCCCTCGAGCATTACGGCAAGTTTCCGTCGGACTTTCATTCCGGCCTGCATGTCTGGAACGTCGGGCCGACGGGCCCCGCGGTCGAACACATCACCAAGGTCGAGGGCGGAACGCTATACGCCAAATTCCATACCTACGGCGTCGACGTCGAGCCCGACTTCATCGACTACTATTTCGATCGCAAGAAGACGTGGCAGGCGCCGACACCGCCGCAGCATCACAAGCCCCTTTCGATCCTGCTCAATCTCGCGCTCGGCTCGGGCTGGCCGATCGACAAGACCCCCAACCCCTCGGTGATGGACGTTGCCTACGTCCGGGTGTTCGAGCGGATCGCCGACGGCTGCCACTGACCTCACCGGGTCGATCGACGCGTCACATCGCGATGCCGGGCCATTCGCGAGCGGTAGCCGGGATCATCAACGCAGCGTCCGCACGGCTATGGGCAACGGGCACCGTCCGTGGCCCCAGCCCCGCCGCAGCGATGCCGATCAGGCAGTAGAACAACGTGCCGAGATCATACACGGTCCCAGTCAGGATGCTGGGGATCAGCGTGGTGACGATGCCGACCCGCGCGGCCCACAGCGGGGCATGGGCCTCATGCGGCAATGTCCTCTGCGGACGACCGCCGAGAAGCCGAAGGATCGTCACGACGAACAGGACGAAGCCGATGACGCCGAGGTTCGAGAGCAGCACGAGCGCGTAGTTGGAGGCGCGCGTCGAGCCGATCCCCGCCCCCACCCCATAGGTGTCCTTAAACACCTGCCAGGCCTGCACGTTCATCATGCCACGCTCCACGGCGGAGTCGCTCGTCGATTTGGTCAGGAGGCTGTCGGTAACGACGGTCTGGACAAGATCCGCGACGGAGGGAACGAACATGACGACGATGCCGGCGAGCACCGTGAGCCCCGCCGCCGAGACGAGAGCGATCCCGAGAGCCCGTGTCTGCCCCAGGAATAGCGCCGTCACTACGGCATAGATCGCAAAGGCGACGAAGAAGGTCGTGAGCCCGACATAGCCCGCGCTCGACGTCGCGGCCGCTATGAACCCGGTCAACAAGAGGCTCGCGGCCCCCGTCAGGAAAGGCCGGACCTTGCATACGAACAGCGTGAAGTTCACGCCGAGAAGCGTAAGCGAATAGGTGGCGAATGCCGACGCCTCGGAGAAGCTGCCGGAAATCCGCTTGAGGCCGCCGAGTTCGTCGGTCGTCAGGAACGAGTAGCTGGCCGTGTGGATCGGATCGAGAAGGAAGCCGGTGTGCGTCGCGCCGGTCACGACATCGATGCAGGCGAACGCCAAGTGCAGCGCCGTGCACAGGCCGAGGGCGGCGAGCACGGGCGCAACGCTTGCCGAGCGTCGCACGTAGGCCGCCGTCAGGCATGCGGAGCAAAAGCCCCCGACGGCATACACCATCTGCGAGAGGTTGCCGCCGCTCGGATGCAGGGGCGCCAGATCCCCCTCGTTGCTGTCGGACCGGGACAGGGAGAACACATCGATGGAATTCTCGAAGGCCCTGGGCAGGACCAGCGCGGAGACGACGACCCACGCGATGAGAAGGAGGAAGACGAACAGAGGCCGGGCCGGGCCGACTTCCATCGTCAGGCTGCGAAGCCCGTTCGGTGCGGCGAGGAATCGAAGACCGTAGAAAAGCAGGAAGAGGTTGGCCGGCGCGACCGACGCGCCGCCGAGCGCGGGAAGATCCAGCGCCGACGCCGCCCCGAACACGGTGAGGCCGAACATGATGACGATCGCACGCGCAGGAGACCCGTATTGACCGTAGAGGCCGAGGAGCACGACGATGGCGCCGAATACGGTTGGCAGCATGATCGGTCCCAGCCACGAGCCATTACTAGCCGTTGTCCCGTATTGTATAGATAGTGTCGACCGACTGTAAGAATTAAATCTCGGTCAAAATTTTAGTCGAATAAAATTCGCTATCAACTATTTGAAACCGTAATCTGCCGTCAGCGTCATATCATCGTACAGAGCCTCTTCATGTCGGGGAGCCGCTGTCCGGTGTCAGGTGGAGCCCTACATGTCCGAACAGGTCGGCTTTCCGAATGGCGCTCGGCATGACCCTTGGAGATTGCTGTTTGCGAGATGGAAGCTTGCCGGCCTGCTCAGCATCGTATTCTTCTCCGGCTTCGTTGCACTGATCCAGAGCTTCACGCCTCTCTACAAGGCGAACGTCGAACTCCTCCTGCCTCTCACGTCGATCGAGGACCCGTCCGAGCGCAAGGGGCTGCAGCAGTTGCAGACGGACGCGTTCGTCGTGCGCAGCTACAAGGACATGGTCGAGGATGGCGGCGTCTGCCAGACCGTGATCGACCAGCTGCATCTGAGCTCGGTGAAGGAGTTTCAGCCGCAGCCGACCATCCTGTCTCGTCTGACGGGATGGTTCGATTCGCTCGTCAACGCGTCGGGGAAAAAAGCCTCGCTCGTGTCGGACGCCGACATCAAGAAGGGGTCGCTCCTCTCCACATACGAGGATCGCCTGACATCGAAGAACGATGCGAAGTCGCTGATCCTCGACCTCTCCTTCGAATCGGCCAACCCCTATCTGGCGACCTCCATCGCCAACGCGCATGCCGAGGCGTTCCGCGCGGCCGAGGTCCGTTACCGCCGCCAGGAAGCGCTGATCAAGACGAAATGGATGAAGGCCGAACTCGATCGATCCGCGGAGGAGGTTCGCCAGGCCCAGATCGGCATCCAGCTCCGCTCCGCCGGACTGGCCGCTTCCGCCGATATGTCAGCCAAGCAGGCGTCGTCGCTGAAGTTCGATCAGATGATGGCGACGTCGAAGCAGGCCGTGTACGAGGCCTTCCTCACGAAATACCAGTCGATCGCCGCCGAACAGAGCTACGTCGGATCGGAGATCCGCATCTTGTCGCCGGCCACCGTCCCGACGCGACCGGCCTTTCCGAAGAAGCTTCTGTTCGCGCTCGCGGCGGCTGCGATCAGCGTCTGCCTCGGTGTCCTCGTCTCCGTGCTCGTCTCCGTGATACGGCGCCGGCAGACGATCGTGGAGCTTGCCGAGCAGACCGGTCTCGAGATCGTCGGCTATCTGAATGTCTCGCGTCGCCGACTGCCGGAATGGCGCGGCCAACAGAGCCGTTTGAAGAAAGCCTTCTTCTGGGAGCAGATCCGGGAAATCCGGAGCGCGCTGACGGTCAGCCCCGGGGGCGGCACGGTGATCGCCGTGACATCGGCGCTTCCGCTCGAAGGGAAGTCGCTGGTCGCCGCCGCGCTCGCCAGGTCGCTCGCCTGCAGCGGGCTTCGGACGCTGCTTTTGGACACCAATCTCCGCAAGCCGAGCTTCTACGCGTTGCCGGAGACGCCGCATAACCTGTGCTCCTATTTCGAAGGTCATTCCACGGTCGTCCAGGCGTCCGCGTCGATCGACCCGGACATCCCGCTGTTCCTCCTGAGCAGCGCCATCGACAAACGCTTTCCCAATCCCGACGTTCTCGGGGGCCCGAAGATGCGGGAACTGCTGAAGGACGTCCGGGACAATTTCGACGTCGTGATCGTCGACACGCCGGCGATCAGCATCGTCTCGGATGCGCTGTTTGCCGTCGGTCTCGTCGATCAGGTGCTGCTGGCCGCGCTCGACCGTCGCGTCCTGCCGGCTCAGCTCGCCGAGAGCATCATGTTGTTTCGTCGTCGCGGGTTGGCGATCAGAGGAATGATCGTGACCCAGCGCAAACCGCCGGCACGATCGGCGTTCATGAACCTGAAACCCTTCGTCAGCGGCGAGCGGCTTCGAGACGTCTGGCCTGTCATCAAGCGCAAGCCCTTTCCATGGCGCAAGGCGATCGGGAGTGGTAGCGGGACGTCCGCCGATCCAATCGCGACCGTATCGTCGTTCGCAAAGGGAATGGCCAGTCGAATGCCCAGTTGAGCGAGCCGATGCCTGCGAGAAAGACCGCGGGCATTGTCTCTCCTGTCGATCGTGAGGCAGTATTTTAATTATGAAGGAGATGTCTGTCAGTATAGGGTGACGCAAACCCCGTTATAGAGGGATTGCGTTGAATAAGGGCGTTCATATCATCGGATTGGATTTGATACGCTTCGTTGCGGCGTATCTTGTCGTCCTAGATCATTTCAGTTCGTTCGGATGGGCATCCGCATCGGGCGCTGCACGCGGCGACGCCACGGCCTTCCCGTCCCTTCATGTCATCGGCGTCGTCGGCCCCGTCGGCGTCGAGATCTTCTTTCTTCTGTCCGGCTTCGTTATCGTCGCGAGCGTGAAAGGCGCGACGGCGGCCGAATTCATTCTCAACCGCGCCATTCGGGTCTTTCCCGCGCTGTGGATTTGCGGAGCTATCGCGCTCGTCGTCCGTGCGGCTGCGGGGGAGCCCGTCTTCGATCTTCTCAAAAGTCTTCTACGCTCGCTGACCCTGTCGCCCGTTGGTCCCTACATCGACGGCGTCGTCTGGACCTTGATCGTCGAAGCCGTCTTCTACGCGTTGATCTACCTGATCATCTTGAGTGACGGACGCGTCAAGTTCGAGACGGCCGCTCGAGTGCTGGGATGTCTCAGCTCGACCTTCATCGGCGTCCTGATCGCGGTAAAGACCGCCGCGGCCAGCGATCCGCGTCTATTGCATTTCGTGGCTGAT
>CAXTFG010000019.1:0-28685 GCA_964243415.1 uncultured Beijerinckiaceae bacterium | reverse complement strand
GTCCTCGCCTCGGTCAAAGGCTTCAGCGACGGGCATCATTACGAAGACCTGAAGGTCTACGAAAACGTGGCTCAATGCGCCGGCGGCGCCGCTTCGACCACCGGTTTCTGGGACGGTCCCCCTACCGTCAGCGCCGCCGCGCTGGGCGACTCGAACACCGGCATGCACCTCGCCATCGGCATCCTGACGGCGCTACGCGGGCGCGACAAGACGGGCAAGGGCCAGAAGGTCGCGGTGTCCATGCAGGACTCTGTGCTCAACCTTTGCCGCGTCAAGCTACGCGATCAACAACGCCTCGACGCGCTCGGCTACCTCGAGGAATATCCGCAATACCCGCACGGCGAATTCACCGACGTCGTACCGCGGGGCGGTAATGCCGGCGGCGGCGGTCAGCCTGGCTGGGTACTCAAGTGCAAAGGTTGGGAGCACGACCCCAACGCCTATATATATTTCACCATCCAGGGGCATGCCTGGGCGCCGATCTGCAAAGCGCTGGGCAAGCCGGAGTGGATCGATGATCCGAGCTACAACACGGCCCGCGCGCGTCAGGACAAGATCTTCGATATCTTCACGTTCATCGAAGGTTGGCTGGCCGACAAGACCAAGTTCGAGGCCGTCGATATCTTGCGCAAGTTCGATATCCCATGCTCGCCCGTGTTGTCGATGAAGGAACTCGCCGTCGACCCCTCGCTTCGTGCGAGCGGAACGATCGTCGAGGTGCCGCACCCGAAGCTCGGGTCGTATCTGACCGTTGGAAGCCCAATTAAATTTTCCGACATGTCAGTCGAGGTCAAACCATCTCCGCTGCTGGGTGAGCACACGGACGAGGTGCTCGGCGGGCTCGGGTATACGGCTCAACAGATCGAAGAGCTGCACCAGGCAAAGGCGGTCTGACCCGTCGACGACGAGGGGGTGCGGCGCACGCGCGCCGACACCTGCCTCGCCTTAACTTACCTTGCTCCCTGACTTGCCGACGTCTCGATCGCGACTAAAACTCGTGCTGGTGCTCGAGGACGTGTCGCGAGAGCCCGAGGGCGTGATTTCGAACGAGGTATTCAGCCAAACTGCTGTCGCGCTGCTCCAGGGCGTTGATGATCTCCTGGTGCTCCCGCGACGATTGCAAGACCCGGTCGTCCTGCCGGATCGCGATGCTCCTGATACCGCGCACGTGCATGAAGAGATTGCTGGTCATGTCCGAGATGACCTGGCATTCCGCAAACGATATGATCGTTTGATGAAACGTGATGTTCGCGTTCGAATAGTCGTCGATCTTCTCGGACGGCGACTTGGTGTAAAACTCCGGAAATGTCGTGCGTAGAGCACGAAGCTGCGCGTCGGTCGCATTGGCGCAGGCAAGGCGGGCAGCCATGCTTTCGAGCGCAGCCCAGGCGTAGATCATCTCCACGATCTGAACCTTCGTCTTCCGGACCAGGAAAACGCCGCGTCGCGGCTCCGACCGGACAAAGCCTTCTTGCTCGAGAACGGTCAAGGCTTCCCGAACCGGCGTCCGGCTGACGCCGAGCTCGACCGAGAGCTTACGCTCGTCAAGCCTCACCTCGTCAGGACGCCCGTAGATGTCGATTTTGGCGATGGCGGATTTAAGCGACATATACACCAGATCGCCGAGGTTGCTGCTCGCCTTGATGGGCTCGATAACCAAATCCGGCGTCTTCGCCATCAAAAATCCAGCCTGCTCGGTGTCCAGCGTGGAGACATGCACGCGCTCGATGACTAGTCGATTTCTCGCGGTCGACAAGAGACGAATACCGATACGCCAGATAGCAAAGCCGACATCCTATTGTGCACCGCAGCATTCGACGCAGCGCTGTCATGCTTCTCCGGACCTGCCGCCTTCACCGCAGGGGTGCGATGGTTAGCGCTCAGGCAATGGGAGGCGAATATGCTTTTAGAGGCACTTGCGATGTTGCCGGCAGTGGCGATTATTCAGGTTTTGCTCTTGACGAGGTTGGCCGACGTTCTTTCTTGAGCGGTCGCTTCGGACACCCACGACGAGTTTGCGGGACGGTCTATGATTTCAGCCGACCTCTCGACGCGGCGGCTGCTGCATCATGCCGGGAAGACGCCTGAACCTCCCGCGTGACCAGTCCGCGCGCGAGCGACGAAAGAAGTCGCAGGAGTGGTGTCCACCGCGGGCCGGCAATTCCTTCGCGGCGGTTTCGACGTGCTTGAACCCGCACTTCTCCAAAACTTTGCGTGAAGCGGGATTGATGACGCGCGTGTTGGCCGTCAAGGCTCGTGCTTGCGTCAGGTCGAAAACCGCATCGACGAGCGTCGCCGTCGCCTCCGTCGCGTAGCCGACGCCGACCTGGGGTGGTGCGATGATGTAGCCGACCTCGACCTCGGCCCGATCGACCCATTGTGCGCTTACGACGCCGACAAAGGTCCGGGCCTTGTTCTTCAGCGTCAGCGCAAGGACGAGAGCCCTCCCACCTGCCGTTTCCTCCCGTGCGCGCAGGATGAACCGTTCAGCCTCTCCGGACGGGTAGGGATGCGGGATCGACGCCGTCATCTGCGCCACGTCGGCAAGACTGCACATCGCCTTGACGGCCGCGGCGTCCGATGCCCGGAGCCAGCGCATCCACAGACGCTCTGTTTCCAGGCGAAAGATGTCGTCGCAGCTGATGTCCGGAAACATGGCCGAGACTCAAGGGGAGGACCGCGTCGAAGGACGCGGAACGTTGGACGCGATACTACTCCGCCGCGTCCTGCTGCGTCACGACGGCCACGAAGGCACGGCCATTCGCCTTGGTGACGAATTGCACCTTGCCTTCTGCCTTGGCGAACAAGGTATGGTCCTTGCCGATCCCGACGTTCATGCCGGGATGCCATTTGGTCCCGCGCTGACGGACCAGAATATTGCCCCCGATCACATGCTCGCCGCCAAACTTCTTGACGCCGAGTCGACGTCCATCTGAATCGCGCCCGTTGCGAGACGACCCGCCTGCTTTTTTGTGTGCCATCGCATCGTGCTCCGGACCCGCCGCCCCGAACAGGGCGACCGGGTCGAAATGGGAATTCCTACTCGCCTCAAACGCGGGTTAGCCGACGACCAGGTCGGTGATCCTGATCCTGGTCAGATCCTGCCGGTGCCCACGCTTGCGCTTCGAATTCTTCCGGCGGCGCTTCTTGAACGCGATGACCTTGGGCCCGCGTTCCTGCGCGACGATCTTGCCCGTGACGCTGGCCCCCGACAAGAAGGGCGAACCGACCTTCGTGTCCTCGCCGACAAGCATGAGTACGTCCGGGAACGTCACCACATCGCCCGGCTCGCCCGCCAAATGCATGACGGTAATCGTATCGTCGGCCGCAACGCTGTATTGCTTGCCGCCCGTCTTGATGACAGCGAACATCGAAACCCTCGCGACGATTCGGACTGCCGCGGCCAAGGCCACACGCGTCCGACTTCTTTGCTTTCTTGAAACGCACGCGCATCGGCGATGCGGCGAGCGCCGACTGCTAGCTTTTTGCCTCGGGCAAGTCAATCCGCATGGGCGATCGGTTCGCAGGCGCGGCGCCTCTCCTTAGGCGTCCAGCTGCTCGAACCGCTGTTCCATGGCTTTCAGCCGCATCGTGATCGCGCCGTGCATGCGCTTGGCGCTTTCCGGATATTCCGACAGCACCCTCCGGTAGAGGTCGCGGGAAACCGCCAACACGCTCGACGGCGCGCGGGCCTTCGCCGTCGCGGGACGCAACGTCGTTGTCAGCAGCGCTGCCTCGCCGAGAAGGGTCGGTGGTGTGACCACGACGGTGGCGCCCGCCACTGTTTCGAGTTCGAGCTCGCCGCTGAGCAGGATATAACCGCCGTCGGATTTCTCCCCCGCGCGGAAAAGGATATCGCCCACCCGCAAGATCCGCGTTTCGGCGGAAAACGCCACCAGTCGCAAAGCGTCCGGCTCCAGATCGCCAAAGGCGGCGAGGCTCGAGAGCACGCGGAGGTCGTCCTGGACCGCCATCAGGGGACCAACTTGTAACCGCCGGCCTCGGTGACCAGCAGAAGCGCCCGGGCCGGGTCGGCCTCGACTTTCTGGCGCAAGCGGTAGATGTGGGTTTCGAGAGTATGCGTGGTCACGGCTGCGTTATAGCCCCAAACCTCCCTGAGCAGAACATCACGGGACACGACGTTCTGTCCGGCCCGATATAGGAAACGCAGGATCGCCGTCTCCTTTTCGGTCAGGCGAAGCTTGTTGCCATTGTCCATGACGAGTTGCTTCGCGCCGGGCTGGAAGGTGTATTGCCCGATACGGAAACTCGCATCGTCGCTGCTGTCGTGCTGGCGCAAATGGGCACGCATGCGAGCCAGCAGCACGGCAAAACGGAACGGCTTGGTGACGTAGTCGTTGGCGCCTGCCTCAAGTCCGAGAACCGTGTCGGCCTCGCTGTCCTGGGCGGTCAGCATGATCACCGGATTGCTGAATCCTGCCTCGCGCAACGTCTTGACGGCATCGCGCCCATCCATGTCTGGTAGGCCCACATCCATGATGACGAGATCCGGCCGATCCTGTTTCGCCCGAGCGATCGCAGTCTTGGCATCGTTCGCCTGGACCGGATCGAACTCCTCGTAGAGCGAGAGCTGCTCCGCCAAAGCGGCGCGGAGATCGTCGTCATCGTCGGCGATGAGGATTTTACGGACCTGCATCACCATGCCCTTACCCCGCCGACGCACCGGCCCAAACCGGTCAAAGCACCCGCTTCAGGTCGCGTTGTGCCGCGCCGGGTAGGCGCCCTCGATAGGCGACACAACGAGTCGATCAAGCGGAATCCTTCGCGGGAAACGGTTCAGAAGCTTGTCGTGAGGCGCGCCGCACGCCTGCCGGGTGAAAGCGGTCCCCGAGGCCATGTCAAGGCTGGCACGGTCACGCTTGCGTGTGCCCTGGGGCACATCGGTATCGTCCAAGCCAAGCGCGAAGGCGACAAGGGGACGCCTGCCGGGACGATGCGTCTCGTCTTCGGCTACTACCGCCCGGACCGGCTCTGTCGCCCGTTTTCGCGGCTCCCGCTATCTCCGTTGCCGCCGCATCTCGGGTGGTGCGACGAGCCGACCTCGCCTGCCTACAACCGTCCCGGACCGCTGCCGATGCGTGACGCTCACGAGGTGATGTGGCGCGAGGACGGGCTTTACGATGTCGTTGTCGTGCTCGACTACAATCTGGCACCGAGGCGGGCCGGCCGAGGCAGCGCCATCTTTCTCCATTGCGCCAAGCGGAGCGACGGCTCCGGGCTCAGACCGACACTGGGTTGCGTCGCGCTGCGCGCCGACGACATGCGGCGCCTGCTGCCGCGGCTCGGTCGAAGCACGTGCCTCACGGTGCTCTGACGGGAGCCGGCCGATCCGCTGCCCTGTCCCGGCTGGTCTCCTGCAGGGTGAGGCGCGTGCCGTTCCAGGTAAACGATCGACCGGTGAAGGCGCCCACCCAAAGCACAGGCAGCACGAGATCGCGAAGCACGGTCGCGAACGGCGTATGCCACCCGAAAGGCCAGCGGCACACCGCGGCAAGCGCCATCTCCGCCAGGTACCAGACTGTGACGTAGGCGGTTACGGTCGACGTCACCGGCCACCCCAGCGCGACAGCCGCAGCTGCCGCCGTCATGACGGGCACGAACGATCCGGAGAGAATCTCGGGCAAGAACTCGGCGGGGAATGTGGCGCGACGGAGCCGCGCCCACCGAAGCTGGCGCCCCCAAACATCTTTCAAGCTCCGCACGCCAAGCGGCTGCGGCGACAGCGGCGCCAAACGCACCCGAAGGCCGGCGCGGCGCACCATCCTGGTCGTGGCGGCGTCCTCCGCCGGTTCGGCGGCGAGATCGCGCATGCCGTTGCGGTCGAGATCGGCCTTTCGGTAGACCAGCGTCTTGCCCTGGGCGAACCCGCTTCCCAGCGCGTCGACCACGATTTGCCAGCGCGCCTCGTGCGTATTGAGGAAAGCGCATTCGACATGAGCGCCGAACCCGTTCGGCAGAATACCGCAGGGCGGCGCCGACACGACGCCGGTGTCATTCCGAAACGTCAGCATCAGGTGGCGAACGAAGTCCGGCGGGACGAGCACGTTGGAATCGATAAAGGCGATCCAGTCATGGGCCGCGTGGCGCCAGCCCTTCACCATGTTGTTGAGCTTCGGATTGCTGCCGATCCGGTCGTCGCCAACGAGAAGCCGTGCCGCGACGTCGGGATGTGCCTCCAGCGCGGCCCGAACCAGCGGGACGATCGGATCGCCTTCATCCGCAACGCAGAACAGCAGCTCGAAGGAAGGGTAGTCGAGAGCAAACGCCGCCTCGATCGTTTGCGCCGAGAAGGCTTCGATGCCGCAGAGCGGACGCACAACCGTCACCGGCGGCAAGGACCGGCTCGTCGCGTCGTCCGCCGCCCGCGGCCGGCACCGGGCCCAAGCGAGCAGCAGCGTCGCACAGTGGGTGAACAGGAAGAAACCGGCCATCGCGCAAAGAAAAATCGGCATGATGATTCGCCTACACTCGTTGCATGGAGACGACATGACAGTGACGGTCGGCCGCTCATCCCCTTGTTGATGCAGAGCCGGGTTAGGCCGAACCGCACGGGATGACGGCGTAACGGTCGAAATGACGCCAGTGCACCTCCTCGAAGCCGATGTACATCTTCACGTGCGCGAGACGCGGCGTCCACAGCGAAGGCGAAAGTTCAACAGGCGGCGTGACGCCCGGCGCGAGCGAGGCGACGATCCAGGCCGGCGCGTCGGCCCTCCGGCAGAACGTCGCGACTTTAGCCACGTCGAGCGGAACGGCGCTCCACGAGATCGGGTCGCGCCACGGATGGAGCATCCATGAGGTGCCGAGGCCTGCTTCGATCAGCGCCAGGGTACGCTTATGCCATTTAGTTGCGAGGTCGCGAGAGAACACCAGGCCGCCGCCCTGCGTCGGCCCGACCCAATTCGCCCGACGCGCCCAGTACCAGCTGTCGTCGCCGTCGAGCCACAGGACCTCGCCGGGGCGCGAGGCCAGCAGTTGGACGAGCTCGGGCTTGACCAGGGCGGCGTCGGCATCGGCATGAGCCGGCGTTCGAGTATCCCAGGATACGGTCATCAGAAAGAGACCGCCCGCGAGGAGTGCGGGAGCTCCGACCCGCACGGACAGAAGACCAGGCCAGCGCCACGCCGCATAGGCCGCCGCAGCGAGGGGCACGGCGGGAATCTTGAGCAGCCATAACGTGTGCCAGATCGTGTCGACCGCCGACGGCATGCTCGACACGATTGTCCGGAGGACGCTGAGGGCATCGACTTCCGAGACGGCCGCCAGCGGAGCACAGGCGATCCAGGCGGCGATCACGACAGGTCGTCCGATCGGAACCGAGAGCCGCGGGATGCCAAACAGCGCCGCTGCCGCACCGAGCGCGGCCAGCGGAGCGAGCGGGATCATGTCGGACGCGATCCATGACAAGGACAGGCCGGCGAGAGCGATCTGACCCGCCGCCCCCGACGTCGGAAGGCGCCAAAGACAGATGCCGGCGGCGACAGGGGCGAGGACCGCCGGGAGCCACAGGGCGCGCCAAAGCTGCGCCTGAATAATCAGCTGGTTCGCCAGAAGATCTCCCAACAGAAGGGACGCAGCGCAGCCCAGAAGTGCCACGGCCACCGAAGCACCGAAGATCATGCGGACCCGCGGCGGCAACCACACCGCCGCGATCAGGATCGTGACGGCCTGTATCACGACGAGGCCCATCGCCTCGCGCGGCCAAAGGTGGAGAAAAAGATATGGGTTGCGTGCGGTCAGCAGATCTCGCCATGGCGCATCAACAACAACAGCGAGACGCGACAGAATGGGGACCCCGAGGAGACCGGCGCAGACGGCGGCAAGTCCGAGCAGGGCCGCGCCGGCGAACCAGCGCCGATCCCGCAGACCGAGCACGATCAGCACGACGCCGAAGCCGGCAGCGGCCATGATGGGATGGAAGGCGGCCGCCGCTGCGAGAGCGGCAGCGCAGAGGACGAAGCGGCCGTGGCACAGCGCCGCCAGCGCGAGAAGGACGCCGGCTTCGGCAAGCGGTCGCGGGACGGGGAGCGCTTCGCCCGCGGCGAGCAGGTTCCATGGCGTATACAACCGCGGCAGGATGCAGACGACAGCCAGAACAAGAGCCGTGGCGCGACCGGGGACGATGGCACGAACGAAGATCGCGGCGGCACCGAACCAGCAGACAAGGTTCGCCATGGTGAGCAGCGCCACGCTCGGCCCGAACCCGACCGTCTCCGCCAGCACCCGCGCAACGACGCGGAAGAGGGAAAAGGACGATTGTCCGTCCATCACGAACATCAAGTCGCGGCCGACGCCCGCCGGATCGAGATCGGCCAGAGCGCGGCCCATGTAGATGCGCGCATCGCCTTCGATGCCGACGAAGCTGTGCCCCAATGCCCAGAGCAGCGGCGACGCGGCGCCGAAGCAGAAATCAAGGCCGTTCGCGGTGACCCATGTTCGCGTCGATGCGAGGCACGACGGCGCGGACCTCGCAGCGAGGGTCAGTTCGCCGATGCCGCTCTTCGACTGGACCCGACCCGCCGCAGTGGCGTCGCTCACGCGGCTCGTCTCGGCACCAGCCTCTCGCTCTTGAGCGCTTCCTGCGCGCCCGAAAGGCCGGCCTCACCGTATTCGGCATCCTCGTTGACTTGCCAGGTGTCGTAGACGACGGCATCGGCGATGATGTTTTGCGCGGTCAGCATGCCCGTCATCATGGCATGGTCCTGGTTGTTATACTTGTGCATGCCGTTGCGGCCGACGAGGTGCAAGCGGGGATAGCGCAACGCGATCTCGCGCCGGATCGCCTCGAGGTTCGCGGCATAGCTTTCGTCGTAAACGGGATAGGCCTTCTTCTGACGCACCACGCACGCGTCGGTGACGTCGGCCGGGTCCATCAGCCCGATTTTGGCGATCTCACGCTTCCCGAGGGCGACGAGTTCGTCGTCGGACGCCGTCCACAGCCCGTCGCCCTCGAAGCAGAAGTATTCGAGACCGAGGCAGGTCGAGGTGGCATCTGGGATCATGTCCGGCGACCACGAGCGGAAGTTCTGGACGCGACCGACCTTGACGCTCGGATCGTGGATGTAGACCCAGTTGTCGGGGATCTCCTTCTTCGACGTGCCGATCAGCACCACGGTGAGAAAGTCGCGGTATTTCAGGGCGCGCGCCTGGAACAGCGAGAGCGGCTTCGGCGCGAGGCGCCCCATGAGCTCCTGCACGGGTGCCGACGAGACGACGTTGCGGGCGAGGAAGGTTCGCGCCGCGCCGGATCCGTCGAGGGTCGTCACGGTCCACAAACCGCTTCGCTCGTCGAGCGATAGGTGGTCGAGCCTCGTGTCCATGTCGAGCGTCGCGCCCATCGCCACAATCTTGCTTGCGGCGGCCTCCCACATCATGCCCGGTCCGCGGCGAGGATAGCGGAAGCTCTCGATAAGAGTTTTGGCGGTGTTATCGCCCTTCTTGCCGAGCCGCAGCGACCGGCGTAGCCCGTCCGCGACGGCGCTCGAAAGGCTCAAGCCCTTTATGCGCTGCGCCGCCCAGTCGGCGGAGATTTCGTCGCAGCTCATTCCCCACACCTTCTCGGTGTAAGTCTTGAAGAAGATGGAAAAGAGCCTCTCGCCGAACTGGTTTCGAACCCACTGATGGAACGTCTTCGGCGCTTCGACGGGACGCAGGCGCGCCCAACCGTAGGAGGCGACGCAGGCAATGCTCTCGCCGATCCCAAGATTGCGGAGCGCCTCGAAGGCCTTCAGCGGGTAGGCGTAGAACTTGTCCTTGTAGTAGATCCGCGATAGTCGCGGCCGGTCAATGAAATCGTCGGGCAGGATCTCGTCCCACAGATCGACGACCTCCTTCGATTTCGAAAAGAACCGGTGGCCGCCGATGTCGAACAGGAAGCCCTTGTAGTTCACGGTTCGGCTGATGCCGCCGACGTAGACGGGATCCTGCTCGATGATGTGGACGCTCCGGCCGGCCTTGGCGAGCTGGTAGGCGGTGGTGAGGCCTGCCGGACCGGCGCCGATCACGAAAGCGTCGTACGTCTTCACCACAGTCTCCGGGCGCGGTGCCATCGGGAGACCTGACCAGAGATAGGTTAAGGGCGGTTTACTGGGCCGAGGCGGGCTCGATCAGTTCGATGCTGTAGGTTTCGACGACCGTGTTGGCGAGCAGCTTCTCGCAGGCGTCCTTGAGAGCGACCTTGGCATCGACGCCGTCAGCCAGTTCGATCTCGAACACCTTGCCCTGGCGAACGCTGTCGATGCCGGGCACCTGAAGCGAACGAAGCGCGCCCTCGATCGCTTTTCCCTGCGGATCGAGGACACCAGTCTTGAGCTTGACGATGACACGCGCTTTCATGCTGGCTCGAACACCCACGAGGACGTCTTCGTCCTAGTCCTGTTTCGGCGCGACGCCTAGGGGAGAGCGGGCCTTGTCACGTGTTCTCGCGGTGACCGATCCCCTGGAACCTGCGAACTTCGCCGCGGCGACGCACGGCGGATAGCGGCGAGAAGTCATTGACGACGCATCATGCCGACACTTCACTTCGGAACGGAGCCGCTGCCGGACGATCCGACGGAAACGAACCGGTAGCGCCCTCGTTGTTTGCAAGCGGGTGCCGCAGGATCCGCCCAGCCTTGGTTCCGATTCCCGCATGCTCACCATCTTCGATTGCGACGGCGTCCTCGTCGATTCGGAACTGATCGCTCTCTCCGAACTCTCGGTGCTCATGGGCGAGCACGGCGCTCCGATGTCGGTGGCGGAATGCCAGGACGCGTTCATGGGAATGACCAATGCCGACATCGTTCGCGCCATCGAACGGCGGATCGGCCTGCCGCTCCCCGGCGAAGGTCCGCGCCTGCGCCTGCGCATGCTCGAAAGGTTCAAGCGCGAGCTGCGGCCGATCCCCGGGATCATCGACGTCCTTGCACGACATGACGGTGCGCGATGCGTCGCGTCTTCGTCCGATCGTGCCAGGATAGAGCTCACGCTCGCGCTGACCGGCCTCGCGCCGTTCTTCGGGGGCAACGTCTTCAGCGGCACCGAGGTCGCTCGCGGGAAGCCCGCGCCCGACTTGTTCCTTCATGCGGCCGCCTCGATGGGCGTTTCCCCGGCGGCTTGCATCGTCGTCGAGGACTCCGTCATGGGCGTGCGCGCGGCCGTCGCGGCCGGCATGCCGGTCGTCGGGTTCATCGGGGGCGCCCACGCGAACGAAGGTTTCGAGGCGCGCCTGCATGCGGCCGGCGCATCGCGGGTCATCGCGACGATGGCCGAGCTCCCCGGTGCCCTCCGTGCCGCGTTGGCTTGACGTCACCGCGCCGCAGCGGAACCTCGGTCGCGGCTCGTCGGTTCGACGCGGCGATTATAGGAGGAACCGCGTTGCTCAATCTGACGAAAGTGGCCGCGCTTGTCACGGCGCTCTCGATCACCCCGATGGCCCATGCGCAACAGACCGTTTCGCCACCGAGCCCTTCGAAGGCCGCAAGTCCAGCGGAGAAGGCAAGCGCTCCGCCGGCTGGATCTCAGCCCAGCGCCATCCCGAAAGCGACGGGAAACAATGGGGGAGCGATGGTCAAGAAGTCGAGCAAGGTCAAGAAGAGTGGCGTCATGAGTGGTGCTGTTGAGAAGTAATTAGGCCGGCCGGGCAGACCATCAGGCGGCAGCGGCGAGGCTCTCGAAAAGCGGTAAACCGTCGATACCTCCGACCAACTTGTCGATCAGGTTCTCGGGGTGCGGCATGAGGCCGAGAACACGCGCGTTTTCAGAGTAGATTCCGGCGATTTCGTTCTGAGATCCGTTTGGGCTGCCTCGATCTTTTACGTGGCCTTCGGTGTCGCAGTACCTGAACGCGACACGGTTTTCCCCTTCGAGGCGCGCGATCGTCTCGGCGTCGGCCGTGTAGTTGCCTTCGCCGTGCGCGATTGCCACCTTGATCGTCTGCCCCGACGCGTAGCGGCTGGTGAACGGCGTGTCGACCCGCTCGATCCTGAGATGCTGCATGCGGCAAACGAAGCGAAGGCTGGCATTTCGCATCAGCACGCCCGGCAGAAGGCCGCTCTCGACAAGGATTTGGAAGCCGTTGCAGATGCCGAGCACGAGGCCGCCCGCCCGAGCGTGGGCGCGAACGGCATCCATGACGGGCGACCGCCCGGCAATGGCGCCGCAGCGAAGGTAGTCACCATAGGAAAACCCGCCCGGCAGGACCGCGAGATCGGTTCCCGCCGGCAATGCGTGCTCGCCGTGCCAAACCGTGCTCGCGGCGATGCCGGCCCTGCGGAGCGCCTTGAAAGCGTCGCCCTCCCGATTCGAGCCAGGAAAGAGAATAACGGCTGCCTTCATCGACCGGTCCGCTCACGGTGTATCGTGTTCCGATATAAACGGACCGGGCCGGTTGTCGAAGAGAGTTTGCCAAAGAGTTTCGGTCAGCGCGGCCTGCCTCCGGACGTCGTGCGCTGGAAGCTCCATCGAAGCTCACTCGTGTCGCCGAGAGTTGCGGCGATCTTGATCTGCATCGTCGGGCGCGGGCCGCCCGCAGCCGCGAAAAGCACCGAGGGCTCGACGAAAATCTCGCCGGTCGCTTCGACGAGCCAGGTTACGCCGTCGGGCAGGTCGAGGCGAACGGCCGAGCCGCCCGTGTTCGTGCGCGCCTTGACGCTGGGGTGGAGGTGGAAGCGCAGCACGAAGTCGCCAGCGGTGGCGCTGCGATCACCGACCCTGATCAGTTCATCGCACCCGTCGAGCTGGCCGCCGTCATCGGAAAGCACGATCGTGCGGCGGTGAGCGAGTCCGAATTGCTGGACGTAACCGTCGTGCATCATCGTGAGACCGGACCCGCCTTCCTGTTCCGAGCGCTCGGCAGTAACCGTCGACGGCCCCGAGAGGATCTGCTCGCCGAGCAGCCGCATCAGGCCGGTTCCCGGTGCGAAGCGGCACGACGATGTATCGGCGACGACGAGAGTCGAATGGGCGGCGGTGGAGCGCGCCGCCTCCTTGACGCCGGGACGTCCTGTTTCAAACGATCCGCAATTGACGACGATACGGCTCGATCCGGAAGACAGTTCGAATGAAAGGCAGCCGGCGTGAGCGCTCGCCGAATAGGCCTGCGGCGGCGGAGCGCCGGCATCGACGACGAGCACGCTGCCGCCGCCTTCCAGGCGATGGTAGCCGCTGTGCCGTGCGTTCGTGACGGACAGGGCGCGGGCGTCGTCGTAGGCGAGGATCGTGGCGACGAGCTCCGGCGCGGTCGGACCCATGCCATTGAAGAGAGCGAGCGCTCCGTCTGCGTGGCGAAACAGCCGCAGCATCGGCATCATGCGATCGATCGCGTTGAGCAGTTCCGGAGGCGGCGGGAGCGCGCGCGCCGCATAGACCTGGCGCAAGGGCAGCAGATCGAGCAGCAGATCAATCAGCATCTGCGGGTTACGGCTGATATGACCCCCATCGGGAAGAATCTGCGCGCTGATTTCGGCGGCGAGCGCGTCCGTGCTCCGTGACCACAGGTTCGGGCCGCGTTCGATGCAGAGCGCGTATTCGGCCAAGGTGAGGGCGACAAGCAGGCGGTCACCGCCTGCCAATCCTCCGGCGAGCAGTCCTTCGAGATAGTCGATATGTCGGGCAAGCGCCTGAAGGAAGCGCGTGTAGAAGCCTCGGTCGGCGCCGGCGAGAACAATGGGAGACTGTGACAGCCAGCAGAGCGTGCGGCGTGCCGCGACGCGCGGCTCCCATGCCGGATTCGACGATGGCTTGCCAAAGGCGAGGAGGAACTCGGTCACGAGCACGCGACCTCGCTCCCGCTCGGCGAGGCTGTCGGCGGCACGCAGGTGACGCAGCCAACCAAAGCCGGCCAGCTGACGCATCCATACGTCCGATCCGGCCTCGACCGCGAAAGGCGAGCGGCCCGCCGCACTGACGATCCTACCTCCGAAGGCGAAATAGCCCGCGGCGATGTCCGCGGCAACGGTCGGATCGCTCGTGCGGATGTCCTGGGGAGCGATGAGGAGGCGCTCTGGGACGGCTGCGCGGAGGCGGCCGACCCAGCGGAGAGGCGCCGCGAGTCGCCGCTTCAGCGCCCGTCCAGCCTGTCGAGCGAGGAGCGCGTAGACGTGCAGCCGATTGGTCCACGTCGCGCCGGTCAGGGCGTGCACTCCGGGCCGGATCCGAGATGGCGGTCGATCGGCCCGGGATCGCCGAAGGGCCGACAGGCGAACATCGGCCCAAACTGCTACCTTTCGATTAACCACGTTCGCGCGAACGGGCCAAATTTCGGTTGGCGCTGCAGCCCTCGTGAAACGGTCAGCTCTTGCGCACGAGGCGGGCGGCGAAGAACCCGTCCAGCCCGGCGAATCGCGGTTCGGGGCCGGCGAGGTGGCAGGGCAGGCTGCGCATCTCGCCATTGTCGTTCAGCAGTTCCGTCATCCCGCCGACCTCGTCGGGCGTGATCGAGCAGCGCATGACGTCGGGATTGCGCCGAAGCAGAGCCGCGATCTGCGCTTCACCCTCGTCGGGCTCGATCGAACATGTACAGTAGACCAGCGTTCCGCCGGGGCGGGTGAGGTCGACGGCTTTGTCGAGCAGCTTCGTTTGAGTCGCAACGAGGGTCGCGAGGTCGCCCGGTCGCTTGGTCCAGGCGATGTCGGGATGTCGCCGCAGCGTGCCGGTGCCGAGACACGGCGCGTCGAGGAGAACGGCGTCGAACGGCGCCGTCCTCAAGCTCGTCGCATCCGCCACGAGCAGTTCGGCCTCGAGGCCGAGGCGGGCGAAATTCACGCTCAATCTCTTCAAACGCTCGGCCGAACGGTCGACGGCCGTCAGGATGGCGCCGCTCGCCGCAAGCTGCGCCGCCTTGCCGCCCGGCGCCGCGCAGAGGTCGGCGACGCGCTGGCCCGGTTTGACTTTGAGGAATTTCGCCGGCAAAGCCGCCGCCGCGTCCTGCACCCACCAGCCGCCTTCGGCGTAGCCGTCGAGGTCGATCACGGCGGCATGGCTTTCGAGCCGAAGCGAGCCCGTCGGTAGAACACGGGCCCCGAGCCGCTCAGCCCATTCCGATGCACCGGACTTGACCGTCACATCCAGCGTCGGTTCCTCTCGCACGGCGGCGGCGATCGCTCGCGCGATCTGCTCGCCGTAGATCTTCCGCCAGCGCAAGGCCAACCACGACGGAATGTCCTGCTCGAGCGGATCGCTTTCGGCGAGGATCTCGTCGCGAGACCGTGTGATGTTGCGCAGGACCGCGTTGGTCAACGCGGCGAACGGCGCCGTCCGACGCTCCAGGCGGACGGAACGGACCGCAAGGTCGACCGCCGCATGATCGGGCACCTCGAGTAACAGAATCTGTGCGGCGCCAACGATCAGAATCCATTCGATCTCTGGCGCCTGACGCGGGATCCCGTGCTCCAGTCGCGCCGAAATCGCGGCTCGCAATGTTCCGAGCCGGCGGAGCGCGGAGGTCACGATGGAGCGGGCCAAGGCGCGGTCGCGCGCATCGAGCGACGCAAGCCGGTTTGGCACCGCAGTTTGCGAGAAGCGCTCGTCCAGAAGGTGACCCTTCGCCACGATGTCGCGCAGGATCAGGGCAGCCGAGATGCGCGCCATCAGGCCGGGGTGGCGTTCGGCTTCGGCCCTCTCCGCCAAAGCCTGCGCCGCCACGTTCCCTGCCGAGCGCTGCCGCCTCTGCTCCGGTTTGCCGCCCGGTCGTCGTTGATCCGCCAAATCAGCCCGCCTCCGCACCACGACTAGCATAGCCGCGCAGGACCGGCGAGAACATGGTGAGCGGATACCATGCCGCGGCAATCGACGGAAAAGCCGGCCATCGCTGGCCGGCTTCGGTTCATCCGCGTCTGATAGCGCTCAGAAACCGATGACGAAGTCGCCGCCGAAGGTGAATTGCCCGCGGCTGCCGTTGTTGCCGCCGAGATAAGCGTTGTTGTTGAAGACGGGGGCGCCGGCGAGCACGTGGTCGTAACGGATTTCGGGTCGCAGCAGCACGAGGGCGAGCGGCTTGGGTACGTCGGGCTTGATTGTCAGGCCGAGGGTGAGCGCGCCGTATGTGTTGCCCTGGATGCCGTTCGGCGCAACGAGGCTTGGCGCGATGAGCGGGAAGGTCCCATGTTCGCTCTTGGCGATACCGGAATTGTCCTGAGGCGTCGATACGAAGAAGTTCTGCGAGTCGCGAAACGCTTCGGCGCGAAAATTCACGGTGAAGATCTTGCCAAAGGTGTAGCCGAGGTACTGGGCGACGCTGTAGGCGGTGGCCGGGCCGTTGCCGGTGCCGAAATCGTCCCGCGTGTAGTTCAGTTCGGTCACCGATGTGAGAGCATCGGTCACCTTGTAGGTGAAAACGACGTCGTTGTAATAGCGCACATCCCTCTGCGCGCCGGTCGGGTCGGCCACGAAGTTCTGTTCGGGACCGATATGCGACAAAGCGAGGACGGTAAGCTTGTCATTCAGGAGATTGTTGAGGCCGAAGCCGACGAATCCGGCGATCTGGCCATTCGGATCGCCGCCGGGGAAGCCGATCGACGTCTGGTTGCCGGTGTCGACGCCGAGGTAAAGGTCAAGCTTGTCGGTGACATGCGTCGTCGACAGGAAGCCCGTGTGGTTGAAGGTGACGGCGTAATTGTAGGTGTAGCTGTGCGAGTAGAACGGTGAGGTGCTCGGGTCGAGCGTCTCGAAACCCTGCGGCGATGTGAACAGGCCGACCTTGAGGTCGACGCCGCCGGCGGTGAAGATCGGCAGATGGGCGGCGACGAAGGCCTGCGTGACGTTGAGCTGATCGCGCTGCGACCCCATGAACTGGTCGCCGATCCCCAGGAAGTGATTGAAGCGCATGTCCGAGCCGTAGAGGCCCTGAAGCGTGAAGCCGTAGGCATAGCCGGTCGCCTTGGGATCGACGGGCTTGGTGATCGTCAAGAGGAGCTGGTTGAGCTGCGGCTCGTTCGCATGATCCGTGTAGAGCTGGCCGAAGTTGTAGCCGAGGCCGGTCGCGCCCTGGGCGGGATTGAGCGAGTTGCCAAGGATGCCGACGTCGCCCTGCGCATGATACTCGACGCCTTCGAAGAAGTTGAAAGCGCCGGGGACGGGCGCGATGGGAGCCGGCTTGGCAGGTAGATCTGCGGCGTAAGCGGTTTGCGACGCGGCGAGGATCGCGAGAGCTGCCGCCGAGGAGGCAAACGAATGCTTGCTGAGGCGCGTCGACACCGGGATAACTCCTTATTTTGTTGAATGGAGAAAAGCCCAGCATGGTTAGCAAGACAACTACCCAAGAATAGGATTGTGGAGAGCGTTGCAGATTTGGCTCGTTTCCGGCAGACAGTCCCTTTGTTTCCAGTGAGAACTATCGATGCTGCCCTCTGCATAATCAGATCTGCATAGTCTTGAGCTTTACTGTCAAAATCCGCTGCCGCGAATCAGCTCATCGTCCGCTATTGCGTGGTCCGCGCGGCAACTCCGCCGCCGTCTTCTCCTCTGTCCGCAATCCCGGTATACCGGCGACAGGCCGCTTCCCTGCGATGTTCGAGAGCGGTTCCAAAGGACCAACGATGTCGCAAGACGCGGTGAGTGGAACGGCCGCCGGCGGTGCGGAGGCGTTTCCGATCCCGGGCGCGGTGATGGCTGATCCGCCCGCATCGCTGGTGCCGGAGCCGCATCGCCCAGCCGGCAGGAAACTCTTCGGGTTGGCGGTGGCGTCCATCGGTGTGGTCTACGGCGACATCGGAACCAGCCCGCTCTACGCCCTCCGCGAGTCCCTCGCCCATTCGAAGGCGGGCGGCCTCAGCGACGACCACATCATCGGCACCGTCTCCCTCCTGCTTTGGGCCTTGTTCTTCACGGTGACCGCCAAATACGTGCTGTTCCTGATGCGGGCCGACAACAAGGGCGAGGGCGGGACGTTGTCTCTGATGGCCCTCGCTCAACAGGCGCTGGGCCGACGCTCGGCCATCGTCTTTTTCCTTGGCGTCGCCGGGGCCGCCTTGTTTTCCGGCGATGCCATGATCACGCCAGCCATTTCCGTGCTGTCGGCGTTGGAGGGGCTCGACCTGGTGACGCCGATCTTCGACCTCTATGTGCTTCCAGTCACGGTCCTGATCCTGGTCTCGCTGTTTTTCGTCCAGCGAAGCGGCACGGCGCGGGTCGCGACCTTCTTCGGGCCGATCATGGTCCTGTTCTTCGTTGTGATCGCAACGCTCGGCATCATGCACATCGGGGACGCACCGCGCATCGTCGCCGCGTTCAACCCGTTCCGTGGACTTTTCTTCCTCGCCAGCCACGGCTTCCTCGGCTTCATCGTCCTCGGCTCGGTGTTCCTGTCCGTCACCGGTGCCGAGGCGCTCTATGCCGACATGGGCCACTTCGGACGCCTGCCGATCCAGGCCGCGTGGTTGTGCTTCGTGCTGCCGGCCCTGATCCTCAACTACCTCGGGCAGGGTGCACTGGTGCTGGCCAATCCGAAAGCGGTGGAGAACCCGTTCTTCCTTCTCGCCCCGTCCTGGGCGCTCTTTCCCCTGGTAATCCTCTCGACGGCGGCGACGGTCATCGCGAGCCAAGCCGTGATCACCGGCGCGTATTCCTTGGCGAACCAAGCGATCCAGCTCGGGCTGCTGCCTCGTATGCTGATCCAGCACACCTCTGAAACGCAGGAGGGGCAGATCTTCATCCCCCGCGTCAATCGCATGTTGCTGCTCGGCGTCCTGATTTTGGTTCTGCTCTTCAAGAATTCCAGCGCGCTCGCTTCCGCCTACGGAATCGCCGTGACCGGAACGATGGTGGTCACGACCTCCATCGCCTTCGTCGTCGTCTGGAAGCTGTGGAAATGGCCTCTATGGGCGGCGATGGCCTTCGCCGGCCTTTTCCTGACGGTCGATCTCGCCTTCCTCGCCGCCAATCTCGTTAAGGTCATCGAAGGGGGCTGGGTCCCGCTGCTGATCGCCGGCTGCGCGATGATCGTGATGTGGACTTGGGTTCGCGGCAACGCCCTTCTGGTGCGCAAGACGCAGCGCGACTCGATCAAGACGGTCGACCTCATCCGCATGCTCGCCAAGTCGAAGCCGCAGCGCGTCGCCGGGACAGCGATCTTCCTGACCAATCACGCCGATACGGCGCCCTCCGCCCTCATGCACAACCTGAAACACAACAAGGTGCTGCACGAGCGCGTGCTGATCATGTCGGTCAAGACGGAGCCGACCCCGCGGGTACGACCGTCCCACCGCTACGAGATCGAGAAGATCTCCGACGATTTCACCAAGGTGATCCTGCATTACGGCTACATGGAAAGTCCACGCATTCCCGCCGCCCTCGCGTCGCTGCGCAAGGCGGGCCTGAAGTTCGACATCATGACGACGTCCTTCTTCCTCGGCCGGCGCACGATCAAGACCTCGTCGCACTCCGGCATGCCGCTGTGGCAGGACAACCTCTTCGTCGCCCTCTCGAAACAGGCGGCAAACGCGACGGACTTCTTCGCCATCCCATCGGATCGGGTGGTGGAGCTCGGCGCGCAGATCACCGTGTAGCGCGCGGCGCAGCGCCGACGAGTGCGCTTTCGACCGTGGTCATGAGTTCGAGGCCGTTGACGGGCGCTCGGCGATTTCGCCTATGACGGTCCATGCGCAGATCGGACCGCGAACAGGCTCCCTTCATTTCGGAAGCTTCCTCGGCAAAACCCTCGCCGATGATGGCGCAGTATCTCGCCATCAAGGAGCACCATCCCGATGCGCTGCTGTTCTACCGCATGGGCGACTTCTACGAGCTGTTCTTCGGCGATGCCGAAGCGGCGGCGAAGACGCTCGGGATCGTGCTGACGCGACGCGGCCGCCACGAGGATGCCGACATCCCCATGTGCGGCGTCCCGGTCGAGCGTCACGAGGACTATCTTCACCGCCTCATCAGGGCCGGGTACCGCGTCGCGATCTGCGAGCAGACGGAGAGTCCGGCGGAGGCCAAGAAGCGCGGTGGCAAATCGGTCGTCGCCCGCGCCGTGGTGCGTCTGATCACGCCAGGCACCCTCACGGAGGAGCGCTTGCTCGAGCCCGCCGCCGCGAACTGGTTGGCGGCGCTGGCCCGCGCGCGGGCCGAGACGGGCGCGTGGTGCTTCGGCATCGCCGCTGTCGACATTTCCACCGGCGCCTTCCAGGTCTGTGAGACGGAAGCCGCCGGGCTCGGCGGCGAGCTCGGCCGCATCGATCCGCGCGAGATCGTGGTGCCCGATGCGCTCGCCGCAATGCCCGAGATCGCCAGGGCGCTCGCCGAGACTGGAACCCCGGTCACACGGATCGGGCGGGAGCCCGGCTCGGCGGAACGCCGCCTGCTCGACTGGTTCGGCTTGGCCACCCTTGACGGACTCGGCCCGTTCTCGGCGGCGGAGACAGCGGCGGCGGCGGCGGCGGTGTTCTACCTGGATCAGACCCAGTGCGGCGCCCGGCCGAAGCTCTCCCTACCGAGCTCAACGCGATGCGCACGCACGATGGACATTGACGCCGCAACCCGCGCTAACCTCGAACTGACGCGCACGCTCGGGGGCGCGAGGGCTGGGTCGGTCCTCGCCACGATCGATCGATGCGTCACCCCGGCAGGAAGCCGGCTCCTCGCCGCACGTTTGAGCGCACCCCTGATCGACCTCGAGTCACTGGACCAGCGTCTCGCCGCCGTCGCCTTTCTCGTCGAAAACCGGACGTTGCGCGGCGACATCCGCGCCGTGCTGAAAGCCGCGCCCGACCTGTCGCGCGCCGTATCGCGCATTGCCCTCGACCGTGCGGGACCGCGCGATTTGCTGGCCGTCGGTCGAGGCATTCAGGCGGCGGGAGAACTGGCCCGGCTCCTCGATGACAATGCGGTCCTGCCCGACCCTCTGCCGGCCGGCTTGCGCGAAAGCCGGGAGAAGGCTGCGGCGCCCGATCCGGCTCTGTCCGCGCGTTTGCAGGCGCTGCTGGACGACCTCCCGCCCTTGCAGCGACGCGACGGCAACTTCATCCGGCCTGGCTGCGACCCGGCGCTCGATGAGGCGCGCGCGCTCAGGGACGAGAGCCGGCAGGTCATCGCCGGGTTGCAGCAGGGCTACTGCGACCTCGCGGGAACCAAGCGCCTCAAGATCAAGCACAACAACATTCTCGGCTTCTTCATCGAAGTGCCTCAAGCGGTGGGCGAGACGCTGACCTTGCCTCCGCTCAGCGCGACTTTCATACACCGGCAAACCATGATCGACGCGATGCGCTTCTCGACGGCCGAGCTGGCAAGCCTCGAAGCCAAGATCGCGGCGGCCGCAGAACATGCGGTCGCGCGGGAAAACGCCTTGTTCGACGAACTCGCCGCGGCGATCCTCGCGGCCGGTCCCGCCATCGACGCGGCGGCCGACGCGCTCGCGGGCCTCGACACGGCCGCGGCACTCGCCGATCTCGCGGCGGAACGCGACTGGGTCCGGCCGGAGATCGAGCGGTCGGGCGCGTTCCGCATCCAAGGCGGGCGTCACCCGGTGGTCGAGGCGGCGCTGCGCATCGACGGCTCGACGTTCGTGGCGAACGATTGCGACTTGTCCGCTGGCTGCGGCGGCGGACAGATCGCCGTCGTGACGGGGCCGAACATGGCGGGGAAGTCGACGTTCCTCCGGCAGAACGCGCTGATCGCCGTTCTGGCGCAGATGGGGTCTTTCGTGCCGGCACGGAAAGCGACGGTTGGCATCGTCGACCGACTGTTTTCCCGCGTCGGCGCAGCGGACGACCTCGCCCGAGGCCGCTCCACCTTCATGGTCGAAATGGTGGAAACGGCGGCGATCCTCAATCGCGCGACATCCTCGTCGCTGGTGATTTTGGACGAGATCGGCCGCGGTACGGCGACCTTCGATGGGCTCTCCATCGCCTGGGCGGTCATGGAGCATCTCCACGAGAAGAACCGCTCGCGCGCGATCTTCGCGACGCATTTCCATGAACTCACGCAACTCAGTCGCCGGCTCGATCGGCTGGTCAACCTGACGACAAGAGTGGCCGACTGGCACGGCGACGTGGTTTTCCTCCACGAGGTCGTGCCGGGAGCCGCCGACCGTTCCTACGGCATCCAGGTCGCCAAGCTCGCCGGGCTGCCCACTGCCGTCGTCCGCCGCGCCAAGGACCTGCTGGCGGAACTCGAAGCGGGAGACCGGGGCGGAGGTCGACGGCTTGCCGATCTGCCGCTCTTCGCACGGGCGGCGCAAGCCGAGCCGGCTTTTCCGGAGCACGACGCGCTCCGGCAAGCTCTCGACGCCATCGACCCCGATGCCCTCAGCCCGCGCGGAGCCATGGACGCACTCTACAGCCTGAAGGCACTCCGCCGTGAATCATGAGACGGCTCGAGGCGCCTCTCCTTCTGTTACGAGCAAGATCACCGGCGAACCGAATCGATTGCGACGGGTGGCAATTCCGGCGATTCCTCCGGCCGCAAACAGCCGTTAATCGAGCCCCCCGGGCCGAAGCGCTCGGAGGCTTGCCGCCGATGACAGGCGGCGGTCCTAGTCTCGCGTTTGCCCAAAGATAGGGTAAGACGTCTCGTTGGACTCGTTCGTAAGGCTGTTCCATGTCGCTGCTTCTGTTGATCGTTGTCGTTGTGCTGTTGTTTGGCGGTGGCGGATATTACGGCCACCGGGCGGGTTACTACGGTGGTGGCGGCATCGGCATCGTGGGAATCGTTGTGATCGTGCTGGTGCTTCTGCTCCTGTTCGGTCGGGGGAATCTGGGTCTCTAGGATTTTTCTTCGCCCGTCATCGGCAGGGAACGGTGGCGGCTGTCGAAGGGGGTCGCCGCAGTTGATTTCTTGCTTTACGCCCTTGGCAGCCCGAGGCTTGTTGCGCGTGGGGCGTCGGCGAACTAGCTAGAGTTCGTCCAATCGTTCTCCGCCGAAAGTTAGATGAGCAAGTTTCTCGAAGAGCGCGTCCTGAGCGTCCACCACTGGACGGATAGCTTGTTCAGCTTCCGGACGACCAGAGACCCCTCGTTCCGGTTCCGGAGCGGCGAGTTCACGATGATCGGCATCCCGGTTAACGGCAAGCCCCTGCTGCGGGCTTATAGCGTCGCCAGCGCGCATTACGCCGACGAGCTCGAGTTCTTCTCGATCAAGGTACAGGACGGGCCTTTGACGTCCCGCCTTCAGCATCTGAAGGAGGGCGACCCCGTCCTCGTCAGCGTCAAGCCGACCGGCACGCTCGTGCTCGACAATCTCGCGCCGGGGAAAAACCTCTATCTGCTGGGCACCGGGACGGGGCTCGCGCCCTTTCTCTCGCTCGTGAAGGATCCCGAGACCTTCGAGCGCTTCGAGAAGGTCGTCGTCGTCCACGGCGTGCGTTTCGCGAAGGATCTCGCCTATGGCGAGTATCTGACTGAGGTCTTGCCGAACGACGAGTTCATCGGTGAGCTCGTCAGGGAGCAGATGATCTATTATCCGACGGTCACGCGCGAACCGTATCGGCATCAGGGCCGCATCACGGCGCTGATGGAGAGCGGCAAGCTGTTCGCCGATATCGGCCTGCCGCCGATGTCGGCCGAGGACGATCGCTTTATGCTCTGTGGAAGCCCGCAGATGATCGCCGATGTCCGGGCGCTTCTCGACTCGCGCCATTACACGGAAGGCAATCACGGCGAACAAGGGCAATTCGTGATCGAAAAGGCGTTCGTCGACAAATAGGGCGCTGCACCGGTCCCCTCCGGCAAGAACCTTCGGTCGCCCGGCGTGTTGCGCGCTCGGGAGGGCTTTTCATGCTCGAGAACGTACCCGCTGCCATCGGCCATGCTTTGGATTCGATCAGACCCGGCCTCGGCAAGCTGGTGTATGCGCGAAACGATGCCGCCGGACCAGAAACCTTGCGGATCAGCAGCGAGGCGTTCGCCGCGGAAAGCCCGATGCCTGCCCGCTTCACGGAAGACGGCGCCAAGGTCTCGCCGCCGCTCCGCTTCGCCGACGTTCCCGTCGGCGCTCAATCGTTGGTGCTGATCGTGGAAGACGCCGACAGCCCAACTCCGGCGCCACTCTGCCACGCGCTCGTCTGGGGCATCGTTCCGGAAGACGGCGGTTTTCAGGAGGCCGCTCTGAACGGCGATGCGATGCCGACCGCGCGATGCGGCGCTCTCTTCGGTAAAAATTCCTTCATGAAGACGGGGTGGCTGCCGCCGGACCCGCCCACGGGCCACGGCGCGCACCGCTATGCGTTCCAGCTTTATGCGCTCGATACCAAGCTTTCGCTGAGCGAAGGCGCCGGCCGAGGCGCCCTGGTCGGCGCCATGGCAGGTCACGTGTTGGCGAAAGGCATGCTGATCGGCACCTACGAGCGCGCCGGATAGAACGAGCGCGCCGCTAGGCTTCCCGCGCGCGACGTACGACGTTGTGGAGGCTGCCACCGTCGGCCGCATCCATCAGCTTGCGAAAGCCGCGGGCGGCTTGGCGGATGCGCTGTTCGTTCTCGACGAGGGCGAGCCGGACGTATCCCTCGCCCTGCTCGCCGAAGCCAAGCCCCGGCGCGACGGCCACGTCGGCCTTCTCGATCATCAATTTGGCAAATTCCAAGCTGCCGAGATGAGCGAAGCGCTCGGGCACCCGCGCCCAGGCAAACATCGAGGCGCGCGGCGCCGGGATCGGCCAGCCTGCCTTGGTGAAGCTTTCAACCATGACGTCGCGGCGCTTTCTGTAGGTCGCTCGCATCTCGTGGATGCAGTCGTCAGGACCGTTGAGGGCGGCCGAGGCAGCGACCTGCACGGGCGTGTAGGCGCCGTAATCCAAGTAGGATTTGACGCGGGTCAGCGCCGAAACCAGACGTTCGTTACCGACGGCGAACCCCATGCGCCACCCGGCCATCGAGTACGTCTTGGACATCGAGGTGAACTCGATGGTGCAGTCCATCGCACCTTCCACCTGCAGCACGGACGGCGGCGGGTCGGCGTCATCGTAATAAAGTTCGGCATAGGCGAGATCGGAAAGGATGTAGATCTCGTGCTGTTTCGCGAAGCGCACGAGATCCTTGTAGAAATCGAGCGAGGCGACGAGCGCCGTCGGGTTCGAGGGATAGCAGACGACGACGGCGATCGGCTTCGGAATGGAGTGAATGATCGCGCGCTCCATGGCCGCGAAGAAGTTGGGTGAGGGGTCGGCCGGGATCGAGCGAACCGCTCCGCCCGCCATCAGGAACCCGAAGGCATGGATGGGATAGGACGGGTCCGGCACGATGATCACGTCGCCCGGTGCGGTGATCGCCTGGGCCACGTTGGCGAAGCCCTCCTTCGAGCCCAGGGTCGCGATGACCTGCGTTTCCGGGTTGAGCGTAACGCCGAAGCGCCTCTTGTAATAGGCCGCCTGGGCGCGGCGCAGACCGGGAATGCCTTTCGAGGCCGAATAGCGATCGATGCGCGTCTTGCCGATCGTCTCGATCAGCTTGTCCTTGACGTGCTTGGGTGCATCGAGGTCGGGGTTGCCCATGCCGAGGTCGATGATGTCGGCGCCGCTGCGGCGCGCGGCTGCCTTGAGCCGGTTTACTTCCTCGAAGACGTAAGGGGGCAGACGCTGGATGCGATAGAATTGCGGGTTCATGAACGCTGGGCTTGAAGCTGCTTCGCGCTGGGTGGCGGCGAAAGGATTCACCATGGTTAGCGCAAGGCGGCCCGGGAGGAAAACATCTTCGTCGCAGCGGCAGCGCCGCATGCCAGCGGCGGCCGTGAGCCGCGCCGACGCGTTCAGCGCCGCGCTTGCGCCAAGCGCCCACCGCTCATTGGGGCAGAAACGCCCGTCGTCGTCGGAAAGCTGATCGGGAGGCCGGCCAGGTTGCGGACGGCGAGAAAGGCGAAACATTGTGCCTCGATCGCGTCCCCGTGCCAGCCCACGGTTTCCGCAGCGACGACCTCGCAACAGGCGCGCCTCGTCAGCTCTGCCATCAGGGTGGGGTTGCGCCGGCCGCCGCCGCACACGACCAGCCGCCGCGGCCGCCGCGGCAGCAGATTGAGCGCCTTTCCGACGGCACCGGCCGAAAAGGCCGTCAACGTCGCGGCGCCGTCGGCCGGCGACAGACCTTCGGCCATCGCAGCTGTGAAGCTGTTACGATCGAGCGACTTTGGATAGGGCTGGCCTAAATAAGGGTGAACCAGAAGGCTGGCGAGCCGTGCTTCGTCCACAGTGCCACGCGCGGCAAGGCGCCCGTCCTCGTCCATGTCGCCTAGAGAGTGCTGCCGCATCCAGTCGTTGATGGGTGCGTTCGCCGGGCCGGTATCGAAGGCATGGAACGCGTCGTCGCCACCCCACCAGGTGATGTTGGCGACCCCGCCGACATTGAGCACGACGGTGTCGTCACACTGACCCTCAAGGCCGCGAAGAAGCGCGACATGATAGGAAGCCGCGAGCGGGGCACCCTGTCCGCCCATATCGATGTCTGCGCTGCGGAAATCGTACACGACATCGATGCCGAGATGCGCCGACATCGCGCCGCCGTCGCCGAGCTGACGCGTCGCGCCCCGGCGACCAACCGCAGGTGCCCGATGCAGAACCGTCTGCCCGTGAAAGCCGATGACGCGAACCCGCTGCGCTTCGAGCCCGGTATCGTCCAGGAAGGCGGAAACCGCCGCAGCCTGCGCCGCAGTAATTGCCGCTTCGGCTTGCGCGAAAATGTCCGGCTCCGGCCCTGCGAACTGCCAAACCGCTGCGGCGTCAAGCGCGATCGGCAACAGGCGGCGTACCTCGTCGGGATAGCGCGCCAGCGCCCAGGGACCGAACTCCGCTACCGTGATCCCATCGGTCCTGATGGCGGCGATGTCGATGTTGCCGTCGAGCACCGTCCCGGTCATCAGCCCGATCGCCCAGACCGCATCGCTCATGGGACCGTCTCCGTCGCGGAGGGAAGAGCGTGCGCGACACTAGGCTCACCGCGAAGAAAAGGGCGGCACAACCTGCCGCCCTTGCCTATGCCCGATCGCGCGCGGTCAATAGCGGCAGTAGCGCCGGCCGTAGCGGAAATAGCAACGACGGTACCCGTAACGGTAACGCGGTCCAATGCCCAGCGCGCCGTTAACGGTCCCGACACCGGCGCCGACGGCTCCGCCGACCACCCCGCCAACGGGGCCAAGCGCTCTATCGCCCGCCCGATAACCGTTCTCGGCGCCGCCGACGAGACCCTGCGCCTCGACGGCCATCGGCATCGCGATCGTTGTGAGAGCCGCAAGTGCTA
Source organism: uncultured Beijerinckiaceae bacterium (assembly GCA_964243415.1). Lineage (GTDB taxonomy): Bacteria > Pseudomonadota > Alphaproteobacteria > Rhizobiales > Beijerinckiaceae > RH-AL1. The sequence continues at coordinate 1,534 of CAXTFG010000019.1, read as the reverse complement.
GAACAAACCGCATAGTATGGTCTCCGTGAGCGAGGGAAACCCGCTCACGGATGGGTGGGTTCCTGTCAGCCGCCGGCCCGTAGGCTAATGTTACTCCTCGACAGGCTCGCCCGCCGCGTTCCAATCGAGCATGCCGCCGCCGTAGTGGGAGTCAATGTCCGTGCGCCCGGCGCCTCGCGCACTTTCGAGCGCAGTGAGCGATCGCTTGCCGGATCGGCAGGAGAAGACGATGCGCTTACCCTGTTCGGGCGGCGGCAGCACCGACGGATCGAAGCTTTGCAACGGGTTCAGGCGCGCGCCAGGGATGTGGCCATCCTCGAACTCATAGGGTTCGCGAACGTCGACAAGGGTTATGGAGCCGTCGGCGAGGCCCTTCTTGAGCTCGTCCCGACTGACGTTATGAACGGTGAATGTGTCGGGCATCCATTTTCCTCTCGGTCGCGGCAGCTTGTGCCGAGGATGCCACGACCATAGATGCCTCGCAGGCAAGGTCCAGGGTCTTCGCAGGCTCATCGCCGTTTCGGACCCGAGCGTCCCTACGGTGCGGCTTGTCTTTCGACGGAGATGCCTTCGATGACGGAGTTCGCCCGCACGACGATCGATGATGCCGATCTCGTCAAATACGACCGCCTGGGCGATCAATGGTGGGATGTCAACGGCCCAATGGGCGCGCTCCATCGATTTAACCCGGTACGCGTCGACTGGGTCAGCGATCTGGTGAGCCGAGAGATGGCCCGACCCGCCCTCGAGACGCGGTCCAACCTGCCCCTGCGCGGCAAGCGCATCCTGGACGTCGGATGCGGCGGCGGCATTCTCTGCGAGAGCCTGGCCCGTCTTGGCGCCGAAATGGTCGGCATCGATCCGGCGCCGAACAACATCGTCGTCGCCGCCCGGCATGCCGCTGCCAATGGTCTCGCCATCGATTACCGCTGCACGACGATCGAGGAGGTTGCGCAGGGCGGCGATCGCTTCGACGCGGTGCTGGTGATGGAGGTCGTCGAACACGTCAAGGACGTCGGCGGGTTCCTGCGTGATGCCGCCTCTGCCGTCGCGCCCGGCGGCCTGCTCATCGGGGCCACGCTCAATCGTACGATCAAAAGCTATGCGCTCGCGATTGTGGGCGCTGAATACGTGCTGCGCTGGCTGCCGCGCGGAACGCACGATTGGCGCAAGTTCGTGAAACCAGCGGAATTTCAGGCGCATTTCGAGCGCCGACGCCTCGCGCCGATCGCCTCGGCCGGGGTCGCCTACGATCCGCTGCGCCGGCGCTGGCACTTATCACGCGACATGGGGTGCAACTACATGGTCGCCGCCCAACGGCCGGCCGGGTGAGGCGCTTGTCGGCGGAGTCGACGCGTGCTAGTCCGCGCCACCATGCATCGGACCTTTGGGCCGACGTGCTCCTCCCGGAGAGGTGGCAGAGTGGTCGAATGCACCGCACTCGAAATGCGGCATAGGTGCAAGCCTATCGGGGGTTCGAATCCCTCCCTCTCCGCCAATCGCGTCGATGCCTAGGAGCCGCCGTCAGAGGGCC
>CAXTFG010000018.1:6843-31440 GCA_964243415.1 uncultured Beijerinckiaceae bacterium | reverse complement strand
GCACGAAGGCGCGTGGGAGATTGTTGCGCCAATGCGGCGGCCCGAGCAGATCGTAGAGCTTGATGGAGATCAGCGCGAGGAAGCCCCCCGCCACCGCCACGAGGCCGAGCACGGCCAGGTACATGACGACTTCGAAGAGACCGAGGATGAGTTGACGAAGCAACAAGCGCTTTTCCGAACAGGGACGACGCGATCACCTGAGGGCGGCGCGCCGGCGTAGGGCCTCGCGCAATCCTGTGGCCCTAAGAGGGCGGCAGGTCTTCTTCTTCGACGATCGTCAGCCTTTCGACTTCGCCCTTTCGATGGACTCGGTGATGAGCGATTTGGCCTTGGCGGCGTCGCCCCACCCGTTGATCTTCACCCATTTCGTCTTCTCGAGATCCTTGTAGTGCTCGAAGAAGTGCTCAACCTGCTGCAGCGTGATGTCCGGCAGGTCGGTGTAGTTCCGCACGCGCTCATAGCGCCTCGTGAGCTTGGGGACCGGCACCGCGATGATCTTCTCGTCCGTCCCGGCCTCGTCCGTCATGAGGAGCACGCCGACCGGTCGGCAGGCGATCACGGCTCCCGGGACTATCGCGCGCGTGTTACAGACGATCACGTCACACGGGTCGCCGTCCTCGGACAACGTGTGGGGGATGAAGCCGTAGTTCCCGGGATAGCGCATCGAGGTGTAGAGGAACCGGTCGACGACGAGCGCTCCCGACGCCTTGTCCATCTCATATTTGATCGGCTCGCCGCCGATCGGTACCTCGATGATGACGTTCACATCCTCCGGCGGGTTCTGGCCGATGGAGAGCTTGTCGATGTTCATGGTGGTCTCCGGGAGCCTTCCGAACCTTGGCGGTCCGCCCCATCGTCAATCGGCCGAGCTGCCTAGCAGAGGTCAAACCTCGGGAGAAGTCGCCTGACACCCAGCGCCGAACGGCGGAGCGGCCTATTCGAACGCGAAGGCGACGCGGGTGCGCATCTCGGAGCCGAAACGCTCCTGAGCCTCGCGCACGAACTTGCCGCCGAGACGCTTGTAGAACGCCAGCGCGCGCTCGTTGTCGGCGAGGGCCCACACGATGACCGATTTGTAACCATGATCGAGGAGATCCGTCCGGGCGACCTCGAAGAGCCGCCGGCCGAAGCCCAGCCCTTGAAATTCCGGGGCGATGTAAAGCTCGAAGACCTCGGCGCCGTACGGCATCGAGGGGACGCGATTGCGTCCATAGCTCGCGTAGCCGCCGATCGTCTCGTCGAAGTCGAGCACGACCAGGCGTGACTTTCGCACGATGGCGGAATGCCACCAAGCCGGCCCGCGCCGGGCGATCATCTTCTCGAGTTCGCGGCCGGGAATGATGCCGCGGTAGGCGTCCCGCCACGCTGCGTCATGCACTTCCGCAATGCCCTGCGCATCGTCGAGTCGTGCATTGCGGATCGTGATGAGCGTCTCGACCATGGCATAATGTTAGGCTCGCTTGCGCCCAAGCCGCAAGGGAATTCACGCCGCAAAAAGAATGGGTCGCACCACGATCCCCGCAGCTAATGAGCCTCCGAGTCGAGGGGGCCGAGGACGGGGCGATGACTTCGGCTTGACCGGGCGAGGAGGCCCAGCGCGACGGATTGCACGCTGACGAGGGTCACATACCAGAGCTCCGCGGTGGCGACGCCGAAAAGCGTGATCGCCACGGTCGTCGTCAATCCGGCGAGCAGGGACGGCGCGACCGTCGCTGCGGCCCGACTTGCCGCCAGCATGCCCAACGCGAAGGCGCCGGCGAAGGCGAGAGCGCCGAGGACGCCGAGGTCGTACCAGACCTCGAACAGGATGGAGCGCGGCGTATGCGGCGGCAGATAGCCGTTCTGGACGCCGTGCCGTGCAGCATCGAGCCCGTGGCCGGTTATGAGCCGAATCGGCTCGTTCGCGATGAACGCGCGCCAATCGGTCATGGCGGCGACCGTGCTCCGCCCGATCGCCGGAATGGCCCGGGCAAGCGGCGCCAGCGCGAACGGCAGGAGCGGCGCCACCAGCATCAACGCAATCAGCGTCGCGGCGAGGAAGAAGCTGACGCGCCGAGGGAACTCGGTCGTGAGCGCGAAAGCGGTCGCGCCGAGTGCAAACACCGCTAGGGCGAGCTGCGCGCCGGCCGAGAACAGTGCCGCTGCAACGAGCACCGCCAAGCCGATCGACCAGCGCCAGCGGCCGAAGAAACCGAGCGCGCCAAGCGCCGGCCAGACCAACAAGGTGAGCGTAACCGCCGACCGCTCGATGAGCGATGGATCAAATTCGGTCCCGCCGCGAAACGAGACCGGCCCGAACAAGGCCAAGCCCCCAGTGACAAGAGCGGCAAGGGCCAGACCGCCGGGAAGCAGGTAGAGCGACCGTGACGCGCGCCGCTCCGGCAGATGCGCGATGAGCAAGGCCGCGATGACCGCCGTCGCGAGCGTTGCGACGTAACGCGGAGCCGCTTCCTCTGGGTAAGGGGTCCAGACCAGGGACACGGCGGCCCAGCCGACGAGAAATATCCCGGCGAGCCCGACCGGCGTCAGCAAGGCTGTTTGCAGCGTTCTCAGCCCGGCCTTGGAAAGGGAGAGGAAGTAGGCCGCGCCGAGAATGCCGGCGCCCACCGGCAGGACGACGAACAAGGCCCAGCGCGACAGGACGTTGACGAGGGGTGCGCCGACCATCAGCACGGCGAGGCCAAACCAGCCGAGGAAGCGGGCCGCGTCCTTCGCGGGGTCGTACAATCGTGAGGCGGCTGGCGGCACGGATCTCTTCGCGGTCTCGGCAGCAGGACTTAGCGGGTCGTGGCCATCATAGCCATGCGAGAGCTATCACGGGTATCCGAAAACGATCGGAGCCCCCGTACCACGGCCGACCTGCCGACCTGCCGCCCACACCACTTTCGCAGCAAGCGCAACCAAGGGGCTTGCGCTTTGCCGCCTCATCCTCTCAATCCAGAAAGGTCGATGCCGCCTGGCGCTCGCCGTCGCGCCGGGTAGCCTGGATCGCGTCATCCGCCCGTTCGCTGGCGCCGGTTGACCGAGGGCGGCGACCGCAAGCAGGTTACCGGCGATACGTGAGGACGCGATCGTGGATTGGGACAAGCTGCGCATCTTTCACGCCGCGGCCGAGGCCGGCTCCTTCACCCATGCCGGCGACGCGCTCAATCTCAGCCAGTCGGCGGTGAGCCGTCAGGTGAGCGCCCTGGAGCGCGACCTGCAGACGCCACTCTTCCACCGTCATGCACGCGGCCTGATGCTGACCGAGCAGGGCGAAGACCTCTTCCGCACCGTTCAGGACGTCATCTCGAAGCTCGACGCGACGCGCTCGCGCCTGACGGACAGCCGCGAAAGACCGCAGGGCGAGCTTCGCATCACCACGAATCTGGGGTTCGGCACGGGCTGGCTGACCCCACGGCTGAAGGGTTTTCTCGACACCTACCCCGACGTCAAGATCAAGCTGATGCTGACCGACGACGACCTCGATCTCGGGATGCGGGAGGCCGATATCGCGATCCGCCTGCGGGAACCGGCCCAGCCGGACCTGGTCCGCCGCAGGTTGTTCACCATCTCGTACCATCTCTACGCGTCGCAGGCCTACGTCCAGGAGCACGGTCAGCCGCAGACGCTCGAGGAGCTCGACGAACACCGGCTTCTCGGCCTCAGTTTCGCCGGCGCCAGCTTCTTGGTCGACAACCTCAACGCGCATCTGCACATGGAGCGCGGCGCCAAGAACCCCCGCGCGGCCATCTTTAGCGTCAACAACATTCCGGCGCTCTATCGCGCCGTCGCCGACGGGCTCGGCATCGCGACGCTTCCCGACTATCTCGTCGACCACGACAGCCACCTTGCCGTGCTGATGCCGCAGATCGTGACGCCCGAACTCGAGGTGTTCTTCGTTTACGCAGAGGAAATGCGCAACGTCGCGCGCGTCCAGGTCTTCCGCGACTACCTCGTCGAGGAAGCGCGCCGCTGGCGGTCCTGAGCGGCCTTAGAACCTGACCCACACGGCTCCGAACGGTCCCGTCTCGCGCACCTCGTTGCGGCCAGCGATCGTCCGGAAGCCGCCGAGCTGGACCGACCACCGGGGCGAGATGTCGTAGACCAGGCTCGCCTGCAGCTTGTCGTACTCGGTTCGCGGGATCTGGGGACCCGATGGAGGCGCCAGACTGAGAAAGCTCTGGAGAAGGAACAGCAACTGCGGCACGGGCCGGACGCCCAGGGTCACGTCGAGCCGCACCTCTGTCGGGAAAGGATCCGAGCGTGCGCGGATCCCCGGGGCGACGTCGACGAAGGCCGGTCTGCCGAAGACCGAGAACGATTGGGCATACATGAGACGCGTATCGACGGCGAAATTTCGCGCCCCACCCACGGCCAGCTGCGCGGCCCTGTCGCCGGGCGCAAGCGGCGGTTGTACGAGCACCTGGACCGAGAGGACCCGATCCGGCGCTGCCCAGAGGCGGAGGCGCCCGCCGACCGCGCTCGAGTCCGAGCCCGTCACCGTATTCGACGCGACACCGTTCTCGCGCGCCAGCGTCGGCGCGGCGATAATGGTGAGCCAAGGCTTCAGGCCGTACTCGACATAACCGCTCGCAATCACCTTGCGATAAGCCGGAGACGGGACCGCCCTGCCTGTGCTGTCGAAGCGTCGCGAGCCTTCCGAAAAGCCGATTCCGGCGATGAACTGCCCGTAGCCTTCCGGCAACAGGTAGGCACCGGCCCGCACCTGAGACGCAAGGCTGCTTGAGAGCAGCGCCAAAGAAATCAGCTTCGTGGAAAAACGCGGCACGGACGCGGACGCCAATAGCGGAGACCCGCCATGAGCCCACGTGCGGCCCAGCCGTTACAGCGACCCCAGGTTGCGCCGGCTCAGATTGTCGGCGCGTGTGATTCGCATCACAAATGATAGGGCGCGATGGCCCGCTAGGCCACGCGAACGAGAAGCGAGATCGCCGCGACGAGAATGACCAGGAACGTCGCGACGATGCCGCCACCGCGACAAACGTACTGCTGCGGCGAGTCTTTCGCCGCGAGCATGCCGAAGGGGTGCATCAACCGCGAGATGAGCAGGACGAGACAGAGCAGGTGGACCAACGCGTGGCTCGCACCCGCCGCTTCCAGCAAGGCGATGAGCAGCAGGGCATAGGGCACGTATTCGGCGAAATTGCCCTGCGCCCTCATCCGACGCGTGATGGTATCGTTGCCGCCATCCCCTTGCATGACGTCGGTCTGCACGCGGCCGAGCACGACCCAGGCGGACATCGTGACGAAGACGATGGCGAGCAAGGCAGCGTAGAGGGCTGTGATAGCCGGAAAATACAATATGTCCTCCTTCAAGTGCGCGGGTCAGCGGCACGTGTTTCGACGCACGGCCGTGAGATAACAGCTCCGTCGACCCTGTCCGACGGCCTTGCTTTCGTAACGCGTCCGCAACCAGTGCGACCACGGGTGTTGCCAATCGGAGGCCTGGGCGGCCTGCCACTCGAAATGCGGCGAGCGCAGCAGCCGGGCGAGTGTCCAGCCACTGTAATCATCGATGTCGGTGGCGATGCGCAACTCGGCATCGGGCCGCATCACCCGCGCGAGGCGCACGAGCATGTCGTCCGAGACGAGGCGGCGTTTGCGCTGCCGGCGCTTCGGCCAGGGATCGGGATAGAAGACGAAGACGCGCCCGAGGCAGGCGGCCGGGAGCGCGTCGACGAGTTCGCCGGCGTCGCCGCAAGAGAGACGGACGTTGTCGAGGTCGGCGCCGGCGAGGTCGGACAGAGCGCGCGCCATGCCGTTGAGGAACGGTTCGCACCCGATGAAGCCGATCTTCGGATGGCGCGCGGCCGCAGCGAGCAGGTGCTCGCCGCCACCGAACCCGACCTCGAGCCAGACGTCATCGCATGGGTTCGCGAACAGCGCGGGCACATCGATCGGAGATGCGGTGTCGACAGAGAGCTGCGGGAGCAGGGTACGCAGCAGCTCGCGCTGATACGCAGCGAGTGACTTTCCGCTGCGGCGCCCGTAAAGGGGCGAGGTCAGGTGAGCGTAAGCCGCGCGGTCCGCGTCGGCGGGGTATCCTCGCCCCATCGCGGGCGCGCCGGAGCGCCGAGGCTTACGCGGCGACGGCGCTTTTGAGCTTGTCGACGAGGTCGGTCTTTTCCCAGGAGAAGCCGCCGTCGGCGTCGGGGGCGCGGCCGAAATGGCCGTAGGCGGCGGTGCGGGCGTAGATCGGCCGGTTCAGCTGGAGGTGCTCGCGGATGCCGCGCGGCGACAGCCGCATCACCTGTCCGACCGCCTGCTCCAGCTTTTCTTCCGCCACCGTCCCGGTGCCGTGCGTGTCGACGTAGATCGACAGCGGCTCGGCGACGCCGATGGCGTAGGCGAGCTGGATCGTACAGCGATCGGCGAGGCCGGCCGCCACCACATTCTTGGCGAGGTAGCGCGCCACGTACGCGGCGGAGCGATCGACTTTCGTCGGGTCCTTGCCGGAGAACGCGCCGCCGCCGTGCGGGGCCGCCCCGCCATAGGTGTCGACGATGATCTTGCGCCCGGTCAGACCGCAGTCGCCGTCCGGACCGCCGATCACGAACTTGCCCGTCGGATTGACGTGCCACACCGTCGCCTCCGACACCCAGTTCGCCGGCAGCGCGTGACGGATGAACGGCTCGACGATGCGGCGCACGTCCGCCGACGACAAGTCCTCGTCGACGTGCTGCGTCGAGAGCACGATCTGCGTCACTCCGACCGGTTGGCCGTCGACGTAGCGCACCGTGACTTGGCTCTTGGCGTCGGGGCCGAGCTTGGCGGCCTCGCCGTCCCCTGCCTTGCGGGCACGGGCGAGCTCCTCAAGGATCTTGTGCGAGTAATAGATCGGTGCCGGCATCAGCTCCGGCGTCTCCCGGCAGGCGTAGCCGAACATGATGCCCTGGTCGCCCGCGCCCTCGTCCTTGTTGCCGCCGCTGTCGACGCCCTGGGCGATGTCGGCCGATTGCGCGTGAAGCAGGATTTCGATGGCGGCGTTCCGCCAATGAAAACCATCCTGCTCGTAGCCGATATCCTTGATGGCGGCACGCGCCGCGTCTTCGATGCGCGCAGGGTCGATCTCGGGGCCGCGCACTTCGCCGGCGATGACGACCCGGTTGGTCGTGGCGAGCGTTTCGCAGGCCACGCGGATCGCGTAGGGGTCGATCCCCGCCGCCGCTCCCTCGCGGAAGAACAGGTCGACGATCTCGTCCGAGATGCGGTCGCACACCTTGTCGGGATGCCCTTCCGAAACGGATTCGCTGGTAAACAGGAAATTGGCGCGCGCCACAGCAAAACCCCCACCGGCCCAAGGCGGGCAGCCATAAGTTGCGACGACGGCCAAAGCAAGCCGCGCGGGCTGTTCGATCGGCTCCGGTCGACCCCATAGTCCGGACCGCCGTCGCGGCCCTTGCAAGATGGCTTTGACCTCTCCGCGTCTCGCGCTAAGCCGCCCGGCATGACAGGTTCCGCCGTACGCCGCCCCAGGCTCGACCAGGGCCTCGCCGCCCTGACCGCAGACAAAGACCTCGTGCTCTGCGATGTCTGGGGCGTCATCCACAATGGCGTTGTGGCCTACGAGGCGGCCGTCGATGCCCTGCGCCGGTTTCGATGGGCCGGCGGCACGGTCGTCCTCGTCACCAACGCGCCGGTGCCGGCCGCCTCGGTGCGGGCGCGGCTCGATCGCCTCGAGATCGGTCGCGACGCCTACGACGACATCGCGACGGCTGGCGATGTCGCCATCTCGACCCTCGCTGCGGAGGGGTGCCCTCCCATCTTCAATATCGGCCCGGCGGAGGATGTCGCCATCTACCGCGAGCTTGCCCGGATCTCCGGACACGAGCCCGCGCTCGTCGATGTCGATGGGGCCGCCTTGGCCGTCTGCCTCGGGCTGGATCACACCGGCGTGCGGCCCGAGGATTACGATGACGTCCTCGCACGCCTGAAGACGCGAAACCTTCGGATGATCTGCGCGAACCCCGACATCGTGGTCGAGGTCGGCGACGACCTCATCTATTGCGCCGGCGCCATCGCCGAACGGTATGAACGGATCGGCGGAGACGTCGTCCAGACCGGGAAGCCGCATGCCGCAATCTACGAGCGCGCCTACGATCTGGCCGCGAAGGTCGCCGGACCGATTGAACGCTCCCGCGTTCTGGCGATCGGAGACGCCGTCGCCACCGACCTCGCCGGGGCGGCGGGGCAGGGGATCGCCGCGGCATTCATCACCGCCGGGATTCATCGCGCGGAGCTGCACGGCCCGCTCGGCGATCAGCCTCTCGACCGGAGCGCTCTTGCGCTTCTGCTCGGATCAAGAGGAGCAGCGCCCGAAGCAGCCCTCACGCGACTGACGTGGGAGCCGGGCGGACCTAGGCCGCGGCGGCCGACGTGAAAACCGCGTCGATCTTGGCCTTGAGCGTTGCCGCGTTGAACGGTTTGACGATGTAGTGGCTGACTCCCGCCCGGCGCGCGGCGACGACGTTGTCGGTCTTGGATTCAGCGGTCACCATGATGAACGGGACGCTTGCGGATGCGCCTTCCTCGCGGACCTTCTGGAGGAGCTGGAAGCCTGTCATCGGCTCCATGTTCCAGTCCGAAACGATCAGCCCGTAGCGCTTGCTTCTGATCTTTTGCAAAGCCGCTTCACCGCTGGACGCCTCGTCCACGTTCTCGAAACCGATCTGCTTCAGCAGGTTGCGGATGATGCGCACCATGGTCTGATAATCATCGACCACGAGAATGGGCATGTTGAAATCGGTCGTCATAACGCGTCTCCCCTTGCCAGCATGTCGTTCGCGCGACGGCCGGGTCCGGTCACACCGGTTCGCCATAAAGACGCATTCGGCTTGCAAATCCCTTAAGCCCGGCCCGACAGTTTCGCCCTCGCGCGCCCGCCGCGTCCCGACACCCCTGTCGGCTTGACGGTGGGAAGGCATTCGCGGCAGGGTCCGCCCTCAGCCGGAACTGAAATAGGTTTCGCATCATGTGGCTCGATCCCGTTTGGCCGATCCCGTAGCACGGCGTTTCGAACTGGCCGTCGATCCGACGTGTCCACCAAAGGGCCTCGAAGGCGCCGTCTACGCCATCGGCAATTTCGATGGGCTGCACCGAGGCCATAAGGCCGTCCTGCAGCGCGCCAAGGGCATCGCGGTCTCGCTCGGACGACCAGCCGCAGTGCTCACGTTCGAGCCCCATCCCAGCGACTACTTCGCCGGCGCCAACACCATCTTCCGGCTGACGCCGATGATGACGAAGGCGCGATATGTCGAGCAGCTCGGCATGGACGGTATGGCCGTCCTGTCGTTCGACAGCGCTCTCGCCAATCTGGCGGCGGAGGACTTCGTTCGCGACGTCCTGCTGCGGCGCATTCGGGCCGGCGCCGTCGTCGTCGGCTACGACTTTCATTTCGGCAAGATGCGCGGGGGGACGCCGGCGTTCTTGCGGATGGCCGGCGAAACCCACGGGTTCGAGGTGGACATCATCGGCAAGATCGCCGCGGACGAGCAGGGCGCGCTTGATGCTGTGTCCTCGACCGCCATCCGCGTCGCGCTCGAAGCCGGCGACGTCGCGCGTGCGGAAAAACTGCTCGGGCATGCTTATACGATCGCCGGGGTGGTGCGTCCCGGCCAGCGGCTTGGCCGAACGCTGGGATTTCCGACGGCGAACCTTCAGGCCGATCCGAGTTGCCGTCTCCGGCACGGGATTTACGCCGTGTGGGCCGAGGTCGACGGCGTGTCTTTGCCGGGCGTCGCGAGCTGGGGGCGACGTCCGACGGTGGACAACGGAGCCCCGCTGCTCGAAGTCTTCCTGCTCGACGTCGACCGCGACCTCTACGGCAAGGAAATGAACGTCTGCTTCGTCGCCTGGCTGCGCGGCGAAGAGAAATTCGACGGCCTCGATCTCATGAAGCGGCAAATGCTCGCCGACGTCGTGGATGCCCGCGCCGTTTTGGCCGTTTCTGCACCGTAAGCACCAGTCGCAATGAACAGCGATCCGGAGGGTCCGTGGACGAGAATGTTCCTCGCAAGAAGATTGATCACGAGATCGGACAGGTGCTCGATGAGCTCTCGGTCTCCGAGATCGATCTCCGCATCGCCCTGTTGCGCGGCGAAATCGACCGGCTCGAAACCGCCAAGCGGCAGAAGCAGACGTCTCTCGAGACGGCCGGCGCGTTCTTCACGAAGCCGCGCGCTTAGGCGCGCCGGGAGCGGATCGGGCGCCCTGCCGCCGTTAACCCTGACCATTTCTTAATGGATGCTTTCCGCCTGGCGTTGGCGCTATGATTGCAGCGTGGTGGTTCCAAGCGTCTGCGTGCAGTGTGTCATGATCCAAGATCAGCTCGTCCGTACCAATTCGGTCTCCTTCGGCCAGAAGCTGGCCGCTTCCGGGACGTTTGATGCGTTGTTTCGCGATGGCATGGCGCTCGTCGAGGCAACGGCTTCTTACCTCGACGGGGCCGGTCGCGACGAGGCACGGTACCTGTCGCGCGTCACTGCGCTCGCCTACGCGTCGGAGAGCATGCGTTTGACAACGCGGCTGATGCAGATCGCGTCCTGGCTTCTGCTGCAACGTGCCGTCAACGAAGGTGAGATGACCCAGAGAGATGCAGCCAGCGACAAGCACCGGAGCCGCACCGCATGGCAGGTCACCGACGTCGGCAAGGGGCACGAGGACCTTCCGCCGAAGCTGACGGCGCTGATCGCGCAATCCTTGGAGCTGCAGCAGCGCGTTCAGCGCCTCGACACCGCCTTGAGCGAGCCGATCGAACACGCCCAAGCGTCCTCTCCGCACCCGCTCGAGTCGCAGTTCGCCCTGATCCGCAGCGCGTTCGCGGGCTGAGCCTGTCCACGAGTTACCGGCAGACCCCTTCGCTCAGGATGCGGGGTCGAGAAGGCGGTGCAGGTGCGCGATGAAATATCGCGTGTCTGCGCTGTCAACGGTGCTCTGGGCCTTGGTCCGCCAAGCCGCATAGGCCGTCGCATAGCTGGGAAAGATGCCGACGACGTCGATGGCTTTGAGGTCGCGGAAGGTCGTCCCCTCGATGTCGGAGAGTTCGCCCCCGAAGACGAGATGCAGGAGTTGTTTGTCCGGAGTCTCACTCATCGCTGGTCTGGTCTCCGCAGAATGGCTGGCGCGCGGCATGACGCGGGCGCCGCGATTGGGACAAGTCAGCCGAACGGCGTCCGGGCGAGCGCTTCACGAAACAAGGGCTGCAACGCTCGCGGTGTCGCGGTCAGCGCGCCATGGCTCGGCTCGGCCTTGTTGTAGATCAGTGGCGATCCCTCCAGATCGGCGAGCAGGCCGCCGGCTTCCTGCAGCACCAGGTCGGCGGCGGCAAGGTCCCAATCATGGGCATCGCGCGACGTGAAGCCCGCGGCATAGGCGCCGGAAGCCACCATCACGACCCGCAAGGCCAGAGATGCGATCTTCGGCTGGAAATCATAGTCGACACCGGCCTCGCGCATCGCTTTGGCGAGATTGTTGGGGCAAGTCACCCGCATCTCGGATTGAGACCTTGGGCCAGGGTGGACGGTGAGTTTGGCGCCATTCAGGGTCGCGCCGGCGCCGGCGACGGCGGCATAGGTGTCGCCAAGGGCGGGCGCGTGGACCACGCCCATGATGGGACGTCCAGCCTCGACGAGAGCGATGGCGACACACCAGTGCCGGTCGCCGCGCGCGAAACCACGCGTGCCGTCGATGGGATCGACGATGATGACGTGTTCCGTCTCGATACGCGTCGTGTCGTCCGCGCTTTCCTCGGACAGCCACGCCGCGCCCGGCCATAGCGCCTTCAGACGTGGTTCGAGGAAGGAGTTCACGGCGAAATCCGCTTCGGTCACGGGCGAGCCGTCGCCCTTCCATTCGACGCCGGCATGCGTCGCAGCCCCGGCGCGGAAATAGCCGAGCGCGATGTCTCCGGCTTCCGTCGCGATCGCGACGAGGCGGGCGAGCGTTGTGGCGTTGCGGGGCGGATGGGTCAGTTTTTCGGCCGTGTCTGGAGTGTCCCCGTGCTAGCTGCGACGGTCGGTTGCTTCAAGTCGCCTCCCGCCGCGGGCGCCGACCGGCTCACGCCGGCAGAGCCTCGAGACCCGCCTTCGCGACGACACCGTCCTGGGCGGATGTCAATCCGGAGATGCCGATCGCGCCAACGAACGCTTCACGCCAGACGATGGGCAAGCCACCTTCGACCGTGGTGGCGCCGGCCAGAGTCATCATGCCGAGCCGACCGTCGGCGACCGCCTTTTCCAGCATCACGCTCGGCCGCTTGAACATCAAGGCCGTCCGCGCTTTTTCCTGGGCGATCACGCAGGACGCCTTCTGCGTGCCGTCCATACGCTCGAGGTAGACGAGGTGGCCTCCGTCGTCGACGATCGCGATCACCACGGTCCAGCCGTTCTTCTCGGCCTCGGCCCGCGCCGCGTCGGCCATGACCTTGGCGTCGGACAGGGACAGGGCATGGGTGGCGAACATCGGGGAACACCCTGAAAGCGAGAGGCGACGAGCTAAGGCCCCCGTGCATCGAGCCGTTTGGCGTCGAGCCGTTGGGCATCAGGCACTGTGCGGCGGCAGGCGGCCGAGATCAAGCCGGGCGACCCGTCGCATTTTAACGATCGTGGTCGCGAGGCGCGAAGCATGACGTCACAAACACGAGCCGAAACCGTGACTTAGGTCTGTTCTCGCGGCGTTGTTAGGAGTTCGGCGGCCTTGCGACGGCCATGCTCGGCGCGACCGAACAGGAATGAGCGCATGAGCCAAACCGCCCCGAGCCAAGCCTCCCTCGACACGTTTTCGATCCGCCGCCGCGCCGTCGACCTGCGTGCGGACGGGGCGTCCCGCATGGTCTATCTGACCGCGACCACGGTCACCATCGAGCGCACTTTCGAAGGGGTCCGCATGCGCCTCGGCGTGCCGACGATCGCCTACCGTGATCTCGTCATCTCCATGCGCGTGCCGAGCGGGCGGGCGACCCTGAAACTGCGCCACGCCGACAGCGAACTCGACGTAGTGATCGGCGAGGGCAAGACGATGGACGTCGCGAAGTCGGCGCGGGCGTGGAGCGCGGTGACCGGCAAGGACGTCGTCATCGAGGACGCCTTCATCACGATCTGCACCGCCTTCGCGCGACAACGCCGGCGCGCCAAGCCGGCGCGGCGGTCGAGCTTCGCGCGGCGTCGGAAGGCCGGCGTCGCCACGCGGCTTTCGACGAGCTTCGCCGGCGAGCGCGAGATCATCGCGCGGACCTGACCCGCACGTTGACAGGGTCCCTCCGCAGACGATAGATCGCAGCTCGCTTGATGGTCCCGCAAGGGTTCGCAAGGGAACGTGGGGTTCGGTCCGCTGAACCATGAGCCACGGCTGCCCCCGCAACTGTAAGTGGGAAGCGCGGAACGCATTCGATGCCACTGGGCCGCCGGGCCTGGGAAGGCGGCGGCCGCTGCATTTGACCCACGAGCCAGGACACCTGCCGTCATTCTTGCGCGTGCCGCCGGCGGGGTGCCCGGTTGTTCCTCGGCCGGCCTGTTGCCCGGCGCGCATCCTGCACGCCCGGATCTTGTGCTCCCATGGTCGACGCTGCCTCTTCCCGCGAGTTGGTTGCCTTGCCCCGGACACCCGCTCAGGCGCGCATGATGATGCTGTACGTCTGCACGACCTGTCGCGATGCCCAGCACACGGTCGATGGGCCCTGCGCCGGGGCGCGTCTCTACGCCGGCATCGTCGCGGCGCACGCGGCGGGAGGAGACGACGCGGCGGTCCGCATCGTCCCGGTCGAATGCCTGAGCGTCTGCAAGCGCACCTGTGCCGTGAGCTTCGCCGCACGGGGCAAATGGACCTACGTCTTCGGCGACCTGCCGGCCGAGACCGCCGCCGCCATGGTCCTCTCTGCTGCGCAGGCATATGTCGAGACGCCGGACGGGATCATTCCTTGGAAGCAACGTCCGGACGCCTTGAAGAAAGGGGCGGTCGCGCGCGTGCCGCCCTTCGTGCCGCTGGCATGACCGGCGCCACGCTCGACTACATTCGCGACGGCGCGGAGATCTACCGGCGCAGCTTCGCCATCATCCGGGCCGAGGCAAGCCTTGCTGCGTTCGCGCCGGCGGAAGAGCGCGTCGCCGTGCGCGTCATCCATGCCTGCGGGATGGTGGACGTCGCCGACGACATCCTGTTCGCGCCGGGCGCGGCGCACGCCGGCATCGCCGCGCTCGCCGACGGTGCGCCGGTGCTGTGCGACGCCTCCATGGTGGCCGACGGGGTCACGCGGGCGCGCTTGCCGGCCGGCAACGAGGTTATCTGCCTGTTGCGGGACCCGCGTGTGCCGGATCTTGTCGACCGGCTCCGAACCACGCGCACCGCCGCCGCCCTGGAGCTTTGGGGAGACCGCTTGGCCGGCGCCATCGTCGCCATCGGCAACGCACCGACCGCGCTGTTCCACCTCCTCGAGATGGTCGACGCTGGCGCGCCGCGACCGGCGCTCGTGATCGGCATGCCCGTCGGGTTCGTCGGCGCAGCCGAATCGAAGGAGGCGCTGGCGGCCCGCTCCGACCTCGCCTCGATCGTCGTGCGCGGCCGGCGTGGCGGCAGCGCGATGACGGCTGCTGCCGTCAACGCCCTCGCTAGCGCCGCTGAATGAGGGAGCCGCGGGTCGGCCGGTTGCGCGGGCTCGGCCTCGGGCCGGGTGACCCGGAACTCGTCAGCTTCAAGGCCGCGCGCCTCCTTCGCGAGGCGGCCGTCGTCGCCTGGTTCTGCAAGAGAGGCCGGCGCGGCCATGGCCGCAGCATTGCCGACGGGTACATGCCGGCCCGCTGCATCGAGATCGCGCTCGTCTACCCCGTGACGACTGAGATCTCCTTCAGTCATCCCGGTTATGCCGACTGCCTCGCACCCTTCTACGAAGCTGCGGCGGCGGACCTGGCCTCGCATCTCGAGGCTGGGCGCGACGTCGCCTTGCTGTGCGAGGGCGACCCGCTGTTCTACGGTTCCTTCATGCACCTTTACGTCCGGCTGCGGACGCGTTTTCCCATCGAGATCGTCCCCGGGGTCAGCGGGATGTCCGGCTGCTGGACCGCTGCCGGCCTACCGATGACATGGGGCGACGACGTGTTGACCGTGCTGCCCGGGACGCTCCCCGAAGAGGTCTTGCGCGCGAAGCTGACGGCGAGCGACGCCGCCGTCGTCATGAAGATCGGGGGCAATCTCGCCAAGGTGCGCAGAGCGCTGGAGGCGACCGGCCTTGCCGGAGAGGCTATCTACGTCGAGCGTGGCACGATGGACGGCGAGCGCGTGGCGCCACTGCGCCAGGTGACCGGAGACACCGCGCCGTACTTTTCGGTCATCCTCGTTCCCGGGCACGGACGCCGCCCCTAGCAAGCGCGCGCCCGCCGCACTTGCATTCGGAAATTCGAACTTTTAAGTTCCGCGCTCGCCTGCCGCCATAGCTCAGTTGGTTAGAGCGCTAGATTGTGGATCTAGAGGTCCCCCGTTCGAGCCGGGGTGGTGGTACCAGTCTGTCGCTCGAAAGAGCGCTAAGAGACCAGGCGAAGCGAACCATTGTTCTCTTCATCGCGCACCTCGACCTCGGCCGACACCAGCAGCGAAATAGCCTTCACCAGCCGGCTGGTCTGCGCCTGCAATGAGGCCAACTGGCTTTCGAGATCCCTGATGGTGCCCTCGGAGGTTTTTGCGACGTGTTCGGCCCTGGTCGCGCGCTCGCGCTCGGACTTGATGGCCCGTTCGAGCGCGATGACTTCGCGGTTGATCTCTTCGCGCTGTGACGTCTCCTCGTCGAGCTTCGCCTTCAGATCCGCGACGAGATCTTTGTAGAAATGGAAATTCTCTTTCAGCACGCCGAAGTTCTCGAC
Source organism: uncultured Beijerinckiaceae bacterium (assembly GCA_964243415.1). Classification (GTDB taxonomy): domain Bacteria; phylum Pseudomonadota; class Alphaproteobacteria; order Rhizobiales; family Beijerinckiaceae; genus RH-AL1. The sequence goes on along the minus strand of CAXTFG010000018.1, from coordinate 15,592 downwards.
GACGCGCTCGATGGACCGGATCGAAAGAGCGACGTCCTCCTCCAAGCCGTGATCGGGCAAGAACTGGTCACGGCTCTGGATCTCGCGTCCCGCGTAGTGGTCGGAGTTGGCCGACAGCGTCCTACTAGCGGTGGGGCGCGTCGCAGCGCCCTCCCGCATGATCCGGCGCATCAGCAAGCTATCAGTCTGGGAAGTCGACGCCATTGCACTTTCCGCAAACAGGAGGTCGGGCGCACTGACGATACACGTCGCTTCGACGGCTCGAACATACATTCTTAAGCAAATCACCGATCTTCAGTCTCTGTGGCCGATACGCCACAAAGGCGTCGAAAGAACGCCGGCTTCCAATTTGCCGGTTGACGGCGCGAACGATGGTCTTCGACGCAGTGGCGCGACGGCGGGGAAATCCTTTGCGGGCGGGCGTCTCCGAGCAGGATACCGCCAAAGGTATCGCTCCGACGACGCTTCTCCGTTGGCGGCACGATCTCTGCTGCTCGGAAAGGGAGAAAGCGGGGTGGCGATGGCCGGCAAAACTCTTTCCGCGGCTGACTTCCAGTCGCCGGCGGTCATGATCTCGGGCACGGTCGACTACGAGCTGTATGCCAAGTTCCGGACGCAGTTCGACAGGGCGTTGGATCAGCAGGTCGTCGTCATCGAGCTGTCGACGCTGGGCGGCGATCCCGAAGTCGCGCGCATGATGGGCGAGGACATCCGCTACGCGAGCGAGATGGCGCCGGATCGTCGCCTGGTCTTTCTCGGCAAGGCGGCGATCTACTCGGCTGGAACGACCTTCATGAGCTTCTTCGCCCGCCACAACCGCTATCTCACCCGTGGAACGCGGCTGATGATCCACGAGCGGAAGATGTCGAAGGAGCTCAAGATCGACGGACCGCTCACGACCTGCATCGCGACGGTCGAGGCGGCACTGAACGAGATTCGGAGCTCGATCGACATACAGAACGAGGGCTTTTGCAACCTCATCCAGGGCTCGGCGGTGACGATCGAGGAGGTGCTCAAACGCGCGCCCTCGAATTGGTATCTGGAGGCCGAGGAAGCAAAGCGTCTGGGGCTGATCGAAGCCGTGCTGTGAGCTGCCGATCCGACCGTTGGTGCCGCCCGCCTGCTCCCGCTTCACATGCTGACTTGGCGGCCGATCACTTCAATCCGTGGTCGCCACAGTCTGGCAATGCGACTTGCGGCGGCGCATGGGCGAGAGCACATGGGTCCCGAGCTGGTGAGTTCTTGAAGGGTGGAGGTGCGACGTGGAGGGGCGATCGAAGGCGACGGCAATCGACCTGAAAGTGCCGGTCGACGCCCGCTCCGCCGAGGACCAGACGGTGCTCGCCGTCCTGTTCGCGCTGAGCTTCTCCCACCTCGTCAACGACACGGTGCAGTCACTCGTCCCGTCCGTGTACCCGATCCTCAAAAGCTCGTTCCGGCTCGATTTCGGCCAGATCGGTCTGATCACACTCGCCTTCCAGATGACGGCCTCGTTTCTGCAGCCTGTCGTCGGCTGGGTCACGGACAAGCGGCCAGCGCCTTATTCGCTCGCGGTCGGAATGGCGTTTTCGCTGTGTGGCCTCGTCCTGCTGTCGCGCGCCCCGAATTACGGAACGATCCTGGCTGCGGCGGCGCTCATCGGCGTCGGCTCGTCGGTCTTCCATCCGGAAGCCTCGCGCATCGCGCGCGCGGCATCGGGAGGCCGCCACGGCTTCGCACAATCGATCTTCCAGGTCGGCGGCTACTGGGGCGGCGCGCTCGGACCGCTGCTCGCCGCTTTGATCGTGGTGCCGTACGGACAGCATTCGATCCGCTGGTTCGCCTTCATCGCCCTGGTCGGCATCGCGACGCTGTCTGCCGTCGGCATGTGGTACCATCGCCATCTCGCGGCGCGGAGCAAGGTGGCGCGCAAGGCGACGGTGCCGGTGGTCTTGCCACGGCGGACTGTGGCACTGGCCGTGGCGATCCTGCTCGTGCTGATCTTCTCCAAGTTCGTCTACATGGCGAGCCTGACGTCGTACTACACGTTTTACCTCATCCATAAGTTCGGCGTCGGGGTGCAGACGGCCCAATACTTCCTGTTCGCCTTCCTAATGGCGACGGCCGTCGGCACGTTCTTCGGCGGACCGATCGGCGACCGGTTCGGGCGGCGCGTGGTCATTTGGGGATCGATCGTCGGCGTGCTGCCGCTGACGCTGGCGATGCCCTACCTCAGCTTGCCGATGACCGGTGTGGTCGCGGTCTTGATCGGGCTGATCCTGTCTTCGGCGTTCCCGGCGATCGTCGTGTTCGCCCAGGAGCTGATGCCGGCCCGCATCGGGACGGTCACCGGGCTATTCTTCGGGTTTGCCTTCGGCATGGGCGGCCTCGGCGCGGCGCTGCTCGGCGAACTCGCGGACTGGACGAGCATCACCACCGTCTACCGCCTGACCGCCTTTCTCCCGGCAATCGGCCTGCTCGCCTGGTTCCTCCCGCGCATGGAGCGATGACGAGGGTAGGTTCGGCGGCGACAGAACGTCAACGGGCCGCGCGATGCGCGAACCGTCACCATCTGTCGTCTTGTCAGAGAGTGAGGCGCCTCGCTCAGGCCGCCTTGGCGGCCTGAGGATTGATGTCGCTTTCCGCAAGCTCGGTGAACTTCTTGTCGCCGCTCTTGCTGTCCTCCAGAGCCGACTTCAGCTCCTTGACCGCGTCCTGCTTGCCGACCAGGCGCGCATAGGTTTCAAGCGACCCATAGGAGGCGACGCGGTACTGCTGTTGCTGGTTCGCCGCCACGATCAGCGCGGCATCGCGCACCGGCCCGGCGCTGGTATGTTGGATCATGTTCTTCATTTCGCCGACCATCGCTTCGGCGAGAGGGTTGTTGTTGCGCTGAACCTTGTGCCCGAGGTGCCCGAAAGCCTGCTCGACCTTCTGCGCGTAGTCCCGGCTCTTCGTCGCCGTCTTCCCGAACAGTTCCTTCAGCTTCGGAGATGACACCTCCGACGAGACTTCCGACGAGGCCTTGGCGATCTTCTCTTCGAAATCGAGCACGTAGCTCATGCCGGTGAGCATGAGATCGCTGACGTTGTTCATGGACATCGCTTTCGCCCTTGGTTTTGTTTCGTGTGGTCGTGCGACGCGAACGCGGTCGGGATGCCGGTGTTGCAGCAGCTCACGGCGACAAAACAACCGCACCTTGCGGCATCGAGTGACGTCGGTTGGGACCGAGGCTCGGGCAGCTCGCGACCCTTCAAAACAGGCGGCCGCCGTTCGGCACGGGGTAATCGGGCGCGAACAGGACGACGTGGCCCTCGGCATCGGGAAAGCCGAGCGTCAGCACCTCGGACATGAACTTGCCGATCTGGCGCGGCGGAAAGTTCACAACCGCGGCGACCTGCCGCCCGACGAGCGCGGCGGGATCATAGTGCGTGGTGATCTGCGCACTCGACGTCTTGCGGCCGATGACGGGGCCGAAGTCGATGACGAGCTTCAGTGCCGGCCGACGCGCCGCGGGAAAATGCTCGGCACCAACGATGGTGCCAACCCGCACATCGACGGCGAGGAAGGCGTCGAACGTGATCGTCGCCGCAAGCGGTTCGGCGGGATCGGGTTGCTTGTGCATGGGCGGAGCGGACGGTGCGCTCACGCCACCCGCTTCAGGTCGCCGGGCTGGGCCGCCTTGGCCTCGCGGCGACGCGACGTCAGGATGTACTCGGTATAGCCATTTGGCTGCTCCCGGCCCTTGAACACCAGGTCGCACGCCGCCTTGAAGGCGGGCCCGTCGAACTTGGGCGCCATCGGCACGTACTTCGGATCGCCCTCGTTCTGCTTGTCGACGATGGCGGCCATCCGCTTGAGCACCGCCATGACCTCGTCCGCGGTCGTGATGCCGTGGTGCAGCCAGTTGGCGATGTGCTGGGACGAGATCCGCAACGTGGCGCGATCCTCCATCAGCCCGATGTTGTTGATGTCGGGCACCTTGGAGCAGCCGACGCCCTGATCGATCCAGCGCACGACGTAGCCGAGCAGGCCCTGCGCGTTGTTCTCGAGTTCCTGCGTCACTTCCTGCGGGTCGAAGTTCGATTGCGCGAGCGGGATGGTGAGCAGGTCCGCCAGTTCGGCCGGCTTGCGGGTCTTCAGCTTCTGCTGACGCGCCCCGACGTCGACCTCCAGATAATGCAGCGCGTGGAGCGTCGCCGCCGTCGGCGAGGGGACCCAAGCCGTGTTGGCGCCCTGTTCGGGATGGGTGCGCTTCATGGTGCGCATCAGCGCCATCTGATCGGGCGCCGCCCACATGCCCTTGCCGATCTGGGCGCGGCCCGGGAGGCCGAGCGCGAGGCCGACGTCGACGTTGAGATCCTCGTAGGCCGTGATCCACGGCTGCGACTTCATCACGTTCTTGCGGACCATCGGGCCCGCTTCCATCGAGGTGTGGATCTCGTCACCCGTCCGGTCGAGGAAACCGGTGTTGATGAAGCAGATGCGGTCCGACGCCGCCTCGATACAAGCCACGAGGTTGGCCGAGGTGCGCCGCTCCTCGTCCATGATGCCCATCTTCATCGTGTTCTTGGGCAGGCGCACCGCCTCCTCGACGCGGCTGAATACGTCGTCGGCGAAGCTGACCTCGTCCGGCCCGTGCATCTTGGGCTTCACGATATAGATCGAGCCGCTGCGGGTGTTGTGCAGGGCCTGCCCGCCATAAAGGTCGTGGCGCGCGACGGCGGCGCACACGATCGCGTCGAGCAGGTTTTCGGGGATCTCGCGGTCCTGCGCGTCGAGCACGGCGTCGCTGAACGTGTGGTGCGCCGTCGTCCGGATCAGCATGAGGGCGCGACCGTGCAGGCGCAGTTCTCCGCCCTTGGGGCTCTTGTAGGTGCGATCGCCGTTCATCACGCGATGGAGGATCTCGCCTTTCTTCTCGAACGACTCGCGCAGCGTCCCTTTCATCAGCCCGAGCCAGTTACGGTAGCAGACGACCTTGTCGGCGGCGTCGACGGTCGCGACCGAGTCCTCCATGTCCATGATCGTCGAGATGGCGGACTCGACCACGACGTCGGAGACGCCGGCCGGATCGGTGCGGCCGATCGGGTTGGCCCGGTTGATGACGATCTCGAGGTGCAGCCCATTGCTCGAGAGCAGGATCAGGCTCGGGTCGCTCGGCGTCCCGATGTAGCCGTCAAACTGCCCCGGGTTCTTCAGCGTGGTTTCGGCGCCCCCGATCAGCGACACGACCAGCCGGCGGTTCTCCATCCGGTAAGCGGCGGCGTTGGCGTGCGATCCCGCCGTCAGTGGAGCGGCGAGGTCGAGCACCGCCTTGGCCTCGCTGACCACGCGCGCGCCGCGCACGGGATTGTAGGTGTCCCGCTTCTCCGCGCCGCGGTCCTCGTTCACCGCATCGGTGCCGTACAGCGCGTCGTAGAGGCTGCCCCAGCGGGCGTTGGCGGCGTTGAGCGCGTAGCGGGCATTGTTGATCGGGACCACAAGCTGGGGGCCGGCGATGTCGGCGATCTCTTCGTCGACGTTGGCGGTAGAAATGTTGCGCGGCGCCGGCTGCGGCTTGAGGTAGCCGATCTCGCGCAGGAAGCCCATGTAGCTGGCTTGATCGATCGGCTTGGACCTTCGCTCGCGATGGTAGGCGTCGAGCTTGGCCTGCATGCCGTCGCGCTCGGTGAGGAGGGCGCGATTACGATCGGCGAAGTCGGCGACGAGTCCGGATAGGCCCTTAAAGAAATCCGCCTCGTCGAGGCCGGAGCCCGGCAGCGCTTCGCCGACGAGGAAGTCGTACAGTACGCGCTCGATCTTGAGTCCGTCCTTTTCGACCCTCGTCATGCGCGTTCCTGCCTTTTTGTCTTTCGTTGCCGCGCAAAATGGAGCCGGCACCCGATGCTGTCAATTAAAGCGACCGCCTGGTCTGGGCGCGTCGACCGGCATCTTTCCGGCAGCAAAGCGTCGCCATCCTTCGGCACGCAAGGCGCACGCCGGACACGTTCCGCAGCCGTAGCCCCACGCGTGCCGCGTCCCGCGTTCGCCGAGGTAGCAGGTGTGGGTCTTCTCGACGATCAGGTCGACGAGATCGCGTCCGCCCAGCGTGTCGGCCAGCCGCCACGTGTCTGCCTTGTCGAGCCACATCAGCGGCGTTTCCACGACGAAGCGGGACTCCATGCCGAGATTGAGCGCCACCTGCATCGCCTTGATCGTGTCGTCCCGGCAGTCGGGGTAGCCTGAGAAATCGGTCTCGCACATGCCGCCGACGATGTGCTTGAGGCCGCGGCGATGGGCGAGGGCGGCGGCGAACGTGAGAAAGAGCAGGTTGCGGCCCGGCACGAAGGTGTTCGGAAAGCCCTTCGCGTCCGTCTCGATGCCAATGTCGCGGGTCATCGCGGTGTCGCCGATTGCGGCGAGGGCGGTCAAGTCGATCGTATGGTCGGGCCCGAGCTTGTCTCGCCAGCGCGCGGCGAGCGCGTCGCGGAGGGCAGGACGCCCGTCGAGCTCCACCCGGTGACGCTGGCCGTAGTCGAAGCCGACCGTCTCGACATGGTCGTGGCGCGCCAGCGCCCAGGCCAGGCACGTCGTCGAATCCTGGCCGCCTGAAAACAGGACGAGGGCGCTCATGCCGCCTCGTCCTGCGGGTCGTCCAGCGCCCAGGCGCGGAGCAGGAGGTTGGCGATGGCGAGCTTGGGCGGGCAGACCAGCCCGCCGGGGTGCGTGCGCGCCAGCATCTGCCGGGCTTCGTCGCGGGAAAACCAGCGGGCGTCCTCGAGCTCCGTCTTATCGACAGTGAGGGCGGACGTCGTCGCCTGGGCGAAACAGCCGATCATGATCGAGGACGGAAACGGCCACGGCTGCGAGGCGTAATAGCTAACCGTCCCGACGCCGATTCCCGCTTCCTCCATCGTCTCGCGACGGACGGCATCCTCGAGCGTCTCGCCGATCTCGGCGAAGCCGGCGAGACAAGAGTACATCCCGGGCGGGAAACGCGCTTGGCGCCCGAGAAGGCAGCGATCGCCGTCCGTCACCAGCATGATGACGACGGGTTCGAGCTTGGGAAAATGGTGGCGTTTGCAATGGTCGCATTCGCGGCGAGAGCCGCCGACCGACGCCCGGGTCTGCTCCCCGCAATTGGCGCAGAAGCTGTTGTGCTTGTGCCAGTACAGCAGGCTTTTGGCATGGCTGAGAGCGCCGACGATGTCGGGCGACACGAGCCCCTGCGTCGCGATCGTGCGCAGGTCGATGAAAGAGAGTTCGCCACGCTCCTGCGCGTTGTCGTGAGACGACGTTTCGATCGAGCGCGCGAAGAGCGCACGGTCGCCGTGGCAGCCGAGAAAGACGGTGTGGTTCGCGTTACCGAGCGCGTCCGCTTCCGCGAAAGTAAACAGCGGCTGGAGCACCTCGTCCTGATGCTTCAACGCGGGGATCTCGCCGGAGAGAACGAGGCAGCGCGTGGTCGCTGCCGCCAGGAGCCCGGCGACGAAAGTCCCGTCCTCGCGCTGATTCGACATCCGATCGAGGGTGTTTGAGGCGAAACCGGTCGTCTGCGATTGGTCGGCCACCATGATCTCCGGAAGGAAGCGTCGGTCGGGCTGACGCCCACCGCGATTGGAACAGCGGCGCCAATCTCCGGCGCCGTCATTGCTGCCTCATCCTGTATGCTATCAAAAACGAGCGTTGCGCCGCAACAAAACCGGATTTGCGCCTCTCCTTGCGAAGGCGCGTTTTCGACGCTTTGCGAGTTCCATGCTTCGTCCGTTCAGCCTTCTCTGCATTCTCGTCGGCATCGTTTTGGGCCCGGTCGTCGGGGCCGGTCAGGCGCAAACGCCGCCGCCCAGCGAGAACCAGGAAAAGCTGGGCACGGCGGTCACCCAGCTAGCCGACCGCCTCGCCGATATCGAGAAGCAGGTCGACGTCGCCCGGCCAAATCAACGGCTCCTGTCCGACGTCGGGGCGCAAATCGCGCCTTTGATCGGGCAGTCGCAGACCATGGTCGACCGGCTCACCCCCCGGGTCACGGCGATGAAGGCGCGTCTTGATCAGCTCGGCGCCAAGCCGGAGAAAGGTGAAAGCCCCGAAATCTCCAAGGAGCGGGACACGCTCGAGAAATCGTTCGCGGACAATGACGGCCTGTTCAAGCGCGCCAAGGTCCTCGCGGTCAAAGCGCAGCAGGATGCGAGCTACATCGCCAAGCGACAACGCACGCTCTTCACGAGCTCGCTCTTTCAGCGCTCGACCAGCATTCTCAATCCGCCGCTCTGGTTCGCCGTCGTGCGGGAAACGCCCGGCAACGTCGCCGACCTAGGGCGCGAGTTCAGCACATGGCTCGACGCGTTCAACCGCGACTTGACCGGCGGCAAGCTCGTTATCTTCTGGGCCGTTATTTCCGGCGTCATCATCTTGTACTGGCCGCTGACCTGGGCCGCGCGCCGCTACATGGCACACGAAGACCGGGTCGCCGAGCCGAGTCGCTGGCAGGAGATCGTCAGCGCGTTCTGGACGCTTTTCACGGTGGCCGGCTCGCTGATCGCGATCATGTACGCGGTCGTCTACGTCTTCACCTTCATCGACGTCGCCGATACGCGCCTCTTGCCTCTGTTCGGGGCGCTGCAATGGGGCACCATCCGCATCGCTCTCGCGGCCGGCCTTTCGCGCGGCCTCCTCGCGCCGAGGCGGTCGAAATGGCGGCTCGTTAATCTGGACGATACGACGGCGGACAAGCTAGTCCGCATCGCCATCGGTGTCGCGGTCGTCGTGTCTGCCGGCCACCTCCTCGAGG
>CAXTFG010000018.1:0-6833 GCA_964243415.1 uncultured Beijerinckiaceae bacterium | reverse complement strand
GAGGCGCTGAACGACGTCATCAACGCCTCCTTCCAGTTCTCGGTCGCCGTCCGCGGCGTCGGGGCCCTGCTCGTCGCCGTCGCCCTCACCGCCGCTCTCGTTGACCTCGGCGACGATCCGGAAGCCGACAACCCCGACGCGGACGTCCCCGAGGTCGGGCTGAACGCGCCGGCGCAGCGGCGCGACGTCTACGGCCTGGTGCGCGCCCTCGCCTGGACGTTGATCCTGGTGATCGCCGTCTCGGTCCTGGTCGGCTATATCGCCTTCGCCAGCTTCCTCGTCGAACAATTGACCCTGATCGCCGCCGTCGGCGTTCTTTTCTACCTGCTCATCCAACTCGTCGACGAGGCTTGCGCGCTCGGGCTTCAGCCGACCTCCCGGGTCGGGCATCGCCTGATCTATACGATCGGGGTCCGGCGCGAGACGCTGGACCAGCTCTCCGTCATTCTGTCCGGCGCGGGCCGTCTCGTCCTGTTTGGCCTGGCGCTCCTGATCGTCGCCGCGCCCTGGGGCATGCAGTCGACGGACCTGTCGAGCAATCTCGCCGCGGTCTTCTTCGGCTTCAAAGTCGGGGATTTCACGATCTCGCTGGAAGGGATCGCGGTCGCCATCATCAGCTTCGGGCTGGTCCTGGCAGCGACGCGGGCCGTGCAGAACTGGCTGGAGGACCGCTATCTGCCGACGACCCGGCTCGACTCCGGGCTGCGTAATTCGATCAAGACGAGTCTCGGCTATGTCGGCTTCGTCGTCGCGCTCGCGATCGCCGCCGGCTATCTCGGCCTCGACTTCCAGAAACTCGCGATCGTCGCGGGAGCGCTGTCCGTCGGCATCGGTTTCGGCCTGCAATCGGTTGTCAACAACTTCGTCTCGGGCCTGATCCTCCTGTGGGAGCGGGCGGTGCGCGTGGGCGACTGGGTGGTCGTCGGCTCGGACCAGGGCTACGTACGCAAGATCAACGTCCGCTCGACGGAAATCGAGACGTTCGACCGCGCCGCGGTCATCGTCCCGAACTCCAATCTGGTCAGCGGCGTCGTCAAGAACCTCATGCGCACCGACCGGGTTGGACGGCTGCAGATCGAGCTCAACGTCCACGCCAGCGCCGACCCGGAGAAGGTGCGCGAGGTCCTGCTGGCGATCACCAGCGACGACGAGGCGGTGCTCTCGCTGCCTTCCCCGCAAGTCCGCTTCATCAACCTGACTGCCAGCGCGATGACCTTCGACCTGTTCTGCTATGTCGCCGACGTCGAGAGCAGTGCGCGAACGAAGAGCGACCTCTATTTCGAGATCTGCAAGCGCTTCCGCCAGCATGGGTTTTTCGACGGGCCGGCGCCCGACCCCACGTCGATCAACATCATCGGCCTCGAGCGCCTGCAGGACGCGCTCAGGCAGGCCGAAGCTCACCAGGTCGATTCCGAGCCGCGCCTGGCTCGGAAAGTGGGTTGAGCGGAGGATGTCGACGTCGTCCTGTTCCGGGCGTCTTCTCCGCCTCGCGACCGTCACCCTCGTGCCGGCGATGGCAGCCGGCTGCCTCAGCACGGAATCGCCCGAGCCGCCGGCCCTGGCCGAGCATCACCAAAGCGTCGTCGTTCGCCTCGATCCCGACGAGGTGCGCGCGCGCCTTTCCAGTTACCGCGAGTCGCACAGCCTTCCCGACGTGACCATCGATCCGGCGCTGATGGCGCTCGCTCAATCTCAAGCCAACGCCATGGCGAGTGCGGACCACCTGAGCCACGAGATCTCAGGCTCCCTCGATCATCGGCTTAACGCTGCCCATCATGCCAAAGGCTATGCCGTCGAGAACGTCTCGGCGGGGTATGCGACGGCCGATGCGGCACTCGCCGGCTGGCAGCGCTCCCCGGGACACAATGCCAATCTGCTCGACCGCAAGATGCGCCGCATGGGCATCGCGGCTGCAGACGCGCCCGGCACGCGCTTTCGAACGTACTGGGCCTTGATGATGACCGACTAAGATCGCCGCAACCGCGCTCTTTTTTTCACAAGTTGTTGACAGGTCGTTCACGCTTTCGTTGATTTGGCCGGGGTAGGCGTGCCGCGAATGCATGGTCCGCTTCCGATCGGATGGGGCCGATCGGCGGATCAGGTCGGCAGGCCTCGGGGGCTTCCGCCTTGAAGAAGGTGCAGACGATTCTCGTCGTCGGCACGTCGACAGAGCGACGTGCGCGTATCGCGGCTTTGCTGAAGACGGCAGGCCTGTCGACGCTCGAACTCGATTCGTTTCAGGCCGTCATGCCCTACCTCGGACGCGAAAGGCCGCCTCTGGTCGTGCTCGACTTCGAGCAGGGCGATGCCGAAGCGCTCGAGATCTGCCGTCAGATCAAGACTGGTGGGCGCGATACCTTCATCCTGCAGATTTCTCCGGGCCTCGACCAAGCTCTCGACCGAGGCGGCTCGGATCAGGACCGGATCGACGCCGTTATCGACGCTTTCCTCGTCGAGCCGGTCGACACGCGCGAGATGCTCACTCTCGTGCGGTCTCTGTTGCGCCTGCAGGAAGTCGAGGTGGAACTGCGCAACAGCGAGGACCGCCTGCAACTCGCCCAGGAGTCCGCCGGTCTCGCCATCCTCGATTGGATCATCGCGTCGGAGACGTTCGTCCATTCCGCCAACTTCATCGCACTCTTCGACCTGGAGGCTCGAACACCCGGCTCGCCGTTGAGTGCGCAGGAGCTGCTGGGGCGCATTCACCCCGAGGACCTGCCGGGCTTGATCGAAGAGTTTTCGGCCGACAGCCGAAACTCCGGGAGCTTCGACAAAGAGTTTCGGATCAAGCACCGGGACGGTTCGATCCGCTGGATCGCCTCGCGCGGGCGCTTCTTCAGCAACGCCGTTGGCAAACCCGAGCGTATGCTGTCGCTCAGCTTCGACATCACGCAGCGGAAAACCGCGGAACATGCCAACGCGGTCCTTGCCGCCGTCGTCGCATCCTCCAACGACGCCATCATCAGCATCGATGGTCATGGCGCCGTAACGTCCTGGAATGCGGGCGCGGAGAAGTTATTCGATATCGCGGCCGCGCAGATCATCGGTCGCCCCGTCGCCGTGGCGTTGTCGGATACATCCGAGGCGGAACGCGAACGCTACCGCCAGCAGATCATGGACGGGAACGCGCACGAGCTGGAGACACGGCAGAAACGGCGCGACGGGACGCCAATCGATATCTGGGTCTCAAGCGCGCCGATCCGAGCGTCGGACGGGCGCGTCATCGGGGCGTCGCTGATCGTGCGGGACGTGTCCGCACAGAAGCAGCGGGAGGATCATGTCCGGTTCCTCATGCGCGAACTCACGCATCGATCGAAAAACCTGCTCGCGGTCATCCAGGCCATGGCGCGCCAGTCCCTCGCCAAGGATATCACGCCCGAAGAGTTCGTTCGTCGCTTCAACGATCGGCTCGCAGGCCTCGCCGGATCCCACGACCTGCTGTCCAACGTGCAATGGAAAGGCGTTTCGCTGATGGAGCTCGTGAATTCGCAGCTCAACCACTACGAGGACCTTTTCGGCACGCGTATCATCCTCGACGGCGATGACGTCGTTGTCCGGCCGGAGGCCGCGCAAAACATCGGGATCGCCCTGCACGAGCTTTCGACAAACGCCGCAAAATACGGCGCCCTGTCGACCGACCAGGGACGGGTGACGATCACGTGGTCCCTCGCCGCGACCGAGCCGAGGCGCTTCGGACTCCGGTGGGAGGAGAGCGACGGTCCTCCGGTCACCCAGCCGACACGCAAAGGGTTCGGGCACATCGTCATGGACCGGATCGCCGGACGCGCGCTCGATGGCGACTCCAGCATCCGGTTCGAACCGAGCGGGGTCGTGTGGTCGCTCGATGTTCCTGCGGCCTCGGTCGTCGCCGATTAGGCGGATCGGGGCAACTGGGATGCGCTCTCTCTAGTAGGCCATCGCCGCACCTCGCCCGGGCAGATCCCGGGGCGTGCGGAAGACGACGGCGGCGATCAGAACTGACGCGGCGATCACGAATCCTTCCATCGAAAGGGCGAGACCGAGTTCGTGCCCTGTCGCCGGGATGACAAACGTCGCGATCCCCTGCGTGAAAGACGCGACCGCGTAGGCGAGACCCATCCCGAACGAGCGGACCGCGTCGGCGAACCGTTGCGACAGGAAGTGCGGGACGAGAGCGAACACGCCGCTGCTGGACGCCCCGAGCAGCAGCGCTGTCGGCAGGACCGACGGAAGGTGCGCGGCGCTGGCAAAGGGAATGATGCCGAGGATCGACACCGTGAGGCAGACCAGGATGACGCGGCGCTCGCCAAAGCGCGCCGCGATTGCGCCGCACAGGAGCTTGCCGATGATGGACCCGAGCGAGTAGACGGCGACGGCCGCGAAGACGCCGTCGGGCGTGAAGCCGCGATCCGTCTTGAGCAACGTCGGATAGAAATTGTAGACGGCCGCGGTCTGAAACTGCAGGGCGGCCATGAAGGCGCAGGCCTGCCAGGCCGCGGCGTTCATGCGGAAGCGCGGCGCCGTGGGAGCGACACCACTCGGCGGCGTTTTACGCGCCGCTTGGGTCTGCAACCAGACCGGGCTTTCCTGGATGCCGACCCGAATGAAAATCGCCAGCAAGGCCGGCGCGACCCCCACGAGGAAGAGCGAGCGCCACCCGAAATGCGGCAGGAGCAGCGCCTGAACGCCCGCCGCGGCGAAGAAGCCGCACTCGTAGCCGGCCATCATCAGCGAGGACGCGACGGCACGCGCCCGTTCCGGCACAGATTCCATGAGGAGAGCGGCCGAGGCCGTCCATTCCCCGCCAAAGCCGACGCCGAAGAAGAGTTGGATGATGAGCAGCGCGGCATAGCTCCACGCCAAACCCGACAAGCCGGAAAACGCCGCGAACCAGATCACGCCGAGCATGAAGGTGAGCTTGCGCCCGTAGCGGTCGGCCAACCAGCCCCAGCCGATATTGCCGAAAATCCGGCCGAGGCTCTGTGCCGTGATGACCAGGCCCATCGCCGTAAGCGACACGCCGAAATGCTTGCCGATCTCGGGCAGCACGAGCAGCAGCGCCACCTGATCGAAGGCGTCGAGAAACCAGCCGAGGAAGGCGGCGACGACCAGACGCCAGTGCGGCTTCAGCAGGTTGAGCGGGGTTTGGTCGGACTGCTCCGCCGGCTGATCCATCACTCGCCCCTTCAACGCAACGCCCGATCGCACGAACGATTCACAAAAGAGACGCTTGCGGCAAGGATGATCGCATGACGAGGTGACGAATATGCGCACCGAGGCTCGCGGGGGCTGCCACGCGCTTCATCCCGTCCATCGGCGTACGCGTCATGATCCGCTCGATGGGAGAACCGTCAGGCGCCGAGCAGTCCCACGATCCGATCGAGCTGTTCGAGGCTGGCGTACTTCAATCGGACTTCGCCGCTTTCGCCCTTGTGCGTGATGTCGACCACCAACCCGATGCGGTCCGACAAGCGGCGCTCCAGCGCCCGCGTATCGGCATCCTTGACCTTGCGGCTCGTGCGGGCGAAGCCGTCCGCTTCCTCCTTCTGCTCCTGCGCGCGCTTGATGAGATCTTCGACCGCGCGGACGGACAGATTTCGCGCGACGATCCGTTCGGCGACCGCGCCCGGATCCTCCGCGTTGCACAGCGCTCGCGCGTGTCCCGCCGAGATCCGGCCGGACGACAGCAGCGCGCGCGCGCGGTCCGGCAGCTTGAGCAGGCGCAAGGTGTTGGCGACATGCGGCCGGCTCTTGCCGATGACTTTGGCGAGTTCACCCTGCGAATACCCGAACTCTCGGCCGAGGCGCTCGTAGCCCTCGGCCTCTTCCAGGGCGTTTAGGTTCGTCCTCTGAACGTTCTCGATGATCGCGATCTCGAGCGCCTGCTTGTCGTCGGCCTCGATGGTGACGATCGGCACATCGTGGTGTTCGGCTCGCTGCGCCGCGCGCCAGCGCCGCTCGCCGGCGATGATCTCGTAGCTGTCGGAGACGCCCGGCACCGTGCGCACCAGAATGGGCTGGATGATGCCCTTCTCGCGCACGGAATTGGTGAGATCGGCGAGATCGTCCTCGTCGAAGACGGTCCGCGGATTTCGCGGGTTCGGCCGTAGGAATTCGATTGGCACGCGTCGCTGCCCGCGCACCCGCACGACCGCTTCGGCTTCGCTCCCGCTGTCACCGATCAATGCCGCCAGCCCACGGCCAAGCCGCGAACGGGGTTCTTCGAGGGACGACGCCTTCATGCCGGTCGGTTCCGTTTCATGCTGCCTGGAGGTGCCGTTCACGCCGGATCACCTCGGAAGCGAGCTGGAGGTAGGCCTGACTGCCGGGGCACTTCAGGTCGTAGAGAAGCGCCGGCTTGCCATGGGACGGCGCTTCCGAGATCCGGACATTGCGCGGAATGACCGTGTCGTAGACCTTGGCGCCGAGGAAACTGCGCACATCGGCGACGACTTGGTTAGCCAAGTTGTTGCGCGCATCGAACATGGTGAGGACGACACCATGGATCTCGAGGCGGGCGTTCAGCGAGTTTTTCACCTGCTCGACCGTACTGAGCAGCTGCGACAGCCCTTCGAGAGCGAAGAACTCGCATTGCAGCGGCACGACCACGGCATGGGCGGCGGTGAGCGCGTTGATGGTCAGCAGGTTGAGGGACGGCGGGCAATCGATCAGCACGTAGGAGTAGCGGTCAACCCCCGGCTTGCGCTGCTCCGCCTCGAAATCGAGGATCGCGTCGCGCAGCTTGAACGCGCGGTCCTTATCGCCGGCGATCTCCAGCTCGACGCCGAGCAGATCCATGGTCGAGGGCGCGACGGACAGGCGCGGCACCGCGGTCTCCTGCAGCGCTTCGGCGA
>CAXTFG010000017.1:0-32982 GCA_964243415.1 uncultured Beijerinckiaceae bacterium | reverse complement strand
GACCGCGCGCTCGTAGAACTGGATGAGTTCGCCGACCGTCACGGGGAAAACCACGTCGGTTGCGGCGCTGAACGGATCGACGCCAAGCTTCTCTTCGAGGCGTGCGACCAGGATTGCGAACCCGAGCGAATCGAGGCCGGTTTTGAGCAACGACGTGTCGTCATCGAGCGGTCCCAGAGTAAGCTTCTGCTCCCCCGCGACACGGTTCATTTCGTCCAAAATCGTGGTTCGGACCAAGCCGGTGCTCATACCCCACCTTACCGCCGCCGGCGCGACCGGACAATTCACGTCAATGACTGCGCTCGTGGAAATGGTCATACACGAGCTTTGCCGTTCCCGCATTGATGCCCGGGACCTTTTCGAGATCGCCGAGGGCCGCGCGTGACAGCGCTTTCGCCGTCCCGAAAGCGCTGAGTAGCGCGCGCTTGCGCGCCGGCCCGATGCCGGCGATCTCATCGAGAGGGCTTCTCGTGAAGTCCTTTTTGCGCCGCGCGCGATGCGTTCCGATCGCGAAACGATGGGCCTCGTCGCGAAGGCGCTCGACGAAATAGAGCGCGGGGTCGCGTGGCGACAGGCGGAACGGCTCCTTGCCTTCGACGTGAAACGTTTCGCGGCCAGCGTCCCGGTCGCGTCCCTTAGCGATGGCGACGATGGCGACATCGTTGACGCCGAGCTCCCGCAGGATCTCGCGCGTCGCGCTGTACTGCCCCTGTCCACCGTCGATCAGGATCAAATCAGGCCGTGCCGGGAACGCGTCGGCTTCCCGCGGTTCTGCGTCGCTCCCCTCGGGAGCGTCCGAGGCCGGAGCTTCCCGATTGAGGCGCGCGAAGCGGCGGCGCAGCACTTCCCGCATCATGCCGAAGTCGTCGCCAGGGGTGAGGTCCTCCCCCTTGATGTTGAACGTCCGATAGTGCGGTTTCATGAAGCCCTTTGGCCCGGCGACGACCATGGCGCCGACCGCGTTGCTTCCCATGATGTGCGAGTTGTCGAAGATCTCGACCCGACGGATGGTCCGCCCGAGGTCCAAGGCATCGGCGAGCGCAACGAAAAGCTTCTCCTGAGACGCCGTTTCCGACAGCGTGCGGCCAAGCGTCTGTCTGGCGTTGCTCGCCGCATGCTCGACGAGATCACGCTTTTCGCCCCTCTGCGGCGCTATGATTTCGACGCGCTGATCGTAGCGTTGGTAGAGCGCGAGTTCGAGCAGTTCTCGTCCTTCGATGTCATGGGACAGAAGAACCAGACGCGGCGGCGGGCGGCCGTCGTAGAATTGGGCGAGGAAGGCTTCGAGGACTTCGGCGGGCGTCAGCGAGCGATCGGCCCGAGGGAAATAGGCGCGGTTTCCCCAGTTCTGGTAGGTCCGGAAGAAGAACACCTCGATGCAGAACTGCCCGGCCTCTTCATGGATGGCGAAGACATCGGCCTCTTCGGTCGATTTCGGGTTGACGCCCTGGGCGCCCTGGATGGCCGACAACGCGGCGATGCGGTCGCGCAGACGCGCCGCCCGCTCGAATTCGAGCCGCCCGGCAGCCTCGTCCATCTCGCGCGCCAGAAGATCGCGGACCGCCCGGCTCTTGCCCGAAAGGAAGTCACGTGCTTCCGCGACGAGCGCCGCGTAATCAGTGTGGCTGATCTCGCCGGTGCAGGGACCTGAACAACGTTTGATCTGGTGCAGCAGGCACGGCCGCGTCCGGTTCTCGTAATACGAGTTCGTGCACGAGCGCAGGAGGAACGCGCGCTCGAGCGCGTTGAGGGTGCGGTTCACCGCCCAGACGCTGGCGAACGGCCCGAAATAGTCGCCTTTCTGCGCGCGCGCGCCGCGGTGTTTCACGATCTGCGGCGCAGGATGGTCTCCGGTCAGCAGGATGTAGGGGAAGGACTTGTCGTCCCGCATCAGCACGTTGAAGCGCGGCCTTAGTTGCTTGATGAGGTTGGTTTCGAGAAGCAGCGCTTCGGTTTCGGTGGTGGTCGAGACGAACACCATTGATTCCGTCAGCGCGATCATGCGAGCGATGCGGTTGGTATGGCCGGACGGGCGCATGTAGCTCGCGATCCGCTTGCGGACGCTCTTCGCCTTTCCGACGTAGAGAACCTCGTCGTCGACGCCGATCATCCTGTAGACGCCGGGGCCTTTCGGCGCGTGGTTCCAAAAAGACCGGATGACCTCCGCGCCAGCCTTGACGGAGGTCGGAGCTGCCTCGTCCGCGCAACCAAAGACGATGTCGGGCGCCTCGGTATCAAGGTCGATCCCGTCGATGTCGCTCACCTCGCTCGATTCCATGGCTGAGATCTAAGCCTGCGGGGCGTGCCTGAAAAGCGTCGGCAGGCCATGGTCGGCCCGCGGTGGGGAAAGTCGCCCGACGGGGGAAGCGAAACAGCCTCTCGCGCGTTACGAGCGCAACAATCAGTCCCAAAGAGGGATCGCCCGAAAGCCCAGCGTTGCGGCTGGGCGAGGGGAACTGTTACACGCCGGGTTGACCAATTCGACCCGTTTGGCCCGACCCCCGGGGACCCCGCTCGTCTTGATCGATCGCGTGGAGCGGCACGCGACAACCAAGGACCTACCATGAAGATTTTACCTATCTTCGCCGCTGCCGGTTTTGCGCTCACGGCCTCGACATCCGTCTTTGCGGCGAGCGGGCCGGCTGGCGAGTGGGTTGTCTCAGATCATACTGCCGTGGTCCGCATCTCGAAATGCGGCGGGAACTACTGCGGTTTCGTTGCCAAGGGGCAGCCCGGGAAAGACTACCGCAATCCAGACCCCAGGAAGCGGAACCGCTCCGTGATCGGAATCCAGGTCATGTTCAGCATGAAGCAGAGCGGCCCGGACTCGTGGTCGGGCGAGACCTACAATGCCGATGACGGCCAGATCTACAACGGCAAGATCACGGTTGCCGGAGACAATCTGAATGTCGAAGGCTGCGTGCCCGGCGGCGTCTGCGGTTCACAGACCTGGACGCGCGCTCGCTAGGAGCTGACCCGGGTTGTTCAGGCCGGGACGCTCCTGCGTGCCCGGCCGTTTCATCTCTGGCAAGTTGTTTCCGTGACAAGTGGCTGCTAAGAGCCGCCGTCGGCACGCCCGCTTGTAGTGGAAACGTCATGAAAGTCCTGGCGGGCAATTCCAATCCTGCATTGACGGAGGCGATTGCCGCTTACCTCAAGGTGCCACTGACGCGGTGCCAGGTCCGCCGCTTCGCCGACATGGAGGTCTTCGTCGAAATCCAGGAAAACGTGCGCGGCCAGGACGTGTTCATCGTCCAGTCGACGTCGTTTCCCGCAAACGATCACCTGATGGAAATCCTGATCATGACCGATGCGTGCCGTCGCGCGTCGGCGCGCCGCATCACCGCGGTTATTCCGTATTTCGGCTACGCTCGGCAGGATCGCAAAGCGGGGCCGCGCACGCCCATTTCGGCCAAGTTGGTCGCGAACCTGATCACGCATGCCGGTGCCGACCGCGTGCTGACCGTGGATCTCCATGCCGGCCAGATCCAGGGCTTCTTCGACATTCCGACGGACAACCTGTTTTCCGCCCCCGTCATGGTGCGGGACATCAAGAGCCGGATGAAGGTCTCTGACATCATGGTCGTCTCGCCGGACGTCGGCGGCGTCGTGCGTGCGCGCGCGCTCGCCAAACGTATCGATGCGCCGCTCGCCATCGTTGACAAACGGCGCGAGCGGGCCGGCGAGTCGGAAGTCATGAACATCATCGGCGACGTTCGCGGGCGAAGCTGCATTCTCGTCGACGACATCGTCGATTCAGGCGGCACATTGTGCAACGCGGCCGATGCGCTGATCGCGAACGGAGCCGACGAGGTATCGGCCTACATCACGCACGGTGTCCTGTCCGGGGGCGCGGTCGCGCGGATCGGCAGTTCCAAACTCAAGGAGCTTGTCCTCACCGACACGATCCAGCCGACCGAAGCTGTGCGCAAGACGGATAATATCCGCGTTGTCTCCATCGCTCCGCTCATCGGCGAAGCGATCGCGCGGACCGCGAAGGAAGAAAGCGTTTCGAGCCTCTTCGACTGACCCGCACGACCGATCGGCGCTGGTCTATTGATAGCCCTTATCTCTGGCGCCGGGCTAATCAGCCGCGCTTCCAGGCTTCGTGGCCGGCCTCGCTGGGCGGGTAAGGATTGTCCTTGCGAGCCCTCTGGCAGAGCCGCGCCGCGCGGCCCTCCTCGAACCAGTCGAGGACCGACCGCTCTTCAATGACCTTGGCAAACTCCCTGGCTCTCGCCTCGCGGCTTCTTGACCGCAAGCCCCGTTTTCCGCCGATAAGCCGTGCCGCGCGAGGTGGTTGCTCGCCTGATCGGCTCCGAGGCGCGTGCGACGACCGAAGGTCTGCCTTGCGAACGGCGAGACGAAAGCGCGGCGCCCTGATCAGGCTGGCTCAAGACGAGGGAAGATCAGGTCGGGCCCCTTCACCACGCGGCGAAGGTCGCCTTCGCGCCGCGTCAGCCCGTGGCGGTCGAAGTACTCGAGCACCTGGATGGCGACCTTGCGGCCGTTGTCCAGCTCGTTCCTGAAGTCGGCTGCCGAAAAGACGCCGTGCGCGTGCGTCAAGGCGTTTGCCACGTCCGCCATCTCGACGACGGTGCTGCGCAGGAAAAAATGATCGTGCGCGACTTCGACGAGATGACCGGCGCGCACCAGCGTCTTGCACGTCCGCCGTAGGCTCCCTTCCCCGAGCCCAAGATCGCGACCGAGGTCGCGGACGCGCGGCGGCCGGAAGCGCTCCGTCCCGATTATCGGCATGACCAGGGCGGCGATGCGTCGATCATCGACACTGAGCTCTGCGACATGATCCGGCAAGCGGATCCAGTGCCCCTGCACGACGACCCGTTTATCGGCCGCAAGGCGCTCGCGAAGCGCCGTGAAGAGATCTTTCGGCAGCACCGGTCGAAGCGCCAGGCGGAGACGTTCGCCAGCGATGCCGGGCAAATCGGGATGGTCGGCGTGGAAAGCGGCAAGGAACGCGACGACGGCGCCTGCCCAGCTCTGCCATCGCCCTGTGCTGAAGACGTAGATGGCCAAGCCGGCGCGCAATGCGGTCAGGTCGAGCTCCGTTCGAAGGACCTCGGCCTCGTCGGGCGAAAGCCCGCGATCGACAGCGAACGACGCGAGATCCTCTATACCGGGATCGAGCGCGAGCAGGCCGCGCAGCGCAGCTTCGGGGCTGCTCGGCCGCATGGCCTCGAGCCGGGCCAAGCGCTCAGGGACGCGGCGCCTGCGTAGCGTCGCCCGCGGATCGAGAACGGTCCCGCCGCCGATCGTGCGTTGCCCGCTCTGATCACGCAGGACGAACCGGTCGCCGTGCCGAAGGGGCAGCGCCTCATCGAGCACGATCTGGGCGAGCCCACGCTGCCCCGGCGCGAGACTTTCGGCGAGGACGACGACCCGGGCGGGCACATCGCTGGCCCCGCAGTGGAGGTGCACTGGCGTCCAATCGCGGAGGGGGCGCTTTTCCCCGGAGAGCAGGAAGAGATCGGCATCGAAGCGCTGCGTTGTCGTCGCGCCCCCGTCGCCGCAGATCCACGATCCCCGACTGACGGTGTCCTTGCCGATCCCGGAGCCGGCGAGTGCCAGCGCGCAGCGTTCCCCTGCGGTCCCGGACGGCATCTCGCGATTCTGCGCGTGGACGGACCTCACGCGGGCCCGGCGGCCGCCAGGCAGCAGCACGACCTCGTCGCCGACAGCGACACGGCCGCACAGCGCCGTGCCCGTCGCCACCGTGCCGATGCCGGCGAGGTTGAAGGAGCGGTCGATCGGCAGCCGGAACGTGCCGTGGCGCGGATGTCGCGCGCGCGATGCCGCGGCTTGGACCAAAGCTTCGCGCACCGCGTTGACGCCGTCTCCCGTCGTCGCCGACACGAATGCCATCGCGCAGGACGAAAATGGCGTCTCGGCGACGGTCGCCGCGATCTCGCGGGCGACGGCGGCCCGTCGCGCCACATCAATGCGGTCGCATTTGGTGACGACGATGAGACCTCGCCGGAGCCCGAGCAGTTGCAGGATTTCGAGATGCTCGCGCGTTTGCGGCATGACCCCGTCATCGCCCGCGATCACGATCAGCGCGAAGTCGATGCCGGCGGCCCCGGCCACCATGGTTCGGACGAGGCGTTCATGGCCCGGCACGTCGATGAAGCCGATCGGGTCTTCGCCAGGCCCCGCCATGTAGGCGAAACCGAGGTCGATCGTGATGCCTCGCGCCTTTTCCTCCTTGAGCCGGTCGGTGTCGACGCCGGTCAGAGCGCGTACCAGCGCCGTCTTGCCGTGATCGACGTGGCCGGCCGTTCCGACGATCATGCCGTCTCTTGGTCCAAGGTCGAGTGATGTCCTTACCGATCGGTCCGGGTGCAAAGGCCCTTGCTCGCCCTTCGTCGCATAGCTGAAAGCTGAATCACATGGCGGATCCTCGCGTCTATCTGGCCGGCCCCGAAGTGTTTCATCCGGAAGCGGCGGGACTCGGTGCCGCGAAGATGGAGCTGTGCCGCGCGTATGGCTTCGTCGGGCAATACCCCTTCCAAGCAGAGGTGCACGACAGCCGGACCATCTACCGATCGTGCCTGGCCCTGATGCGGGAAAGCGATCTCGGCATCTTCAATTTGACTCCGTTTCTGGGACCGAGCGCCGATGTCGGAACGGTGTTCGAGCTTGGCGTCATGGTCGGAGAAGGCAAGCCTGTCTTCGCCTATACGAACGTTGCCGACGATCTCCTCGCGCGGCTCCGTCGCGACCAGGGAGCGAGTTTCGACGAAGCAGCGGCTTGCTGGCGCGACCGATTTGGCATGTCGATGGAGGATTTCGGCAATGCCGACAACCTCATGCTGGACGAGGCAGTCGCTGCGCAGGGCGTCCCCATCTGCCGCCGTGCGGTGCCCCCGGATCGGCGGTTCACCGATCTCGAGGCGTTCACCACCAGCCTCGTCGCGGCTCGGGCGGCCCTGACGCGGGCGCCCCCGCTCTGACAGGCGCAGCCGTTTACCGCGAGCTTCATCCTTTCCGCCGGCTCGCGACGATTCGAGCTCCGCCGCGTTGATGGTCCAAAGACGGCGAGAGCCGTAGCTCGGACCGAGGTCGAGGCTCTTCTCATGCGGTTGAAGCCGATTCGGACGACGGCCTGTTTCCTCGCGCTGCTCGTGCTGCCGACCGAAACCGCTATCACCTTCCAACAGCCTCTGTCCCTCCGGAGCAATGGCGACACACGCCTCGCCACGCCGCCGGTCGAATCGAGCGAGGCGCACACCTCTGCACCGGCCGATGCCGCGCGACAAACCCGACCTGTCGTGCCGAGCGCGCTTCATACGCCAGATCGCTCTCTGGACGCCTCCGACCGCCTGAGCGAACCCTCGCGCCGGCTCGGAACCCGAACCGTTGCGTCAGCCCCAGCGTGCGGCTGGGAACGCGAGATCCATCTGGACCCGGCGACGGCGCCGCTCCACCTGGGCGTCGAGACCTATCCGCAGACGCTGCAGCTCAACGATCACGAGGTCGTCTTGACCTTCGACGACGGGCCCGCTCCGGATACGACGCCGCAGGTCTTGCGCGCGTTGAAGGACGCTTGCGTCCACGCGACCTTCTTCCTGATCGGCCGCAACGCCGCCGCCAACCCCCAATTGGCAAGGCGCGAGGTCGTGGAAGGTCATAGCGTTGGTCACCACTCCAACAGCCACCCCTCTTTCACGCTCCGCGGGTTCGACACCGCCTCCGCGGAACAGGACATCGCCGCCGGCATCGCCGCCGACGAGCGGGCGATCTACGGCGCCGCCGCGCGACCGGCCGACCGCCCTCACACGCCCTTCTTTCGCTTTCCCGGCTTTGCCGACTCGCCGGCGCTGCTGAGCCATCTCGACGCGAAAAGCATCGCCGTGTTCGGCACGGATCTGTGGGCCGCCGACTGGCTTCTGATGACGCCCGACTACGAGAGGGAACGCATCCTCGGCCTTCTCGACCGACAGCCGCTCCACAACGGCATCATCCTCTTTCACGATACCAAACGCGCGACGGCGGAGATGCTGCCCGCCCTCCTGCGCGACCTGAGGCAGCGGCATTACACGATCGTCCATCTCGTCTATGCTCCAGGAGCGCCCGCGCCCGCCCTCACCGCGCCTCGCCTGGGTCCCTCGGAAACGGAACGGATCATCGCGCATCTGCCCACGCCGATCGTGCCTGGTTCGCACCATCTCGCGGCGAGAAACGCGGAGGCGAGCCGACGGCGTACGCGCACCGCTTTTAGCGCGGTGGTGAAGCGGACCTGGAGCAGACGCACACTCCGGTTGCTTCGAAGCTGACCAAAGAGTCTGCGTCGACCCCGGACAGGCGGCTTGAGGAATGGCACGTCATGACCGTCGCGCGATTGGGCAGTTCACGCCCCTCGAGCCGTTCGGAACTGACGGGGCCGCTCAGTGCGTTCCCTCGTATCGTCCAGTTGGACCGGGAACGCGTCACGTCCTTCGTGCGATGTTGAAATCTCGGTCCGAATGTAACGGTACTCTGGTCCCACCCGAATAGAACGCGACACCTTGGAGATCTTGGGCCGCCCCTGCACGGCATGAGCGATGGCGGCACCTGCTGTCCGCCGGTCGGTGGGTAGATGCCTGAACGGAGCGGTTCAGATCTCGATCTTTTTTGGCGTGAAACAAACCATGCTTCTCAGATGTAGTTTTCCGATACTGTCCTATCGCGGCGTCGTCCGCCGGCTCTGCAAGGGCCTGCCCATGTGCGCGACAGACGCCGGGACCGAACGGCCGGTTTCAGCTGCGCGCATGGGCGGCGCACGACGAGGAGGACGACATGATGGTTGATTCCGCTGTCGGAGCCTCTGCTCATCCAATGGATCAAACCGCGGTCGGCGGCAGAAGCCGCAGGGGTGAGCGGATGCATCCCGTGGCTGTCCGGGTCATGCACTGGATCAACGCGGTCGCCATGCTGGTGATGATCACGTCGGGCTGGGGCATCTACAACGACGACGTGGTCATCAGCGGCCTGCATTTCAGCGGTTATCTCAGGCTCGGCGATTGGGCGGCGGAGAGCCTGCTCTGGCATTTCGCCGGCATGTGGCTGCTGATGCTGAACGGGGCCGCCTACCTGATCTACAGTTTCGCGACCGGCCGGTTTCGGCGGCGGCTGCTTCCGATCCGGATCGGAGAGCTGATCCAGACCGTCAGAGATACGCTCCGCTTACACATCGAGCACAACGATCTCACGGTCTACAATGCCGTGCAGAAGGTGCTGTACATCGTGGTGATCCTGGCCGGCGTGTCGCAAGTCGTCACCGGTTTTGCGATCTGGAAGCCGGTGCAGCTGCAGTGGCTCGTCTCCCTCCTCGGAGGTTTCCAGAGCGCCCGGATCATCCATTTCTCGGGCATGGCGGTGATCGTCGGCTTCCTCGTCGTGCACGTCGCGTTGGCGCTGCTCGTGCCGCAGACGCTGTGGGCGATGATCGCCGGAGGGCCGAAGCTCCCCAGGGAGACGCGGTCGTGAAATCGATCTTTCGTCCCAGACGGATTCCCGACAAGGCCATCCTTGACAACCATCGCCCGCTCATCCGGTCGCTCGAGCGCCGGGGCTTCATCCGCGGCGGCCTGTCGCTCGGCGCGCTGACCATGCTGACGGGCTGCGACGTGGGCAAGCCGCAATCCGTCGAAAACGCCTTGCGCTCCATCTCCGGTTTCAATGATGGGGTGCAAGCCTTTCTGTTCGACCCGAAGAAGCTCGCCCCGACCTATCCGGAATCGATGGTGCTCAAACCGCCGCGGTTCAACGCCTACTACGACGTCAAGGATGTCGATCCGGTCGATGCGTCCGACTGGAAGCTCGAGCTCGCCGGCCTGATCTCTGACAAGCGTCCGTGGACGATCGAGCAGTTCGCGAGCCTTCCGCAGCACGACGAGATCATCCGGCACGTTTGCGTCGAGGGCTGGGATTACATCGGGCAATGGTCGGGCGTGACGTTGCGCAGTTTTCTCGAGCGCGTCGGTGCCGATCTCACGGCGAAATACGTGGCCTTCACCACCGCCGACGACTACCCCAGCAGCATCGATATGGCGACGGCGCTGCACCCTCAGACGCTGCTCGCGACCGGGTACGGACGCGAGACTTTGACCGACCCGTTCGGCTTCCCGCTACGCCTGCGCATGTCGACGAAGCTCGGCTACAAGAACCCGAAATGGATCACCGCCATCGAGGTCAGTAACACCTACACCGGCGGGTACTGGGAAAAGCAGGGCTTTGGCTGGTTCGCCGGCATCTGAGGTCGGGCGAGTCGAGCTCGGCAGGGAGCGCAGTCGAACCGCGCCGCGAGGCGCTGCGCCGCAAACGGAACATCGAGATGAAACTTTTTCGCGTCTTTATCGTCGGCGTCGCCCTTTGGACGGCCTGCGCGGCCGGTTTGGCGGCAGACGATGATGACGACGACAAGAACCCGGTGGCGGAACAGAATTATCCGCAGCCGGTCCGCGTCGGCGCGCTGCTCGGGCGCACCGTGCTCGAACCCTCCGAGAGCCAGAACATCCTCGGCCACGTCAGCCGCATCGTCCGCTCGGGCGACGGCGTCATCGAGTTCGTGGTCGACTACGGCGGCTTCTTTGGCATCGGCACCCGCCCGATCGCGGTGCCCGTGCAGGACATGGCGTTGCTCGGCCAGTACGTGCAGATCATCCATCCCTCGCCCGATGATCTGAAAAGGTTTCCGACCTATCGGGATGCCGGAAATACGACCCTGTCGAAGGACGATACGATCAAGGTCGGCCTGACGCGCCCTTCGCATTGATCGAGAGCGCGGCGGCGACGCGCGACAAAGAGCGTGCTCGCGTCATCCCGTTTCGTCTGTGACGGTGGCGTCTTTCGGGAGACGATCGTGATCGCTTTTCTGCCGCGCCCCAGCATCCTGACGAGCCTCGTCGTCGCGTCGTCCGTTGCCAGCGGTCTCGCCTTTGGCGTGGTGGCCGGCGGCGTCCTGCTCATCGTCGCCGGTGTGGCGCGCCGGTCGTGATCTTCTTCTACCTTCCCGCGCTCGGCGCCATTCACTTCATCTCCGCCGCAGCGCTCGGCCTCATGTCGATCTTGTCCGGCAAGGCCCTCCGTGATCTCGGCAGGCGGAGCGGCAAGCCGTGATCGCCCGTATTCTCCGTCGCGCGATCGTGTCGGGCGGGGCTGCCGGCGTGATCTCGACGCTCGCTCTCGCCCTCGTCGCCATCGGCGAGGACAAGGGCGCCATCCAGCCCTTCAACGCGACGAGCCACTGGCTCAACGGCGATGGTGCGGCCGACCGACGCCGTCCCGATGTCCGTCACACCGCGGTTGGCTTGGGCACCCATGTCGCCGCGACCTTCTTCTGGGCGCTGTTTTTCGAGGCCTGGATGGCCGCTCGGCCGACACGGGATATCGGGACCGTTGCGCGACGCGCCGCTGCGATTGCCGCGCTGGCGGCGACGGTCGATTACACGATCACGCCGAAACGCTTCACGCCAGGATGGGAACTCGTGCTGTCCAAGCAGTCCATGGCTCTCGTCTACGCCGCCATGGCCGCCGGCTTCTTCGCCGCGAGCGTCTAAAGCTCCCTCGTCGTCCACCGCACAACGCCCTCGATCGTGTGGAAATCGGCGAGGCTGCGGCTGTCGTGCTCGCCGATCACGCCGCCCATGAGGCGGGCGAGCGCCCGTCCCGGGCCGAGTTCCAGCGCGCGCACCGCACCCGCCGACCGGCACTCCTCCATGCAGGCGGCCCAATCGACCGTCTGCGCGATCTGGCGAGCGAGCTTGCCGAGTCCCTCGTCGACGTCGAAGACGGGCGCCCCGTCGATCCCGCTCAACAGTCGGTCGTCGAGGGTGCGCGAAGCAAGCTGTTGCCGGCGCAGGGCGGCCTCGAACCGCACCGCCGCCTCGGCGAGCAACGGCGTGTGGGACGGAACTCCGACTGGCAAGCGCGTCATGCGCTCGGCCCCCGCCGCCTCGGCGGCGGCAAGAAGGGCGTCGAGAGCCGTGCACGGACCACCGACCACCATCTGGTCCGCCGCGTTCACGATCGCGATGAAGGCGCCGTGCCGGTTGCAAAGGTCTTCCACCGCCGGACGGCCGAGTCCGCGAACGGCGGCGAGCCCGGATGGCGCGCTGGTCGCGGCATCCATCGCGGCGGCACGTTCGGCGGCAAGCTGGAAGATCGCCGGGGGGTCGAACAAACCGGCGACGCCCCAGGCGGCGAGCTCGCCGACGCTGTAACCGGCGACGACAAGGTCGACGTCGAGGCGTGGGCGGAGCGCGGCGGCAGCGGCGAGCGCCTGCGTGCAGCACAGGATCTGCGCGGTCCTGTTGCGGTGCATCTCTTCCGGATCGCCATCCCTTGCGATGGCTCGGG
Organism: uncultured Beijerinckiaceae bacterium; assembly: GCA_964243415.1. Lineage (GTDB taxonomy): Bacteria > Pseudomonadota > Alphaproteobacteria > Rhizobiales > Beijerinckiaceae > RH-AL1. The sequence continues at coordinate 20,625 of CAXTFG010000017.1, read as the reverse complement.
GATCTCGAGCGTCGAGCGCCATCGTCGCCGCTGCGAACACGGGCTCGGCCTCGGGCGCGTCCGCGACGAGGTCGAACATGTCGGGTGTCTGAAAACCTTGGCCCGAGCACAAAATGGCCAGGGTCGTCACGATGGCCCTCTCGACGCGTCGAGGAACAAGGTGACGGCGAGCAGGTCGGCCGAGCCGCCGGGACTGAGACGCCGCGCGACGAAGGCGCGATGCGCGCGCTCGGCCTCGCGCCGCCAATCGGATCGTTCGACGCCGCCTCGGTCGAGGAAGGCCCGGGCCGTCTGTCGCGCAAAAGCAAGGCCGGCCATGCCGCCGCGGTGCAGGAGATTGGTGTCTTCCACGCGCGCAAGGAGGGCGAAGAAACAGTGCACGTGCGCCGCCTCGGCCACATCCGGCGCAAGCTTGCGGCCTTCCGCGAGAGCCGGGAGCCCGATGCCGCGCGCGGTGGGAAAGCCGGCGGCAGCCTCGGCCCGGGCTCCGCCGGCGCCGTATCGCCGGTGCGCCTGCGCGCCGTGGCTGGCCGCCGGCGCCGGACCGGCCGGTATGGCCGACCCCCATCGCCGCCGCACCTCTTCGCAGACGTCGTCCGGCGATGCGCCAGCGCCGACGCCGCCCGACGCGGCGCACAGCAGGCCGAGCGCGAAGATCGCGCCGCGGTGCGTGTTGACGCCGCTGGTCGCATCCATCATGGCCCGCTCCGCCTGAAGGCCGATCCGGCGCAATGTCGGCAAATCGGCGTCCCGCGCTCCGGCGATGGCGAGCCGGGCGAAGAACGGCTCGAGCGCTGCAGCGCTTCGACGGAAGGTCAAAGCGTCCATGTCATCGTGGCTGCCCGTATCGACAGGGCTGACGAGGCCGGGTTTCGGCCAGGTCGCGAGCTCGTCGAGGAGAGCCGCGTGGCCCCGCGCGGCGATGACGTCTGCGCGCTCGCAAAGTCCAGGCGTGGACGTCCGGTGCGCGGCAGCACCGTTATTCCGCCTGTTCACGACGCGGTTCTCGCCGAGGCCGGTAGGAGAGCGCCGACATGGCAGAGCGTAACCCCGTCGAGCCGCTTGACCATGACATCGGCCGCCGAGCCGGCGCGGTGCAGTTCGCGCCAGTTCACACCGCCGCCGTCCGGCAGGATGATCTCACCGTCGAGGCGCACGTCGCCTCCAGCTTCGATCCCCCGCAGGCCCGCCAGCAGGGGAGCCAGGACCGCCGCGTCTGCGACCGGCCAGAGCAGATCGAGGTCCGATGCCGGATGCAGGTACTCGAGGCCGGTGAGATGTTGCCAGAGCAGGGCGCCGTAAACGCGCGATCGCAGGCCGAAGCGCTGTTCCAGCCGGAGCAGAGCGTCGACGCTCGCGCGCCAGCCGGTTGGGGCCGTGCCTGCGGCGTCGAACAGCGTCACGGGCGGATGCTTCGCGGCTATGGGCGGGAGCGCGGTCGCAAACCGCAGCTTGCCGAGAGACGGTGGCAACGGGACGGCCGTGGGCAGGCGATCCGCCGCATCGTCGACAGAACGACGCCGGACGATCACCGGCCAACCCTTGGCCGTCCAGTTCTCCAGCACGGTTCTCTGATTGCGTGCGAGGGGCGCGAGCGCGCCACGACAGGCGACTTCCCAAGCGTCGGGCGCCACCGCCACGAGATCGTGCCGGCGCCATGCCCGGGCAGGAGGCGTTTGTCCCGGCTCTCTCAACCGCCGCGAGCGCCCGTGATCGCCGCGGCAACCCGCTTCGCGACAGCGGCGGCGACGGATCGCCCCTGCCGCTCGGCGCCGAGCACGTCACGTGTATCCTCGGGCGCGGCGTCAGCGAGCGCCTGCACGAGCTGCGCGTCGTACGGCTCTTGAGGATTGAAGATGCGCGCAATGCCGCCGGTCCGGGTGAAAGGGTCGAGGCCGGGCGCGAAAACCGCAGTGGTTTGTGCCATCTCGCGGAGCTTGGCTTCCGGCAGCTTCGTGATGCGCGCCATTGAGGGCAGGTCCATAACCGCAGGTTCGGCTCCGGGCACCGCCACGAGAATATCGGTCGCCAGTGCGGTGGCGAGGAACGCGCCCGCTGCCGCTTTGCCGTAGACGAGGCCGATCGTGCGATGGCCGCGTTGGCTCGCGAGCAGCAGACATTTGGCGAGGTGAGCGAGGTATTCGTTGAGGCCGAGCATTTCGGCCCGCCGCGCCATAAGCTGCCCCTCCGTGTCGACGAGCACGAGGATCGGGGTCGAGCCGCCGTTCTCCACGACCTTGAGCACATGGTCCGCGAGGGGCAGCACACCTGCGGGCGAGAGCGGCGCTTCGTCGACGGCTCCGATCACCGTGATGGTGCCACCACCCCTGAGCGGGCCCTCGCCCGTGAGCAGATTGACGTCGGTGCGCCGGACGTCGTGCCCATCGGGAAACAAGCCGGCGAGCACGTCATCGAGCGTCATTGTTGCGGCCCCCGTACTCGCGCGCCAGGGAAAGGAACTCGTCGGCGTCCGTGTCGCGCACCTTTGATGGATCGGGAATGCCGAGCGTCCGCCAGAGGGAGACGGCATCCTCGCATTTACCGAAGCGTCGTAGTCGCTCGGAGAGCCGCGCGTGCTCCGCCTGCAAGGTCTCCAGCGAGAACGAGGGAGTGCGCCCGAGGGCGTCAAGCGTGGCGGTGCGGAACCCGTCCATCGTGTCGCGCGCGAACACGTCGGCGCCGCCGATCAGGCGACGGTTCTTGCCGCCGACCGTGCTCCACACAAGGGCCTTGTCGGCGGAGTCGAATTCCTCGACTCCTTTGTTCGTCTCGATGACTTCCGGCCCGGTTACGCCGATGCGGCCCTGCTCGGAGATGACAATCGCGCCGCACGTCGCCGCCGTGAGCCCGGCGCCGCCGAAGGCGCCCGATCGGCCGCCGATGAGAGCCACCACGGCGATGCCGGCGCTGCGCGCCTGAACGATCGCGCGCATCACTTCGGCGACGGCCAGTTCGCCGGCGTTGGCCTCCTGCAGGCGCACGCCTCCGCTGTCGAGCAGAAGCAGCACGGCGCGAGGCAGAGTGGCGTCCGCCCTCGCCGCGCGGAGAAGCCCGACGATCTTGGCACCGCTCACCTCGCCGAACGTGCCGCCCATGAATTGGCCCTCCTGCGCGGCGAGCAAAACGTCGCGCCCGTCGAGGCGCCCGCGCCCGATGATGACGCCGTCGTCGAATGCGCCGGGCAGGTCGAACTGTGGAAGATGCGGGCTCTGCACCCGGTCTGCCGGCGGCAGATATTCGGTGAAGCTGTCAGGGTCGAGGAGACCGCCGATGCGCTGCCGCGCGGTCGCCTGAAACCAGCTCGCCGCGCCACTTGTGGAGACGCTCGCGTTCATCTGCCCTCCATCACGGCGCTACCCTGCATCAGGCGAAGCGACACGGTGTCGGGCCGCGCGCCGCCATCGTTGATGGAGATCCGCAACCCGCCCGAAGACTTGCGGTCGACGAAGTCGCCGACCACGGCCCTCCAAACATCGCCGAACCCGCGGATGGACGTCACGACCTGCACTTCGCAGACGGTGTCGGGCAGGACACGCTCGAAGAGCACCTCGAGATTGCCGGAGGCCACCACGCCGACGATGGCGGTTGCACGCGCACCGGATGCCCGTCGCTGGGCGTCGTAGCTCAGCTTCAGCGTCTCCAAAGCTCCCATCGGCCTGTGCTCCTCACCAGTTCCTGTATTTGGCCGGGGGGTCGTAGAGGTTGCCCGACCAGTGCATCAGGTCTTTCACGGATTTGGCGGCAAGCAAGCTCTTGTGCGCGTCGAGGGGATCGATGCCGAGATCTTCCGGCCGCTGAATAGCCCCCCGATCCCGCAAAGCTTCGACCACCTTGCGATCGCGGGCCCGGCCGACGTCGGTGAAGCCGGCGACGCCGCGGATCGCCTGTTCGCGTTCCGCCGCCGTCCGGCACAGCAGGAGGTTGGCGACGCCTTCCTCGGTGACGATGTGGGTGACGTCGTCCCCGTAGATCATCACCGGGGCCAGGTCGAGGTTCAGCTTTTCCGCCAGGGTGAGGCTGTCGAGCTTCTCGACGAACGTCGATCCCATCTTGTCGGCGAAGGTCTCGACGATCTGCACCACCAGCTTGCGGCCGCGCACCATTTGCGGATTGCCGGTAGCGGCTTCGCGTCCGGCCTTGAGCCACGGTTCCGTGGCATGGCGGCGCCCATGGGCATCGGACCCCATGTTCGGAGCGCCGCCGAAACCGGCAATTCGGTCCTGCGTGACAGTGGAGCTATTGCCGGCGAGATCGATCTGCAGCGTCGAGCCGATGAACATGTCCGTGGCATAGAGGCCCGCGACCTGGCAATACATGCGGTTCGACGCCATCGAGCCGTCGCGGCCGACGAAGAAGATGTCCGGCCGCGCCTGCATATAGGCGTCCATCCCGACTTCCGAACCGAAGCAATGGATTTGGTTTACCCAGCCGCTCTCGATGGCGGGGATCAGCGTCGGATGCGGATTGAGCGCGAAATGCGTGCAGACTTTGCCTTTGAGGCCGTGTCGCTCGCCGAAGGTCGGGAGCAGCAGCTCGATCGCCGCCGTGTTGAAGCCGATTCCGTGGTTCAACCGGCGGATGCCGTAAGGCTGGTAAATGCCCTTGAGCGCCAGCATCGCGGTCAGAATGTGCGTTTCGGTGATCTGCGCGGGATCGCGGGTGAAGAGCGGTTCGACGTAGAACGGTTTCGGCGACTGGATCACGAAGTCGACGCGATCGCCGGGAATGTCGACGCGCGGCAGCTTGTCGACGATCTCGTTGACCTGCGCGACGACGATGCCCTGCTTGAAGGCGGTCGCCTCGATCACGACAGGCGAGTCTTCGATGTTCGGACCCATGTAGAGATTGCCGTCGCGATCGGCCTGCCGCGCGACGGTGAGCGCTACCTTTGGCGTCAAGTCGATGAAATAGCGAGCGAACAGCTCGATGTAGGTGTGGATCGCGCCGAGCTCGATCTTGCCGCCGTTCAACGCCCGCGCGATAGCGCCGCCCTGCGGTCCCGAGTAGGAGAAATCGAGCTTGCGGGCGATGCCCTTGCTGAACAGATCGAGGTGGTCCGAGAGCACGACGCCCGACTGGACGACGTGAAGATCATGGAGCGTCTTTGGGTCCGCTTTAGCCAGCGCGCGAGCGAGGAAATCGGCCTGCTTCTGGTTGTCCCCTTCGAGGCAGATCCGGTCGCCCGGACGCAGGATCGCCTCGAGCAGAGCGGTCGCGTCTGCGGCCGCCACGATCTTGCCGTTCGCCAAGCGCCCCGCGGCCTGCAGGCGCTCGTCTCGGTCCCGCTTCGTCGCGGTCCACTCCGGCATGTCAGACTCCTTCGGCAAGGTCACGGGAGCGTGAAAGACTTGCGTCGGCCATCGCCCGCCGAGGCGGCTCAGATCTTCGGGCGGCGGGATCTTGCGGGAGGGACGCAGACGGCCGACTTCGAACGACCATGGATCAAAGTCTCATCCTCGCGTCGGAACCGGCCGCAGCCGTACATCCGCGATCCTAGCGAAGGCGCTGGGCGGACGAAAGAGCGTTCCGCGCCGCGAGCTTGCCGCGCCGCGACGGAGCTTTTAAGCGGCGCGAAGGACGTCGAGAAACTTCGAGACCTCGCGCCGCAGCCCGGTCAGCTCGACGCTGAGGGAACCGCTTTGCGCACGCATGACGTCGGCCGCACTCTGGACGTGCTCGGAGGATTTCACCAGGCCTGAGACATGGGTCGCCATGTCGTCGGTGCCCCCCAAGGCCTTGTCGACGACGCTGCTGATCGCATCGGTCGCACTGAGCTGGATTTCGAGCGCCGCGGCGATCTCGACCGAAATCTCGCGCATCTCGCCAAAGGACTTCGACATCTCCGCGACATTGGCATCCGTGACGCTGGACGCCTTCTGCACCGCTGAGATCTGGCGGCTGATCTCCTCGGTCGCTTTAGCCGTCTGCATCGCGAGACCCTTGATCTCCTGGGCAACGACGGCGAATCCCAGGCCCGCCTCTCCAGCGCGAGCCGCCTCGATGGTGGCATTCAAGGCGATCAGGTTGATCTGACTGGCAACACCACGGATCAGGGCTGCCACTTTTTCGATGGAGCCGATCGTGGTCTTGAGATCGAGGATCGAGCGGTTGGTGGATGCCGCGTGAGCTTCGACTTTGGCCGACACGGCTTCGCCCTTGCGTGTTCGATCGCCGATCGAACCTATGGTCGCCAGAAGCGACGAGGTCGCCGCCGCGACGGACGCCATGCTGTCCTTGGCGACGTTCGAGGCTTGCGACACCAGTCCGAGGTTGCTGACGGCATCGCTCGCTCGAGTCGAAACCTCGCAAGACCGGCTCTCGACCGTCGAGGCGACGTCGTTGAGGGCCGTCACCATCGCCTCGATCGACGACGAAAACTGCGTCGAGATCCCGTCCATCTCCGTTCGACGCGCAACTAGGCGCTGGTAGGCGCTTTCGCTGTTTTCTTCCTGCAATCGCGCGATCTTGATGCTGCCGTCCTGGAGCCGCTCGACCGCGCGGGCGATATCGCCAACCTCGTCGGTGCGCTCGCTTCCCGGCACTGTGAAGTCGAACAGACCCTCGCCCAGCCCGTTGATGATCGCCGACAGTTTCTGGAGCGGAACCGCCACCAAGCGACGCATGGTGAAGAACACCAGCGCCAGCGTCGCGAGCATGGCGAGGCTCACCATCGTATAGAGGAAAGCCCGATCTTCCGATGTTGCCGCGCCTAACGAGCGCTCTGGCATTCGCATAATGAGGTACCAGGGGTTCTGGACGCCGGCGAACCTGATCTTGCTCCATGACACGAGGACGCTGGTCGTTCCATCGGCCCTGACCTCGGACCCGTTCCCTTGCTTGGCCGCTTCGAACGCATGGGCCAGATCCGGGCTCGCGGCGCTTAGCATCCGGCCGAACTCCCCACCCGCTGTCGACATCGCGAGGGTGCCTCGGTCCGAGACGATGTTGATCGACGCGCCCGGCGGCAAGCTGATCGCCCGAAGAGCGTCGCCGATCGCGTCGAACCTGACGTCGATGGCGAGCACACCGACGGTTTTGCCGTCGTGTTCGAGAGGTTTCGCGAAGGATGTGACGGCTGTTGGATCGCCTGCTCTCGCCTCGATCACGTGAGGTTCGAGGAGATAGGCTTGGCTGCTGCGTCGCGGCACCTGGTAAAGATCGCTGGCGAGGATCTCGGGAGGAACGGTGTCGCGCTGGATCTCGATGCCGTTCTGATGCCAGTACATCGAGAGATCGGCCTTGTTCCTTTGATCCGACCGGGGACCGTCGTCCCGAGGAGCGTCGGCCGCGTCCCAGACCAGCCAGGCCCCGTACCGGTCGGCATCGATCATGCGCTTGAGCATGGTGTCGTAGACGCGCGGATCCGTGATCCCGTCGTCCTTGAATGTCGTTAGACAATCAATGGTCGTGTCGAGGACATTGAAGGCGCTTTCGAAGACGATCCGGACGGCGGCTTGGAGGTGCTCTGCCGTCGCGCTTGCGACCTGTCGTGTCCGCAACTCGTCCTGCGACCGCAGGCGCTGGTAAATCAGGCCGCTGCTGACCGCCAGGATTGCCGCTGTGCCGAGAGTCACGATCAATCCGAACCGGGCGCCGATCGACAAGCGACCGCGCGGATGTTTCAGCATCAAGGTCAACCAGAAAAAGCATCTGCTCTCAGCCACTTCAAGCAACGTTACCCTAAGAAAGGTTTACGGCGCGGCAAACGGCGAAGCGAGCTGCGATTCGGAGCTCGTCTCCAGCGAGGCGTCAGGAGGATGGGAAGCACCCTTCGAAGGCGATCTCGGCGAGCGGCTTTCGCGAGTTGGGCACTTCCCTCGCCTGCAAAGCCGCTGGGAGCCTCGATGGATCGCCGATACGACCGACGGCGTAGGCGGCCTCGACGCGATAGCCGGCCGGCACCGCCAGGTCAGCGAAGGTCCGGTCGAAGTCGAAGCCGACCATGCCGTGCACCTGCCAACCCATCATAGCCGCCTGCAGAGCGAAGTAGCCGGACGCGGCACCAGCGTCGAGAGAATGGCTGTGCGACGGCACCTCCTTCGCGGCGCCGGGCGCGAGCATGAGCGAGTTCGACACGAGGATCACGAGAGCGGACGCCTCCTTGGCCCAGCTTCGATTGAACGGAACGAGGAGATCGAGGAAGCGCTCCCAGTGCGCGGTGTCGCGCCGGGCATAGATGAATCGCCATGGCTGCGAGTTGTAGGAGGACGGTGCCCAGCGGGCCGCCTCCAGCATGGTCAGCAGGTCCGCTTCCGCGATCGCCTCGCCCGTGAACGCCCGCGGCGACCATCGCTTAAGGAAAATCGGGGCGATCGGATGATCGGCGGAGCGAGGCGGAACGGATGTCATGAAACCTCGCTGCTGAGTCTACAGTGCCCGCGCGAGATCGCGACCAAGATCCGACCGAGCCCGTTCACGACATCGAACGCTTGGCATCTGCCGGCCGGCCCGAGGCGCTTCGGAAACCTTCTACGCTCCGATCCCGTATCCTTTGAGAAGCCGGATCAAGACTGCGCTTCGAAGGAGCTTTAAATGAAACTGACTCGCATGTCTCTCGCCGGCGCCACGCTTCTGGCGCTGACGAGCATCTCCGGCGTCGCCTATGCCAAGAACCCAACGGTCGGTGGCGCGCCGATGTACGCCAACAAGAACATCGTCGAGAACGCCGTCAATTCGAAGGACCACACCACCCTCGTCGCCGCCGTGAAGGCGGCAGGCCTCGTGGACACTCTCGCGGGCCCCGGCCCGTTCACGGTGTTTGCGCCCACCAATGAGGCTTTCAAGAAGCTGCCGGCCGGTACGGTCGACAACCTGCTCAAGCCCGAAAACAAGGGCCAGCTCCAGGCCGTTCTGACCTACCATGTCGTGCCCGGCGCTTTGACGGCGAAGGACCTGATGGAGCAGATCAAGGCCGGTGGCGGCAAGGCCTCGCTCAAGACCGTCCAGGGCGAGCCGCTGACTGTCACCGCCAAGGGCAAGACGATCGACGTCACAGACTCAAAGGGTGACGTGTCCAAGGTCACGATCCCGAACGTGATGCAGTCGAACGGCGTCATTCACGTCGTAAACGCCGTGCTTCTTCCCTGATCCAACCGATCGGCTGAAACGGGGGCGGGATCACGATGATCCCGCCGCTCGCCTCGCTAGGCGGCGCTTCGGAGCTTTTCCGGGGTCGCCGTCGGGCTCTTGCAAATGTCCGAGCCAATGCTCGTGCGCTGCTTCCGCTCTAAAACTGCGTCATCGCGCAGGATCGGAGCGTCTTCGGCGAAGATAGCGGCGATCAGCAATTCGTCGGCAGCACGCCGCCACGCAATTTTCCTGCGCAAAGCAACGATGTCCTGGGTGCTTGGGACCTGCCCCATGGGTTTCTCCCTTGATCCCGAGAGGCTGCGCTCAGTCGGTTAACAGCGCCTTAACCAGGTGCAAATAAACGCGACCTGTTGCTTCTCGGTTTTGGCTCAGGCGCAGCGCTTGAAATGTCGTTGGACGAAGCCTTAGCGGGGGCTTCGATCGATCTCCTCGCGCCGGCGAACCGCTTGACCCAGGAGATCCCTCACGTGCTGGGCGGGCGAGCTATCCTGCGATTCTCGGCGTGTCTGGCGAACGGCATGAAGGGCACGATCCGTCCGTTATAGATGTCGGAGCGGGCAAGACTGATCTGGCCGTCCTTGTCCAGCGATTTCCGGATTTTAAAGACGGGTTGCGCGCCCGGCGGCCCGATGGGAATGACCATGATGCCGCCAACCTTTAGCTGGTGCAGGAGGGGCGGAGGCACGTGATCGATGCCGCAACCGACGATGATCCTATCGAACGGCGCGGCCTCTTCCCAGCCGTTATAACCGTCGGCGGCCTTCGTCAGGATCGTCTTGCATTCGGCGTAGCCTTTTTCGACAAGACGTTCTCGGACGCCAGTGGTGCGCTCCTCCAGCGACCGGATGATCTCGAGCGTCCACACCTTCTCGGTCAGGTTGGCGAGATAGGCCGACGCGTAGCCGGAGCCGGTCCCGATCTCGAGCACCTTGTCGCCCGCCTCGACGTCGAGAGCTTGGATCTTGCGCCCGACGACGTGAGGACCGGACATCGTCACGCCGAAGCCGATCTCGAGGAAGGCGTGATCGTAGGCGCGCTCGATGTCCCGCTTCAGGACGAAGCTTTCTCGCGGGGTCATCAGGAAGGCGCGCTTGTCCTTCTCCGCCGCGATGTCCCCGTTGCCGACGAGGCGGCGAAAACGCGCGAAGCGCTGGGCAAGACATCTCGGATCTTCCCCGCGGTTCCGCTCGCCCCAGTCGATGAACTCGGCTTCCGAGTCCATCGGCGGCGTGTCGGCCAGCGAAGTCGGCGCGAACACATCGGCGTACAGCGGCCGAACCAGCCCGCTCGCAGCTGAAATCCCGAGCGAGGCGAGGAACAGGCGACGATCCATTCAAGTCCTCGTCGCGCCGCGCCGGCGGCGAATCGCGTGGGCATCGGCAATGGCGTGGAACCTTGACGAAGCGAAGGCGGCACGGCTTCGCCTTAGACGGGTAGGCGACCGGTCGCGTTTCGCGTCGATTTCCGGTGTGTCCCCCTCGCGCCCAAGGAGATGCGACGGCACGCGGCTTGCTGCGACAATCGCGAACAACGCTCCCTCTGCAGGGACTCGTGCTGGAGAGAGACATGGTCGCTGTTACATTTCCCACGCCCTCGGTTCTTCCGAAAAACTCCATGAGGTCGGTCCTGCTCGCGGGGTCGATCGGCACCGTCATGGAGTGGTACGACTTCTTGATTTACGCGACATCGGCCGCGCTGGTGTTCAACAAGCTTTTTTTCCCGGCGATCGATCCGACGGTGGGGACGCTCGCCGCCCTCGGCAGCTACGCCGTCGGTTTCTTCGCACGGCCCCTCGGCGGCGCGTTGTTCGGCCATTTCGGCGACCGGCTCGGCCGTAAGTCCATGCTGATGACGACGATGATGATCATGGGAGGCGCGACCTTCGCCATCGGTCTCCTCCCGACCTACGCTACCATCGGGATCTGGGCGCCGATCCTGCTCGTGTTGCTGCGCATTGTGCAGGGGATCGGGCTCGGGGGAGAGTGGGGCGGCGCGTCGCTGATGGTCGTCGAGCATGCCCCGGCCGCCAAGCGCGGCCTTTATGGCAGCCTCGTCCAGGTCGGCTTTCCCCTTGGCCTCGTCCTGTCGACTTTCGTCGTGTCGAGCATGGCCAAGCTGCCGCAGGAAGCGTTCTTGGCATGGGGCTGGCGGGTTCCCTTCCTTCTCAGCGCCATCCTCTTCGCGGTCGGGGCATTCGTCCGGCTGCGCGTGGCGGAAACACCGGTGTTCCTCGACATGAAGACGCGCATGGCCACCGTGCGCAGTCCGTTCGTCGACACCATCACCGCCGCCCGCGGCAGTTTCTTCACAGCCGTCGGGCTCAAGCTCTGCGAAGTCTCCTGGGTCTACATCCTGACTGTGTTCATCGTCGTGTACGCGACAACGAGCCTGAAACTGCCGAAGGCCTTGATCCTCGATGCGGTGTTCTATGCCGCCCTGCTCGAACTCGTGACGATCCCGGCCTTCGGCTGGCTGTCGGACCGGATCGGGCGCAAGCCGTTCTATATTCTCGGGGCACTATTCACCTTCGCCTTCGCTTTCCCGCTGTTCACGATGCTCGACAGCAGATCGCCCGGCCTGATCACGCTCGCCATCATCATCGGCATGAATTTCGGGCACGGCCTGATGTTCGCGCCCGAATCGACCTATTTCCCCGAGCTGTTCAAGAGCGCGGTACGCTGCACCGGAGCGAGCTTCGGCTTCCAGGTCTCGGCTGCGATCGGCGGCGGTCTCGCCCCAATCCTCGCGACTTGGCTCGTCAGCTTGACGGGAGGCACGACCGGGGTGTCGATCATGATCATGGGACTCGCCGCCGTCACGCTCGTCGCCGCCCTTTTCGCGCGCGAAACGCTGAACGAGACCCTGACGGAGTGAGCGGGTGCGATTCGGCGTTTTCATTTACCCCGGCGTCGAACCCATCGACCTCGCCACCTTCGGAGTCCTGTCGATGGCGCGGCGCGTGGCGCCCGAGATCGAGATCACGACGATTGCACCGAGCGCCGGGCTGGTGGAACTCGCCAACGGCCTGAAGGTCGAGGCCGATCATGGGATCGCCGACGCGCCTGAATGCGAGATCGTCATCGTGACCGGCGGTCCGGGCTGGGTCGCCCAGGCCGCCCATCCTCCGACGCTCGATTACCTCAGGACCATCGCGGAACGCCGCTCGGTCGCTTCCGTCTGTACCGGCGCCATGCTGCTCGCCGCCAGCGGCCTACTTGACGGCCTGGCCGCCACGACGAAACGTGAAGTGGTCTCGCCCGAGGAGGCGCCGATCGCCGTCATGGCGCGGCGCTATCCCGAGATCGACGTGCGAGAAGCGAGCCTCGTCGATGCCGGCCGCGTCGTTACCGGCGGCGGCGTCTCCCTTTGCATCGACGCGACGCTGCACATCCTGGGCAGGATGCTCGGCGCCGACGTCGCTCGGGAGACCGCCCGCATTCTCGAATACGATCGGGCCTGGGCGGCGAACCGCGCCGGCTTCCCTATCGTCACGGTCGGCGCTTTCGCGGCCGGGTACCCCGCGAGCCGTCATCGCGATCGTAGCTGACCAATCGCGCCGAGCCTTGCGAGCGCCCCGATGTCGCCGGGCAGCACTTTTGCTGTTAGGCGGCGTGACGGTAGTGGTCGTCGTCGTGACCGCTGTGCGCGTCGGCTTCGGCCGAGACGAGTCGCGAGATGGTCTCGACGAGATGTTCGGTGCGACCGCGAACCGATTCGAGCTCACGCTCCAGGTCGCGGAGTTTCTGCTCGGAAGCGGCGAGAAGCTCTTCAAGGCGCGCCGCGCGGTCGCGCTCCGATCTGACGTGATGCTCCAGCTCGTCGACATGTTTGTTGGCGGCTTTGCTTTCGGCCTTCTCTTCCTCGAGATCGCGGCGGAGGTCGTTCGCCATCTCCTTGAAGTAGAGACAGTTCTCTCTCAGCGCGCCGAAGTTCTCGACCGCCCTCTCGACCGTCCTGACCGAATTCAGGATGTTGTCCTCAAAGCTTGATTTCCTGGCGCGTCCGCGCTCCGAACCTGTGCTCGCGGGGGCGGTGCTCCTCGGGCGCGCGGTGCTCGGCGCCATCGCGTCTTCGGCCTGAGTTAAGATGCTTCTGATCTGGTAGCTGGCCGACATATCGAACCCGTGCGCTCAAATGTTGCGATTTATAAAAGGTAAACGGACACGGTTAAGACAGGCTTAACGTCCGGTGCCTCCGAGGCTTTTGCGCGCGACAAGGCAAAGACTTTTCAGCGGCGCGCCCCAGCGGGTCAGCGTCTTGGAGGCGCCCCGGCGGTCGTCTTCAGGCCGAAGCCCCGGGAAAGGAAAAGCCCGGCGTGGAACAGGGCCGTTTCGTCGATCCCGTGGCCGATGCCCATCGACAGATGCCACTGGCACGGCACGCCGGCCTCCGCGAGGGCTTCCGCCGACATGAAGAGGGCATCGACGGGAATGACGTCGTCGGTGCTACCGTGGGTCAGCAGCACCGGCGGCGGCGCGGCCGATGTGCGGGTACCGGCGAGATGTTCGGGCCCGGCGAGCAGGCCGGAAAAGCCGACGATGGCCGCGGGTGCCCGGCGCCGCCGCAGGCCGACGTGCAGCGCCATCATGGTGCCTTGGCTGAAGCCGACTAGCGCCAGCTTGCTGTCATCGAACCCATACAGGGAGAGTTCGGCATCGAGAAAGGCGTCGAGGGCCGGTTGCGCCTTGTTGACACCGGTCCAGCGTTCGTCGGGATCGCGCATGGTCAGGGGAAACCATTGCCGGCCGACCGGCGACTGAGCACACGGCTCGGGAGCATGGGGCGCCACGATGGCGGCGTCCGGAAGGAGCTGCGCCCATTGCTGTCCGAGCGCGATGAGATCCTTTCCGTCAGCGCCGTAGCCATGCAGCAGCACAACGAGTTGCCGCGGCGCGGCTTTGGTGCCGGCGCGCGGCCCATCGAGGACAACGGCCATTGTCAGGGTATCCGTTTCTTTGAGTGCGGCGGCGACGTCCCCGCCGGCGGCGTGGCATCGAGCGTCGCCGGACGAGCGCGCTTCAGCGTGTAATAGGCCCAGAGACAATGGGCGACGACCCCGCGCAGAGGGCGCCAGCGCTCGCCGAGGACCTCGAGGGCCTTGGCGTCGGGTCGCGCATCGAGCCCGAGCGCGAGACGTGCGCCTTCCTGGACGGCGAGATCGCCCACGGGCCAGGCGTCGGCGTGGCCAAGACAGAACAGGAGAAAGATGTCGGCCGTCCAGGGACCGATCCCCTTGATGGTGCAGAGCGTGGCGTGGGAGCTGTCGGCATCGGCCGTGACCATGGTGGCGAAGTCGAGCACCCCGTCGAGTTCGGCCTGTGCGATCGCCCGCAAGGTTCGCGCTTTCCCGGCGGAAAGGCCGCACGACCTGAGCTCCTCGTCTGAGGCGGCGAGGAGGGCGGTCGCGTGCAAATGCGGGAACCGGGCCTCGAGCCGGGCGAAGATCGCGTTGGCGCTCGCCGTCGACACCTGCTGCGACACGATGATCGCGGCAAGGCCACGGAAGCCGGCTTCGCGCCGGCGCAGCCGGGGCAGATCGCCCGCAGCGCGCATGGTTGCCATGAAGGTCCCATCGAGCAGGTCGAGGGCGTCGAGGGCGGCGCCGAAGGCCTCGTCATCGACGAGCAGGATCGGCGCGCCGGCCGAAATCCTGCGGACCGGTGCGGGCGCAGGTGTGGCGGCTTGCGCGCGTCGACCGCCGGACTGCGTCAGTTTAATTGTTGGCGGCACGCCGAAACTCGTCAAGATCGAACGATAGATGCCAGGTGGCGTTGGGCCAGAGGCATGCACAGATAGATCCGGCACGGCTTCGCCGGCAAGATGCGACTGCAACGGATCTGGACCCTGGGATGACATCCACATTCGCCCGGACGGTCGTGCGCTTCGCACCCTCGCCCAACGGTTTGCTTCATCTCGGGCATGCCTATTCCGCGCTGATGAATGGGCTCTTTGCCCAGGAAACAGGAGGCCGCTCGCTCGTCCGCATGGAAAACATCGACACCACGCGTTGTCGACCGGAGTTCGAGAAGGCTGTTGTCGAGGATCTCGCCTGGCTCGGTCTGGATTGGGAATATCCGGTGCGTCGCCAGTCCGACCATTTCGCGGACTACGGGGACGCTCTCATGCGCCTGGAGAGGCGCGGCCTCGTCTATCCCTGCTTCTGCTCGCGCGGGGACATCATGGCGGCCGTGGCCTCTCGCCCGAACTGGCCGAGCGATCCCGACGGCACGCCGATTTATCCCGGAACCTGCAAGCACTGCTCGGCGGAGCGCCGCGCGCAGCGGTTCGCCGCCGGGGAGCGGGCGAGCTATCGCCTCGACATGGACCGGGCGGTTGCGGCGCTCGGCGCCCGACTGGCCTGGTCGGAGTTCCGCGGCGGTTCGCATCGCTTCGAGGAACAGGCGACGCCGGCGATTTGGGGCGACGCCGTGCTTTCACGCCGCGACATCGCCACGAGCTACCACGTCGCCGTCGTGGTCGACGACGCCCTACAGGGGGTCACGGACGTGATACGTGGCGAGGATCTTTACATGGCGACCAACCTGCACCGTCTCCTGCAAGCGCTGCTCGACCTTCCAGCGCCGCACTATCACCACCACGCCCTTCTCCGTGACAGCGCCGGGCAGAAACTCGCGAAAAGCTTGCGCGCAAAACCGCTGCGCAGCTTTCGGCAGGAAGGGCATACGCTCGACGACGTTCTCGCGCGCATCGGCCTGCCCAAGCCCGATCCGGCGCGCCGAGGTCTCGCGGCCGCGCCCTTGGTGCGAGGATGAGTCGAGGTGACCGCCGACCGCCGGGCGAATCGGCCGCACCGAAGCGGTCGGAGTCCGATGACCTCTCGCTGGAAACGGGGAAGAAAAGGGCTCGCAAATTCATTCCAGAGCGGCAGCAAGTCGAGGACTTGGCCACGGCGCCGCCCGTTAAGCAGATGGACAACATGAAAGCCGCCGTCGACGAAGTGGCGAAGAACAAGCCACGCAAGGACTGACCGCGAGCGCGCGTCGCTCAGGGGGGTTGCTTCGCCGCCGCGAGGAAAGAGTCGAGCGCCGCGATCTCGTCACCCGAGTCATGGTTGCTGAGCCGCTCGTAGAAGTTCGCCATCGCGCCATAGATGCCGGCTTCGGCCCGATCCGCGCCAAGAAAGGCCTCGACCTCCCGCATCTCGCCCGCCCAACGGTAGGCTTTGGGGTACATATCCGGCAGCGCTTTACCGAATCGCTTGAGAAGCTCCGGCTGGCTCTCGCGAAGTTCGCCGATCAGCGCTTCGTCGGCCCCGGCGCGCACGGAAGCGCCGATCATCGCGGCGGCGAGCGCGGTCAGACCCTTCGTGATCCCGGCGTATGACATCTTGAGCGCCGACGCGGCGCCGATCGCTCCCGGCATGACGCGGACGTCGATCCCGAGTTCGCCGAGGCTGCGCAGGTCCTCAGCGGCCTCCCCCGAAACGTAAAGCCTCGGCCCGACCTCCCCCGGCTTGGCCGGCGCGCCGATGATGCAGCCGTCGGCGCAGCGCGCCCCGGCTGCCGCTACGACGGCGGCGACGCGTGTCATCGTCCTGGTGTCGATGGCGTTGCAGTCGACGAACAACGGCTTGGCCGGCGCGCCCTGCATCGCCGCGGCGCACCGCTCCGCAGCCGCGACCGCCTCGGCTGGCGGAATAATCGAGAGAATGACGTCCGCGCGGGCGACCGCGGTATCGTCAGCGGCTTCCATGCCCGCATCCGCTGCCCGGTTGCAGCTGGCCTCGCTTCGCCCGGAGAGCGGGACGAGCACGCGAGCGCCGTTTTCGGCGAGGCGACGACCGACCGCGCTCCCCATGGCACCCGGCGCGAGAACGGCGATGGTGAGACGAGTCATGCGAAGCCTAGGTCTTGTTCAGGGGCTTCGCACAAAGGACAACATCGGGAGCGAAGCGATCGAGATCAGCATAGATCAGCGCTCGGGCCGAATCACGGCGGTTCAGGCCGCCCGGGCGTTGGCGAGAAAGGCGACCACGCTCCGCGTCATGCTGCCGGCCCGCTCGGCAACGCTTTCCGCGGCGGCGAAGACCTTCTGGGCGGCCTCCTCGGTTGCCGCCGAGACCTTTCTGACATCCGCGATATTGACCGTGACCTCTTCGGCACCGGCGGCGGCGCGCTCGGCGTTCTCGGCGATCAGCCGGATCGCGGAAGTTTGTTCCCCAACAGCTACGGCGATGTGCATCGTGTTATCGTCCATGCCGCGGATGGTGAGCCGGATTTCGTCGATGACGTCGGCTGCCAGCTGCATGGTGCCCTGGATGAGCGCGATCTGCCGTCGGATCTCCTCGGTCGCCTTGGAGGTCGCCACGGCGAGCTGTTTCACCTCCGCCGCGACGACGGCGAAGCCTCGGCCGGCCTCGCCGGCGCGGGCCGCTTCGATCGTCGCGTTGAGCGCGAGCAGGTTGGTCTCGTAAGCGATCGAACTGATCAACGAGACGACATCGCCGATTTTCTCTGCTCCCGAGACGAGGGCACGGACGCTGACGTCCGCCTCGGCGGCGCGCGACACCGCGCGAGCCGCTCTTTCCTTCGACGTCGTGATCTGATGACCGATGTCCTCGATCGATGCGGCCACTCCCTCCGCGCTCGTAGCGACGAGGCGCACGCTCGAAGAGGTGTCCTTCGCGGCCGCGCTGACGGCCGCCGATCGCGTGTTCGTCTGCTCCGAAATGCCGATCAGCGACTTGGCGGCGGCGCCCATATCCGCGGCGGCCCGCGAAAGGGTCGTCGTCAGGGCGCCGACATCGCGTTCGAAGACCTTGTTGGCCGCAACGAGGTGCTCGACGGCGGCCTGCTTGGCTTGGCGCTCGGCTTCCCGCTCCTCGTTGAAGCGCTGCACCCTCGTCAAGCTGTCGCGAAAGACGGCGATGGCGCTCGACATCCCGCCGATCTCGTCACGCCGCCCGGTATAGGGGATCGCGGTGTCCAGGGCGCCATCGGCGATGACGCGCATGGCCATAGTGATGGACAGCAAGGGATGCACGATGCGCCGGATCAGGGCCAAGGCCAGCAAGGCACCGAGAACGACGGCGAGCATGGTCGCGGCGAGGGCGAATCTGCTCGCCTGCGCAACGGACTTGAGCATTTGCGTCAGGGAGGCGCGCTGCGCATTCATGCTGGACGCTCTGAAGGCCATGCTATCCCGGAGGAGGTTCTCGCCCATCTGCCGCGTCTGCGGAACCGATTGGACGATGATGGTCGTGACCTTCTCCATTCCGGCCACGGCCGCCTCGAATTTGGCCAGAGGTTGTTTAAGGGCTGCCAGGAACCGTCCGAACCTGGCCGGCTGCGCGCTGTCGTCGGCGATCGAGATGTAGCCGGCGCGCCCGAGCTCCAGCCACCGAAGGGCCGCGGCAACGTGTGCCGGGTCTCGTGACGAGCGGTAGTTGGCAAGCGCGATGCCCGCCGCTTCCCAGCAGTTCAGCATCTTCATCGCCGCGCGAGTGGTGGACTGATCGGCGGCGGCCTCCGCCATCGCCGGCGCCAGGACCTGAAGATCAGTCAAGGCCTCGGAGGCCTCCGCCGCATGTTTGACGCGACGTTCGACGAGAGCCGCTTCGGCGATCACGTTGGGGAGGTATGTTTCCGCGCCCCGCTGGAGTTTCAATGGTGGCGCGATCGAGGACGACGCCTTCGATCCCTCAGCCAGCTTGCTTGTCGCTTCGTCGAGTAAGCGAGCATCCACGACCGATTCACTTGCCGCGTACTGGGCAGTTCTGTTGATCACGCTGCGGACCATCAACGTGAAGGTGATCAGGCGATCGGTCGTGGCGACCTCCGCCTCGACCTCGTGAGCGTCGTCGGCGAGACCTGAAACGGCGTAGACCGCGTTGAGGCCCAGCGCGGTCAGCAGGACAATCATCAGAATGAGCGAGCCTGCGATACCTTGTTTGATTGTCATGGTGTGGCCGGCGGATTCGAGGGCTGCAGGTGATCGGCTCCGGTTGTCCCGTAGTTCCTCATCCGCTCGATCTGCTCGGCCCCATACAGGGCTTCCCACCGGGGTGCCGCCGCATTGGCGCGAGCGGCGAATGCGGGCCTGTCGATACGCTCGATGACGCTCATGCCTTGTGATCGCAGCATGTCCACGCCGTTGCGCTCCTGCAACGACGCGAACTCGCGCGAACTCTGTCCGGCCAGCTGGGCTGCGAGCTTGAACGCCTGCTGGTCGTCTCTCGAAAGCGCAGTGAAAGCCTCCCGCGACATCAGGATCACCGCCGGATCGTAAACATGGGCGCTCAGCGTGAGATAAGATTGGACCTGCGCGAAATGCGAGGCCAGGATCGTCCCGATCGGGTTTTCTTGGGCCTCGGCACGCCCGCTTTGCAGGGCGCCATAGACTTCGTTGAACGGGATCTGCTGGATGTCGGCTCCGAAGGCGGCGAAGCCGACCGTCATGGCTTCCGATTGCGGCAATCGCAGCTTCAAGCCCTTCAGATCGTCGGGCGCGCGCACCTCGCGTCGGGAATTGGTGAGGTGTCGCATGCCGTTCTCGCCCCAGGCGAGCGCCACGACACCGGCTTTATCGAATTTCTTGAGGTACTCGTCGCCGATCGGGCCATCCAGCACCTGCCGGGCCTGTTCGACGTTCCGGAACAGGAAAGGAATATTGAAGATTCCGGCGGCCGGAACCAGACTGGGCAACGGCGCCCCTGTTACGAAGACGAGGTCGAGGGCGCCGAGCTGGACATTCCGCATCATCGCGACCTCGCCGCCGAGCATCGCATTAGGGTAGGTTTCGATCGCATAGCGGCCGGAGGTCCGCTTCGCGACCTCGGCCGAAAACAGTTCCGCGCCCGCACCGAGCTGCGACGACGTCGAAAGAATATATCCGAGCCGGAGAACCTTTTCAGCCCTGCACGGCAGGGAGGCCGTCAGCAGGGCGAAGAGGGCGAGAGCATGGAGCGCTCGTGTCGCCGTTACGCGGACTTCGATCATGGTTGAGCATCGCGGCGAAAACGATGCTCCACCATGGATAAACGGGGTTTACGGTCGCTTAACGTCGCGGCGGATACGGACTGCCTGTCACGACGTACCAGGCTGGGTCCGATGGTCCGGGAGCCCGCCTTCCGTTACTCCGCCGCCTGCTCCTTACCCTCGAGGTCTTCGCCGGTCTCTTGATCGACGACGCGCATCGACAGGCGAACCTTGCCGCGATCGTCGAAGCCCATCAGCTTGACCTTCACCTTCTGGCCGTCCTTGACGACGTCGGAGGTCTTGTTCACCCGACCCTTGGCGAGCTGGGAGATGTGCACGAGGCCGTCCTTGGAGCCGTAGAAGTTTACGAAGGCGCCGAAGTCGACGACCTTGACCACCGTACCCTCGTAGATCTGACCGACCTCGGGATCGGTCGCGATCGACTTGATCCACGCAATCGCCGCCTTGATCGAGTTGGCGTCTGAGGAGGCCACCTTGACCGTGCCGTCGTCCTCGATGTTCACCTTGGCGCCGGTCTTCTCCACGATCTCGCGGATCACCTTGCCGCCGGTGCCGATCACTTCGCGGATCTTGTCGG
>CAXTFG010000016.1:0-33147 GCA_964243415.1 uncultured Beijerinckiaceae bacterium | reverse complement strand
TCGCTTCGGCGTAGGCGAAGAGCAGCTTCGCGCCGTGCTTGATGAGGCCGCCGTATTCCTGACTGACACCGGGCAGAAATCCTGGCACGTCGACGAAGGTGACGATGGGAACGTTGAAGCAGTCACAGAAGCGCACGAAGCGTGCGGCTTTCCGCGAGGCATCCGAGTCGAGCACGCCGGCGAGGACGATCGGTTGGTTGGCGACGAAACCGACGGTGCGTCCCTCGACCCGTCCGAAACCGCATACGATGTTTTTGGCGTACGCCTCCTGGATCTCGAAGAAGTCACCTTCATCGGCGACTTTCGCGATTAGTTCCTTGATGTCGTAAGGTTTGGTGGGGCTGTCAGGGATAAGCGTATCGAGCGAGGCGTCGTCGGCGTCGGCCGCCGCGGCCGGCCATTCCGGCGCCGGCGCCACGTTGGACGCCGGCAGAAAGTCGACGAGACGGCGCATCTGCAGGAGGCACTCGACGTCGTTGGCGTAGGCGTGGTCGGCGATCGAACTCTTGGTCGTGTGGACGACGGCACCGCCGAGTTCTTCGGCCGTCACCGTCTCGTTGGTGACCGTCTTCACCACCTCGGGTCCGGTCACGAACATGTAGCTCGTGTCGCGCACCATGAAGATGAAGTCGGTCATCGCCGGGGAATAGACATCGCCGCCCGCGCAGGGTCCCATGATCACCGAGATCTGCGGGATGACGCCGGAGGCTAGCACGTTGCGCTGGAACACCTCGCCGTAGCCACCGAGCGCTGCCACTCCCTCCTGGATGCGCGCGCCGCCGGCGTCGAACAAGCCGATAATCGGCGCACGGTTGCGCAGCGCCATGTCCTGGATCTTGATGATCTTGCCTGCGTGCGCCTCAGAGAGCGATCCGCCGAACACGGTAAAATCCTTGGCGAAGACGAAGACGGTTCGACCCGAGATCGTGCCCCACCCCGTCACCACGCCGTCGCCGGGGATCTTCTGCCCGTCCATGCCGAAATCGACCGCACGATGCTGCACGAAGGTATCGAACTCCTCGAACGAGCCCTCGTCGAGCAGAAGTTCGATGCGCTCGCGCGCGGTCAGTTTCCCCTTCGCATGCTGGGCCTGGGTGCGTCGCGGGCCGCCACCCGCGTAAGCCTCCGCACGCCGCTCGGCGAGGCTGTTGAGGATGGTTTTCAAGAAAGACGTTCTCCTTACGCACGCGATGACAGTCGGTTCATCTGCGCCTAGCATGGCGGCGTCGAGCGCGGTACCACGCCCTTCGCGCAGGGCTGGCACGGATCTCGCCGCTTGGCTTTCACATTGTAAGCCGGAGTGCTGCTGCGATGACCATCGGTTCGGACGCCGCAGACTTCGTCGTCGACGGGCAGGTCACGGCCGCCGACAAGGACGGGCCGCTGCGGGACGACATCCGGCTCCTCGGCACGCTTCTCGGCGACACGATCCGTCATCAAGAGGGTGAGGCGGTCTTCGACGTCGTCGAGCAGATTCGCAAGACGTCCGTCCGTTTTCACAAGACCGGTGATCCAAAGGACCGGGCGGAGCTGGCGAAGATCCTGACGTCGCTCTCGGCGAGCCAGGCGGCGCTGGTGGTTCGCTCGTTCAGCTATTTCTCCCATCTCGCGAATATCGCCGAAGACGCCCATCACCGCCGCAGGACGCTGGCCCACCAGATCGCCGGCTCCAAGCCCCGGGTCGGCACCATCCCGCGCGCACTCGACGACGCCAAGAAAGCCGGCGTCACGCTCGATGAATTGCACAGCTTCTTCGAGAGCGCTTTCATCAGTCCCGTCCTGACGGCGCATCCGACCGAAGTGCGCCGGCGCTCGACGATGGATTGGGAGCTCGCCCTCGCTCGGCGTCTCGAGACCTTCAACGAACCTGACCTGCCTGACGATGACCGCGAACAGGTTCGCGACACACTCTGCGAGGCAGTACTATCCTTGTGGCAGACCAGCCTGCTCCGCCGCCGGAAGTTGACCGTCCTCGACGAGGTGGCCAATGGTCTTGGCTACTACGATTACTCGCTCTTGACGGAACTCCCCAACGTCTACGGCAAGCTCGAAACCGCGGTGCGGCGCTTCGCCGACGGGACGGCGGTGCAGCCGATACCCTCTTTCCTGCGGCTCGGCAGTTGGATCGGAGGCGACCGGGACGGCAACCCGTTTGTCACGGCCGAGGTGCTGGCCGAGACCGCCCAGATGCACGGCACCCGCATCTTGCGGCACTACGTCGACGAACTGACGAACTTACGTCGCGAGTTGCCGCTCAGTGAAAACATCGTTTCGGTGAGCAGCGAACTCAAAGCGCTGGCCGATGCCGGCGACGACGGACGCGAGCAACAGCAGAACGAGCCCTACCGTCGGGCCCTGAACGGGATGATCCAACGCGTCAGGGCAACGCTTGCCATTTACGAGAACGCACCAGCTTTCGGCGGTTTCCGGCGCTACGGCGATCCGAGCGAGCTGAAGACCGATCTCCTCGTCATCAAGCAATCCCTCTCCGATCACGGCGCTGCCATCTTGACCCGCGGTAGACTGCATCGGACGTTGCGCGCAATTGACTGCTTCGGCTTCCACCTCGCGAGCATCGACCTGCGGCAGAACTCGAACGTCCATGAGCGGACGGTGGCCGAACTGCTCGAAGCCGTCGCGCCCGGCACCGACTACCTGTCGCTCACCGAACCCGAGCGAATCGCCCTTCTCGAAAAGGAGCTCGACACGCCGCGCCCCTTGTTGTCGCCCTACCTGCCCTATTCGGAGGAGACGCAGTCGGAACTCGCCGTTTTTCGCATGGCTGTCGATGCACAGAAGCGGTACGGCCACAAGATCATCCACACCTCCATCATCTCGATGTCGGAGGCGGTGTCCGACCTGCTCGAACTCGCCGTCCTGCTGAAGGAAGTCGGCCTGATCGATCGCGACATGGAGGCGAGGGTCAACCTGGTCCCGCTCTTCGAGACCATCGCGGACCTGCGCGCCTGCTCGAGCATCATGGACGCGGTCTTTGCCAACAAGCATCTCGCTCGCATCATCGCCTCGCGCGGCAACGTGCAGGAGGTCATGCTCGGCTATTCCGATTCCAACAAGGACGGCGGTTTCGTTACCTCGGGGTGGGAACTCTACAAGGCCGAGATCTCCCTCATCGAGGTCTTCAAGAAGCACGGTGTCGGCATCCGCTTGTTTCACGGCCGCGGCGGGTCGGTCGGGCGCGGCGGCGGCCCGAGCTACGATGCTATCCTGGCGCAGCCACAGGGCGCCGTTGCCGGACAAATCCGCATCACCGAGCAGGGCGAGATCATCTCGTCGAAATACGCCAACCAGGCGACCTGCCAGCGCAATCTCAACATCATGGTCGCGGCGACGCTCGAAGCGACGCTAGTCGACGTGAGGCGCGGCAGCCCGCCGGACGTATTCGTCAGCGAAATGACCAAGCTGTCGGACCTCGCCTACGTCGCCTATCGTCACCTCGTCTACGAAACGCCCGGCTTCACCGACTATTTTTGGGGTTCCACGGTCATCAACGAGATCGCGACCCTGAACCTCGGCAGTCGTCCGGCCTCGCGCAAGAAAACCCGCGCCATCGAGGATCTGCGCGCGATACCTTGGGTGTTCTCCTGGGCGCAATGTCGCGTCATGTTACCGGGCTGGTATGGGTTCGGAGCAGCCGTGGAGGCCTGGCTGAAGGACGGGGGCGACGTCGATCTGCTCCGCCGGATGTATAGGGAATGGCCGTTCTTCCGGACGCAGCTTTCGAACATGGACATGGTTCTCGCGAAGAGCAGCCTCGCTGTGGCGTCCCGATATGCCGACCTCGTCGAGGATAGCGCACTCCGCACCAGGATCTTCGAGGCCATCTCGAGCGAACACGCGCGGACTGTTCGTCATCTATCGTCCATCATGGAGCAGACACGGCTTCTCCAGTCGAACCCGCTGCTCGAACGCTCCATCAACAACCGGTTTCCCTACCTCGACCCGATGAACCACGTGCAAGTCGAGCTTCTCAAGATGCTCCGCGCGGATGCCGGTGACGGCGAGGTTCGCCGCGGCGTTCATCTCTCGATCAATGGCATCGCGGCAGGGCTGCGGAACAGCGGCTGACCCAGCCTCTGCCGGTTCGCGATCCAGAGCTGGCTTGTCGGACGGCACGACGTTCGATAAGCGCAGCCGGACGCCATCGGTCCCATGCTGCACGCTCTCAGCTCCCCCATCCGCAATCTGCTCGGCGGCATGCTGTTCATGCTCGTTGTGGTGGCCGTTGCGACGCTCGCCTACATGGCCAATGGTTGGAGCTTCGGCGATGCGATCTACATGGTCATCCTGACCGTCTACACGGTCGGCTACGACGAGGTCCGTCCTCTCGATACGACGGCGCTACGGGCCGTCACTGTCGGCCTGATCGTTAGTGGCTGTACCGGAATGATTTTCCTGACCGGTACGATCGTTCAGTTGATCACGGTCAGCCAATTCCAAAACCTCCTCGGGAACAGGCGCATGCAGCGAGACATCGAGAAGCTGAGCGATCACGTCATCGTCTGCGGGTTCGGGCGCATCGGTCAGAGCCTGGCCGTCGACCTCAAAGCCGGCGGTGCCCCGTTCGTCATCGTCGACCGGGGCCATGACCGCCTCGAAGCTACGAAAGCGCAGGGCTATCTCGGCCTCGAGGGGGACGCGACAGACGAGAATATCCTCAAGCTGGCAGGAATCGAGCGCGCCCGGGCGCTCGCCACCGTGCTGCCTGACGACGCCGCCAACGTCTTCATCACGCTGAGTGCCCGGAGCCTGAACAAGAAATTGATGATCATCTCGCGCGGCGAGATGCCTTCGACCGAACGCAAGCTGATTCAGGCCGGCGCTGACCACGTCGTGCTGCCGACTCACATCGGTGCCGAACGCGTGGCCGAGCTGTTGCTGTTCCATGAGATGGCGCAGCTCCGGCTTGGCGCGGATACGGGATCGGCGGTGCGCAACCTGAGCCTTCTCGGACTGGACTTCGAGGTTGTCGCGGCGGCTAATGGGAGCCGGTGCGTGAACGCGAGCATCGCCGAGATCGAGAAATTAGCAGCGGGCGCCTTCCTCGTCGTGGCGATCGAGCGCAAGAACGGCGAGACCCTCACGCAACCGCCCGTCACGACGCGAGTTCAGGCCGGGGACGGTGTCGCCGTGATTGGTCGGCCAGACCGAACCAGCGACATGATGGCGATATTCGCAAGCCCCAAAAGCGCAACCTAAGGGGGACGCGCGCTTGACGTGGGACAAATTCCCACATAGGTTTGGTCAGCGGCTTTGCTGGAGGCCAATCATGTTTGCACACTTCGCAGAAGTTATGCTCGAGTGCCTCCATGATCTCGGCATCACCGTCGTCTTCGCAACGCTGGCAGGTGTCTGCATCGCAGCAGTTGCGGCGTCGGACGGCACGCCGCTCTCGCTTCTGTCCTGCATCGGATACGTCGGTTTCTTGCCGGCGGGCGTTCTCGCGATGATCGGTGCCGATGCGGCCTTGCGTACATTCAGCGAATGGCGTTCAGACCACTGGCGGATCTGATCGCCGCACCGTCAACTCTCATTTGATGTTTCTGATCGCCTAAGATGTCGTGGTAAGAGCTTGAATCTCGGCTCTCGTTGTCAGACCAGCTTCCTAGAGCTTCATGAACGATCGGTCGAACAGCGCTCATTTCAGCACGATCGCGATCCATGCCGGAGCCCGATCGGACCGGGCGTCGCCCCTGCAGCCCCTGACCCCTTCCATAGCCAACGACCCTAGGACCGGGTTTCACGATAGGACGGCCGAACTGCTGGCCCACTTGAGGGTCGGCGAATCCGGTCTTGATGCAGCTCAACTCCAAACCGTCCTAGAAGAGCGTGTGGCGGCACTCGAAGGAGGCAGCGCGGCGATCGCCTGCGCGTCCGGGCACGTCGCTCGCCTCGTCGCTTTGCAGACCCTTATGCAGCCGGGCGACGAAATCGTCGGCTCGCGATCGTGGGGCGAAAGCGCACTCGGATGCCGAGACGATGCGTTCGAATGCTTCGGCTGGCACTTCAAATGGGCCGATACCGACAAGCCCGAAAGCTTCGTCGAGGCCTTGAGCGACAGGACCAAGGCTATCGTGATCGAATCGATGGCGGCATTCGATGGCTCGATCGTTGATCTGGAGATCATCGCTCGCGTCGCCCAACGCGCACGTGTTCCCCTGATCGTCGACAATACCCTCGCCACCCCCTATCTCGTCCACCCTTTCGAGCACGGCGCCGACGTCGTGCTCCATTGCGCAGCGACATACCTCGGCGCCCACGAGGGCGTGACAGCTGGCTTCGTCGTCGATGGCGGCACGTTCGATTGGACGAACGACGGCCGTTACCCGGCAATCACAAGTCCCAACCATTCCTGCGCCGGCCTCGTCATCAGCGATCTCGTCGGCAACTTCGCCTTCGCTTTGGCGTGCCGCCTCGCCGCGACGCGAGCTTTCGGACCGGCTCTGGGGCCGACCGATCCATCTCTCATCCTGCATGGCATCGAGACCCTCCCGTTGCGCATGCAGCGCCACGCCGACAACGCGCTCGCTGTGGCCCGGCATCTGGCCGGCCATCCAAGCGTGCGGAGGGTCCGTTACCCCGGTCTCGAAAGCGATCCGGGCCAAGAACTCGCGCAGCGTTACTGCCCCAACGGAGCGGGCGCTGTCCTGGCTTTCACGATATCCGAGGACAACGGCTTCACCGATCGGCTGAGACTGATGTCCCGGTCGGACAAAAGAGCATCGCGTTCCGCCGCGAGCTCACCGGCGAAGGGCCGACATAGCGGAGCCGCGGCGCGGGAGGGAGGCCAAACCGTCGTCCGGTTGGCGATCGGCCTCGAGGACAAGAACGATATCATCGCCGATCTCGATCAGGCGCTGGCCACCTGACCGCCAACGGCGATCGAGTGCTCGACGGGCCGGCTCGCCTCGAGGCGTTGGCGGTGCAAGACGCTCATCGCGAGAACGACCATTGCGAAGAGCTGATGGAGCAACCCGGCCCAGACGGGAACCACGAGCACGAGCGTCATCACGCCGAATGTTGCCTGCGTCGCGACAAGAACGGCGAGCGCCATGGCGCGGCGCGACGCCGACGTGCCCGGCGCGGCGCGAGCGGTCGCGGCGGCTTGCAGAATTGCGACGGTAAGGAGCAGGTACGCCGTCATCCGGTGCTGGAGCTGCACCGTCGCGATGTTGTCCACGACGTTGCGCCAGAGCGGCGACAAGTCCGCCAGCACACTCCCAGGTAGGATGAGCCGACCATCCATCAGAGGCCAGGTGTTATAGACCTGTCCGGCACGCAGCCCGGCGACGAGCGCGCCGAAGCCGATCTGAAGCAGGACGATCAGGATGAAGCCGGTTGCGACATGCCGCAGCCATGCCGGGACACGATCGACCGGAGCGCTCGTCTTCTGCGCCGTCGCGATCCATACCAGCGCTGCGAACGTGATCGAGGCGAGGAGGAGATGCGTCGCCAGCCGCTCCTGCGCGACCTCGATGCGTCCGCTCAATCCGGACGACACCATCCACCAGCCGACGAAACCCTGCAGACCACCGAGGGCGAAGAGGCCGAGCAACTGCCACTTCAGCCGCGTCGTCAGCTGCCCGCGCATCCAGAACACGGCCATGGGTAAGACGAGCGCGACGCCGAGCAACCGTCCGACGAGCCGATGTAGCCACTCCATCAGGAAGATGGCCTGGAAGTGCCCAAGCGTCATGTCAGGAAACAGGGAATGGTATTGTGGGATCTGCTTGTATTTGTCGAAGGCCGCCGCCCACGCGGCATGGTCGAGGGGCGGGATGACGCCTGTCACCGGTTTCCATTCGGTGATGGACAGTCCGGACTCGGTCAGCCGCGTCGCACCGCCGAGGAACACCATCAAAAAGACGAGCCCGGCAACGCTCCACAGCCATGCGCAGACTCCGCGAGACCGCCCCCGCGGTTGCGCCGCATCGATCTGACCGAAGCTCAAGGGGGCGGCAGCGACGTCGGTCATGGAAAGGCTCAGGTTTTGTCCGGCTGATGTTGACGCGCGTGGGACGGCAGATAAGACCGCTGCCAAGTCGTGTCCACAAGCGCATATCCGGTCTCGGTCTGCACCGAGCCTCTCCGCCCTGTTTTGTCGAGACTTTCCATGCGACGACGCAACCGTAAGCTTCTCGGCGTTATCGCCACGCTCGCCTTCGTGGTGGTCTACGCGCTCGTCGCGATGGCGTTGGCTCAGGCGCGATTCGTCCAGGGTGCGCCCGATCTTCTGCAGTGGCTGTATTATGCGACCATCGGCCTCGCCTGGGTGCTTCCGATCATGCCTCTGATCCGCTGGATGGAGCGGCCGGACCCCGGCTTTACGCCGGAGGGTGACTGAGATCGGTTCAGGCGACGAGCCGGCCTTTGTTCCAGATCGCAAAAGGCACGCCCGAGAGCAGGACCTCGAGGCTGTCGAGATTCTGCCAATTGCCGTTCAACGACAGTCGCGGCAGCGCCGTCCGGCTTCGTCCGTGTTCGGGGAAGATCATCCCGGGTCGCGTCGTCACCGCGCTCGAAAAGCCGAGCTCCGCGGCGAGGGTGAATTCGCGCGGTCCCGCCGATGTCGGATCTCCGACGGGATAGGCGAAATGGCGGATTGGGAGGCCGATCTCGGTCTCGATCCGCTGCCGGCTCGCCGTCATCTCGCGCCGCACCGATGTCGCATCATGCTTGGCGAGCATGGGATGGGTCAGCGTGTGTGCGCCGATTGTGCAAAGCGGATGTCGGGCAACACGACGCACGCCGTCCCAGTCGAGGCATAGCCGCTCGACCAGGTCACGGCTCTTGATGCCGGCCTGACCGGCGAGGTCGGAGACGACATTGCGCAAGCGCTCTTCCGAGCCGCCGCGAAGGATCCAGTACAGCGTGCGGAACGCCGTCGCCTTCTCGTCGGGCGTCGCCGCCGGCAAATTGATCGGCACGTCGTTCGCGACCGCCGCGACGTGGTCGAGCGCGCCGATCGCCTTCTCCAGTTCGACCCACCACAATCGGGCGGAACGATCAGCGAAGCCCGTCGTGATGTAGGCTGCGAACGGAGCCTCGTGGCGCTCCAGGACAGGGAGGGCGTGTTCGACGAGGTCGAGATAGCCGTCGTCGAACGTGAGGGCGACGAACGGCCGGTCCCCCGTTTTGTCGATCCGTTGCACCGCCTCGTCCATCGACACCAGATCGAACCCCAACGACCTCACGCGGTTCAGGGCGGCGTCGAGGAAACCGGGCTCGATCTCGAGGAGCCGGTTCGGCGCAAAATCCTCACCCTGAAACGGTCGCACATGGTGGAGCATGAGGATGGCGCCCCGCCCTCGTGTGATGGGCGCCAGACCTTTGTGTAGCCGCGTCGCCTTGAAGAAGGCGAAACCAGCGCCGATGATCTGCTCCTTCATCGTCGCCACGCATCGCTTCCTTTACGAGATCCTTGACCAAGTCTCGCAAGGTCGCATTGAGGTTTCGTTGCTATCGTCATTCCATGGCTGCAAGAACTTTTGACACATGCGACGCGGTCCATCCCGCAGCCGGCGTTCTACCGATCGCTCCTTTCGCCCGCGTCGAGGTGTTCACGAACGCGACGCCGATCCTCGAGGGGTGGCGTGATCTCGAAGCACAGGCGCCCTGCTCCATTTATCAGACGCGTGCCTTCGTGCTCCCCTGGCTTGAGACGATGGGGCGAAGGGCGACGCTCGCGCCGTTCTTCGTCCTTGCGCGCGATCACGACGAACGCCCCGCCGCTCTCCTCTGCCTGGGGCTGAGGCGGCGCGGTCCGTTCCGCGTGGCCACATGGCTCGGCGGCAAAGATGCCAACTTCAACATGCCGCTGCTGCGCCGCCCAAACCTATGGAGCGCGGCAGATCTCCGCCGCTTGCTTCGCGAAGCCTCACAGGCCTGCAACGGTTCGGGACCGGACGTTTTCGAGCTCGCCAACCAACCCCTGAGCTGGGATGGCTTCGACAATCCTTTCGCCAGACTTCTCAGCAGCGAAAGCCCGAGTTTCGCCTACGGAACGGCCCTGGCAGAGCAGGCGGAAACCTTGTTTGCGGAGAAGCTCTCCAAGGATGCGCGCAAAAAGCTTCGCAAGAAGGAAGCGAAGCTTGCGAGCTTCGGCCCGGTGGCGCATCGCGTTGTGCATCGTCTTGATGAGCAAGAGCAGGTCATCGATGCCTTCCTGACCCAAAAGCTCGCTCGCTTCCGCGCGCAAGGGATCGCGTCCGACTTCGACGCGCCGGAAATGCGAACTTTTCTCGAAAAGGCGAGCCCGCCATCAGGCAGTGGCATCGAGCTCCACGCTCTCTATGCCGGCGAGCAGGTCGTCGCCGTCTACGGCGGAGCGGCGCATGCCGGCCAGTGGAGCGGCATGTTCAGCTCCTTCGACGGCGATGAGGAGATCGCTCGGACAAGCCCCGGCGACCTTCTCCTGATGCGCGTCATGGCCGCCTGTTGCACCGCCGGCCTTCGCCGCTTCGATCTCGGCATCGGTGAAGCGGCTTACAAGGCGACCTTTTGCGACGAAGCGATCCCGCTCCTCGACGTAGTGGTTCCCACAAGCTTGCGAGGACGTGCTTATGCCGCCTTCGCCCGGCTCCGGCTCACCGCCAAGCGCAAGATCAAGAGAGATCCCCGCCTTCTCGGCATCTTCAAGCGTTTGCGCGCTGCGCGCGCCTGAGGGCGCCGCGCTTACGCGACTTGTTGCGCCAGCGGGGCGGTCCGCTCCACGACCACGACGTCGCGCGCGCCGGCTTCGATCATCTCCGCTTCCAGCACACGCAGTTCCTCCCGATCAGACTCGATCGTCGCCGCCAAGACCACGAAATCGGCGTAAGGCGCCATCACCTTCGCGATCTCGCTTTGCGGAAACGCCGGCGTGAGCAAGACGATGAAGTCGTAAGTTTCCGATAGGGCATCGAGGATGAGATCGAAGTCGCGGAAGTCGGCATCATGCAATCCTGTCGGAATGAAGTGCAAGCGCGAGGCATAGTCGCGATGGATCACCTCGGCGAAGCTGGCGTTACCGGCGAGAAGTTCGGAAAGACCCGCGAGCGTCATGATCTTGGCGCGACCCTCGATGGCATCGCTTAGAACGGCGAGCTTCACCGGTGTCGTCCCGAGATCGACGATCAACGATCTCCCCTTCTCGGCGAGCGATCGGGCGAGCGCGATGAGGCGATCGGTCGAGGTCGCATCCCCACCGATGCTGGTTCCGACGAGATGCAGACCACGGCCCGGCACGTGCGAAGCGACGACACGCTCGACGATTGAGGGCAGGTTGTCCTGCGGCTGTACGACGGGATCGATGGCGGTCTGAGCAGCTGCCGGCACTTGCGGCTCGGCAATGTCCCAGCCGATGCCAGACGGTTGGAGATCGGCTTCTGCACGAGCCGGTGCTGCGAGAGGTTCGGACTGCTCTGCCGATCGGCCAAACTTGCCGAGGTAAGCGAGCGCGGCGCTCAGGACCGTGCCAGTGGCAGCCGCTTCCGATGATCGCCGTAAGAAGCCACGCGAAGGAGTGTCTTTCGCAGGCGCGAAGACGAGCGCGTCGTCATCGACCGCCGGGGAGAACGCCTTCAGAAGGTTGCGCCGAAACGACGGGAGTCCCGTTCTTGCAAATGGCAGATTTGAGGCCTTTTCCGGCACGACCTGCTCGGGAAGCTCAACGGAAGGTGTGGTCTCAAATTGGGTCGCGACGACCGCAGCCTCCGCCGTGTCGGTGGACTTCGAATGAGATCCGGGTTCGCTCGCGACGACCGATCTGTCTGCCATGAGTTCCGAGGCGACCACGAAACCGGCGGCGAAGATGAAGGTCGCGACCGTGCCGAAGACGATGAACGGCACCTTCTTGGGGTATGACGGCTGCCGTGGCGGCACGGCGCGCGAAATGATGCGCGCGTCGGCGGGCGTGGCCGTGGACGACTGGCGCGCGGCGGCCTCCTCGTACTTCGTCGTCGAGCTTTCGAGCTGGTCCTTGAAGCTTTGCGCGATGCGCTCCAAGGCCCGGAGATGCACCTCGTCGCCGTTCGAAACGCCGACGGCCTTCTTCTGCTGACTCAGGACAGCTTCGAGGTTGGCGACGCGCTGTCCGGCGATCGAGGCCTCGTTCTCGAGCGTACTCGCGGCCTGCTTCGCGGCGCTCTTCAAGGCGGCCTCGTACTGGGCCACCTGGGCGGTCAGCTCCTTAATCCTTGGATGTCCGGGCAGCAGCGTGCGTGACTCCAGAGCGAGCTGGGCCTGCGCCACCGACCGCTGATCCCAGATACGCCGCACGATGTCGTTGTTGGTGACTTCGGCGACGTCGGCCGCCTTGCCGGCCCGCAATAGCTCGCGGATCATCGACGATTTCGCCTGCGCGTCGGCCTGAAGACTGCGCGCCCTGGAGAGATCGCTGTTGATGTCGGCGAGCTGCTGACCGCCGATGGTCATGTTGTTGCTGCCGGCGAGAAGATTGGAACTGGTGCGGTATTGCTCGCGCTCATGGTCGGCTTTGGCAAGCTTGACACGCAGTTCGCCGATCTGCGCGGACAAGGCTTCCGCAGCCGCTTGGGCCTGGGCGCGCTTGGCGGCCGACTGCTCCTGTATGTAGAGCTCGGCGACCGTGTTGGCGGCGCGCGCCGCGAGCGTTGCGTCGCGGCTCGTGAACTCGATCGTCAGGACCCGTGTCTTGGGTGGCGAATACGCGGTCAGCTTCTGCCCGAACGTTTCGACCATGCGGGACTCGGCATTCTCGCGAGTCGGGTCCGACACCAAACCGACGAGCATGAGGGCGCGCGTGATCGGATTCGTTCTAGCGTAAGGATCGAACTCGTCGTTGCCCGCAAGCTTGAGCTGGCGAATGGCACGCCGCGCGATATCGGGCGAGTTGATCAGCTGCACCTGACTCGCCACGGCCGCTTCGTCGAGCTGCGCGGCCGTCTCGGAAGGTAGGCTGATCCGATCGGGCCGCGTGAAGAACGTCTCCTGGTTTTCGAGCAGGATCTGCGTTTGGGCGGTGTACCGCGGCGTCGCAATGGTGACGTAAAGAGCAATGAGGGCGAACGCGAGAGCGGTCGGAACGAGATACGTTCGGCGGCGGCGGTTGAGTGCCGACCCGATGGCGCGCACATCGATCTCGTTTGCGTGATCGTTCTGGCTCGCATCGGCATCTTGGGAACGCGCCATCAACCGTCTCGCGCCTGGAGAAACATAGCGCAGCAAACAATGTTAAGGTTGAAGCCGGGTTAACCACCGCGCGATTTCGCGACAAGCCTTTGTTAACCACGTCGCCATAACACTCCAGGCATGATTTGCGGCGGCCGCGCCGTCGCCTCTTCCACTTGCGGCGGATACATGCGGCTCTGGTTCGGTCTCTTTTGGCTGACGGCTTCGATCGTTCTCGCCGGCTGCGCGCCGCGGCAGAACGGGTACGCCGATTTCCAAGCCGACGTGCCGTACACGTTGGCGAGCGGCGATCGACTGCGGGTCATCGTCTTCGGTCAGGACGGCCTGAGCAACACCTACGCCGTCAACAGTACCGGCAATATCTCCATGCCGCTCATCGGCACCGTGCGCGCACAGGGACTGACCCCGGCCGCGTTGGAGCGCAGCGTTCAGGATAAGCTGAGGAACGGCTTCATCAGGGAGCCGAAGGTGTCGATCGAAGTCGATGCGTTCCGACCCTTCTTCGTGCTCGGCGAAGTCACGACGGCCGGCCAGTACCCTTACATCGCCGGCATGACGGCGGAAACGGCGATCGCGGTAGCGGGCGGGTTTTCCCCACGCGCCAACAAGGACGAGGTCGACCTCACCCGCGTCGTCGACGGACACCCCGTGACGGCGAGCGTCCCGGTGGCCCAGCCGATCAAACCCGGCGATACCGTCTTCGTGAGGGAACGGTTTTTTTAGGCTTGCTCGCCATTGTCTTGAACCATGAGCGAGCCCGCCGACCTTTCCGACCGCAAGCTGCGGGTCCTTCACGTTCTGCGCGCGCCGATCGGCGGTCTGTTCCGCCATGTTCTCGACCTGACGCGCGAGCAGGTTGCGCGCGGACATGAGGTCGGCCTCGTGGTCGACAGCCTGACCGGCGGCGAGCGCGCGGCGGAGACGCTCGCCGGACTCGAGCCGGACTTGGCGCTCGGCATCAAGCGCATTCCCATGCTGCGCCATCCTCACGTCCAGGACGTCGGCAACGTGATTAAGGTCGAACTCCACGCCCGGCGCGTCAAGGCCGACGTGGTGCACGGCCACGGGTCCAAGGGTGGTCTCTACGCACGTCTTCCCGGTCTTGTCCGTCGCGAGAACCCGCCGGTGCGTGGCTACACGCCTCATGGCGGGAGCTTCAACCATATCGCCGCACCGATGGTGCAGGCCACCTACATGGGCGTCGAGAAGCTTCTCGCGGCCGTCACCGACATGCTGCTGTTCGAGAGTATCTTCATCGCCAATCGCTTTCATGAACGGATCGGCGAGACATCGTCGCTCGTCCGTATCGTGCAGAACGGGATCACGCCGGAAGAATTCGTACCTGTGACTCCCGATGGCAGCGCGGCGGATTTCCTCTACGTCGGCGAGCTCCGATCAGCCAAGGGCATCGATACCCTGATCGACGCGCTGGCGCTCCTCTCGCGCCGTCTCGGTCGACCCTTCAATCTGAACCTGGTCGGTTCCGGACCGGATCAGGAGAAGCTCGAGCTGCAGGCGCGCGTACGCGGCGTCGCCACGCAAGTGGCTTTTAAGGGTGCTCTACCAGCTCGACGCGCCTTCGCGCTGGGCCGGATACTTGTCGTCCCGAGCCGCGCGGAGTCCTTGCCCTACATCGTCCTCGAAGCCGCCGGAGCGCAGATCCCGATGGTTGCGACCAACGCCGGTGGGATCGGCGAAATCTTCGGACCTTACAGGGATCGACTCATCCCCTGCGACAACCCGATCATGCTCGCCGACGCGATGCAAGAGACGGTGACGGCCGACTCGATTCTCGTCCGATCTCAGGCGGAAGAACTCGCCGCCTTCGTTGCGACCCGCTTTTCCGTTTCGATGATGGCCGACTCGGTCATCGCCGGCTATCGCGACGCTTTTCTCAGAAGGGCCATGCCGGCAAGCGTTCCCAAGCGCTTTTCCGCTTTGGCCCAATAAACGGTTCGAGAGCAACCTATGGCAGCCTTCTCGGCGCAAGATCTGAGATCGGTCGAGACCGCCCAACAGATCTTTGGCGAGCGCACGAATCCGCACGCGCAGACGCTCGATCACCTCGCGGAGCAATTGGCGCGGAGCGGAGGCCGTCGAATCGTTTCCGCAACGATTCTCGAAGGTTTGGTGCGCCTCGGCGAGCTTGGGTTGGCCGCCTTCGCCGGTCTCGCCACTTACCTCGTCACCACCAAATCTGCCGAAAGCATGCCGCTGGTTCCGCTACTTGGCGCGCCGCTTCTCGCCCTGCTCATCGTGATCGTGCTTCAGTCCCTGGGCAGCTATCGTATCGCTGCGTTGCGCGCGCCCACCCGCTTCGGCTTACGCATCTCCGCTTCCTGGTTCGGCGTCTTCGGTGCGGCGGCCCTCGCGTGCCATCTCGCCCACGTTGACCCGGTCCTCGCCCGGGGTTGGCTCGGCAAATGGGCATTCTTCGGCTTTATCGCTCTCTCGATCGAGCGGTTCGCCGTGTCGGTCCTGACCAACCATTTCACGCGAACCGGCAAGCTGTCGCGCCGGACGGTCATCGTCGGCGGCGGTGCGGCGGCGCTGCAACTGCTTAACGATTTCACGAAACAAGGCAGCGAAGACCTGCACATCTTCGGCATCTTCGACGACCGGACGGACGAACGATCGCCCGATATGGTCGGCGGCTTTCCCAAGCTCGGCAACGTCGATGACCTCGTCGAGTTCGCGCGCAGCACGCCCATCGATCTCGTCATCTTCACCCTGCCGATCTCCGCGGAGCAGCGCCTGCTCACCATGCTGCGCAAGCTGTGGGTTCTACCGGTCGACATTCGTCTCGCCGCCCACATGAACAAGCTGCGCTTCCGGCCGCGGGCTTACTCCTACATCGGCAAAGTGCCGGTCATCGACCTCTTCGACAAGCCGCTTGCGGAATGGGACATCGTTCTCAAATCGCTCTTCGATCGTCTCGTGGGAGCTCTCTGTCTGCTGCTCTTCGCGCCGATCATGCTTCTCGTGGCACTCGCGGTGAAGCTCGACTCGCGAGGCCCCGTGCTGTTTCGCCAAAAGCGCTACGGCTTCAACAACGAACTGATCGAAGTTTTCAAATTCCGCTCCATGTTCATCGATCAATTGGATATCAAAGCATCGAGGCTTGTCACGAAAGATGACCCTCGCGTGACCCGGGTCGGACGGCTCATCCGCAAGACGTCGCTCGACGAGCTTCCGCAGCTGATCAACGTCGTTTTCAAGGGCAACCTGTCTCTTGTCGGGCCACGGCCGCACGCGGTACACGCCAAGGCGGCGAACGCGCTCTACGACGAAGTCGTCGATGGCTATTTCGCCCGCCACCGGGTGCGTCCCGGCATCACCGGCTGGGCACAGATCAACGGCTGGCGCGGCGAGACGGACACGTCGGAAAAGATCCAGAAGCGCGTCGAATGCGACCTGTTCTACATCGAGAACTGGTCGATCTTCCTGGACCTCTACGTTCTCGTCGCGACGCCGATCGCGCTGCTGAAGACCAAGAACGCTTACTGACGACCGGACCCGGGACGATGACAGTGCTGTTTCGTCTCGCACTTCTCGCGCTGGCTCTCGCTTCCGCGCCCGCTCGGGCCGCCGACGATCTGTCGATGGAGATCGTCGGCGCGCCTTCGATCGTGTTCGATTCGGCACGCGACGGCTGTTCGCCGGACGATATGCCGGATCTGAACCCTCGCGCGTATCGTGCTGCGGACGGCCGGACCGTGATGTTCGCGTTGCACGACGTCGCCCGCGCGCTCGTCGGACCGGATCTCGCCCACCTCAAGATCGATTGTCACGTCGCGCTCGGCTCGCCCGCGGATGGCAACCCTGCGAGCTACGCCGACCGCAACTTCATCGCGGCGACGTGGACCGCGGACGGCCACACGGTGAGCGCGCTGGTCCACCACGAATACCACGCCGACCACTTCGGCCGCTGCGGCTCCTCCGGCGACCTCGCCTGCTGGTATAATACGATCGTTGCCTATCAATCCAACGACGAGGGCCGCGACTTCCAGAGAGTGGCTCCGTTCGTCGTAGCGGCGGCCCCGTTCAAGCAGGACGTCGAGCAGGGCCGGCAGCGCGGCTTCTTCAACCCGTCCAACGTCGTTTCCGACGGGCGATACGTTTACGCGATGATCTCGACGACCGGGTGGACTGGTCAACTCGACGGTGTCTGCCTGTTCCGGACGGCCGATCCTAAGGACGCCGGTAGCTGGCGCGCTTTCGACGGCAAGGGCTACACGATCCGCTACCGCGACCCGTATCGAACCAAGGTCGAGAACCAGCCGGCCTGCCGACCGATCGAACCCTTCGTGTTCCCGGTCGGTTCGTTGACCTACCATCGCCTCAGTCGAACCTGGATCGCTGTCTTCCAGGCCAAGGCGGCCGGCGCGATGCCGGTCGACGGCGT
Source organism: uncultured Beijerinckiaceae bacterium (assembly GCA_964243415.1). Lineage (GTDB taxonomy): Bacteria > Pseudomonadota > Alphaproteobacteria > Rhizobiales > Beijerinckiaceae > RH-AL1. Next base: position 15,575 of record CAXTFG010000016.1, on the reverse strand, counting down.
CTACTATGCAGCAAGCCCAGACCTGATCCATTGGGGACTGCCGCGAATCCTGCTTGCCGGGCAAACCCTCTACAACGACCTCTGCCGCGCCGGTCCGACCATCGTGAACTACCCTGCCCTGCTCGATCCAGCCTCCCCATCGCGCAACTATGACGAGGTCGGCGACCGCCCCGACCTTTTCTTCACGTCGATGAATGTCGCGAGTTGCAGCACAGGGCGGCGCCTCCTTGTTCGCGAGCAGGTCATCGTTCGCTGGAAGCACTCGTCGTGAGCGGCGCCTCCGCTGCGCCCTCATTCAAGTTTCGGCGCCTCGCATTCGAGTACCAGCATCTCGTCAATGCCGTTTTCGCGACGTTCGTGTTCTTCGGCATGCTGTCGCTGATCGAACCTTCGCCGTACGATTTCCTGGCTCTCGTCGCGATCCCGATATGGTTCATCGGCGGCTTCAGATTGCACAAAGCGCTCGTGCCCATTTTGGCGCTGTGGTGCGTCTTCGAAGCCGCGGGCTTCCTCTCGTTGATGCCTTATTGGGACGAGCACGATGCGCAACTCTATCAGCTGCAGTCCCTCTACCTTTTCGTCACCACCGTGTTCTTCACCCTGTTCTTCAGCGAGCGCACGGACGAGCGCGCGTCGCTCTGTCTCAAGGCGTTCACTGCAGGGGCCATCGTGTCGGCTCTCGTCGGCTTTGTCGGCTATCTCAATCTCGGCGGGCTCGGTCCGGCGCTGACCACCTACGAAGGCCGGGTCTCGGGCACTTTCAAGGATCCGAACGTGTTCGGCTCCTACCTCGTCCTCTCCGCCGCCTATCTCCTGCAAATCCTCTTGCTCGGGACGACACGACGTATTCTGCTCAGCATGGCGAGCCTGATCGTGGTTCTACTCGGCGTCTTCGTCTCGTTTTCGCGCGGGTCCTGGGGCGCGACGCTAGGCGCGCTCATCCTAGTCGTCGTGTCCGGCTACCTGACGGCGGACACCCGCTATTTGCGTCGGCGGGTGGTGCGCATGACTACAATCGCGGGACTTGTCGGGGTCGTGGCGCTCGGAGCGATGCTGTCGGTGCCCGACGTCCGCAACTTCTTCTTCAAGCGCGCAGAGGTGGCGCAGGATTACGACGAGGGGGTCACCGGCCGGTTCGGCAACCAGGTCCGATCGCTCCCGATGCTCGTGGAAACTCCCGGCGGCTTCGGGCCGCTGCGTTTTCGTCTCATCTTCGGTCTTGAACCGCATAATTCCTACATCGGCGGCTTTGCCAACGACGGTTGGATCGGCGGCTTCACGTGGATCGGCATCGCCCTTATTTCGTGTTTCGTCGGGTTCCGGCTTATGTATGTAAGGTCTCCGTACCGGCGCCTCGCCCAGGTCTACGCTCCTACGATGTTCGTCCTCCTGGTCCAAGGCCTCCAGATCGATGTCGACCATTGGCGCCAGCTCTTCCTCTGCATCGGCGCCGTTTGGGGCCTGGAGGCGGCGCGTGTTCGTTGGTCTCGGCAGGGCGTCAGGACATCCGTCGCCGCCGTTGCCGAGGTTTGAACGGGATCGGAACGATGCGCGGCTGGGTGGCGGGTCTCGCGATGTTCGCCGGACTATTCGGAGCTACCGGCGTCGGTCTCGCTGCCGCCGGGGCCCACATTGCGGGCGGCACGGTCGTGACGACGGCGGCCTATTTCCTGCTCTTTCACGCCGGTGCGCTGGTCGCGCTGAGCACGGCGGCGGTCGTTGCGGGTAGGCCATTCGGTATCTGCCTGGCCGGGTCGATCATCGCTTTAGGGGTCTTCTTGTTCTCAGGCGATCTCGCGCTGAGAGGTCTCGCCGGCATCGCACCGGTCAGGCTTGCGGCGCCTGCCGGCGGGATCATTCTTATCGCTGGTTGGCTGACTGCCGGCTTCGCTCTCGCCGTCTCTTTCCGTCGATCGGGAGCGCTGCGCTAGTTTCCTGTAACCAGTGGCACTTCGGCGCAAATGTCGGCCCTAGCCGATCTTGGGCTAGACTTTGGCCGCATCTGAGCGCAATTTCCCGGTCCATCGGGGCGGGCAAAGGTTTTCACAGCTTAGATGGGCGACAGCGGCGAAAAAAAGTCCCTCATCCTCATCGTGGAAGATGAACCTTTCATTGCCTTGACCCTCGAAGACATGCTCGACGAGCTTGGTTTCGGATTGGCGGGAACGGTATCCCAGGTGTCCGACGCGCTCGACCTTATCGGTCGCGAACCCGTTGACTGTGCGCTTCTCGATGTGAATCTCGGCGCCGAGAAAATCGACCCGGTGGCCGACCTCCTCGCGACACGGGGCTGCCCTTTTATTTTTACGACGGGCTACGGCCGTTCCGGCATTCCCAACGCGCATTCGCAGCGCCCGGTTCTTCAGAAGCCGTTCCGCATGGACGACCTCGCCAGCACCCTCAAGACGACGCTCGCCAACACCTAGTCAGATCGCCGGAGGCTCGTCGCGCCCGAGAACGAGATCGGCGGATGCGTCTTCCTGTTCGAGCGAGGGTGGCGCGCTCTGCACTCTTCGGTCGAACAAGGGAAATAGCAGCAAGCCGGCGAGGAAGCCGCCAATGTGCGCCTGCCACGCCACCGGGGCGTCGCTGATCCCGCTGAGCGCAGGAAAAATGCCGAACAGGAGATCGGTGCCGAACCAGACGACGACGAAGACGAGGGCTGCTTTCGTTGTCACGGTTTGTCGTAGAGACAGCGCCGGCTGGCGAAACGCCTCGTTCAGTAGGGCGCGATCGAAGATGCGGCGAGGCTCCTCGCTGGGCCGGAAGACGAAGCGCACGGCCGCCCCCATCGCGCCGGAGACCGCCGCCGACGCGCCGATCACCAACTGGAAGCTCGTGATGTCCGCCATATATTGCACGAGAGCCCCGGCCACGGCCGCCACGAGCATAAGCAGCGTGAAGCGGACCGCGCTGAAGCGCCGGGCCACGGCCGAACCGAAGGCGACCAGCCAGATGCAGTTGAAGCCGACATGCGCCCAGCTCGCGTGAAGAAAGGCATAGGTGATCAGGGACCAGACGCGGAGTTGGCCTTCCCCGATCAGGAAATCGAGTTGCGCCGCTACGATCGCGTTTCGGCCGACAGTCACCTGGTAGGCCTTCGCCAACTGGCCCGGGACCAGATGCAGCGCCAGGGTGATCCGCGCTGGAACGAAGGCGAATTCGGCGATCAGCGCGTTATCGGCTTCGTTGCTGACAAGCATCCTGGCGCCGTGAATGCCGAGCAGGATGGCGCACCACACGACGATCACGGCAGGGATGTTGAAGGCCGGTTCGCGTCGCCCTTGCGCATCTGACATCGCGAAATCCTAGTCGACGTCCTCGACGGCATCGGGCCCGCCGCCGTGGACGCGTTGGGCGAGGGCGGCTTCCATGAACGAATCGAGTTCGCCGTCGAGAACCTCGCCCGGCGTGCCCGACGTGTAGCCGGTCCGTAGATCCTTGACGAGTTGGTAGGGCTGCAGCACGTAGGAGCGGATCTGGTGGCCCCAGCCGATCTCCGTCTTGGCCGCTTCGGTCGCGTTGGCCTCGGCCTCGCGCCGCGCCATCTCCTGCTCGTAGAGCCGGGCGCGCAGCATGTTCCAGGCCGTCGCGCGATTCTTGTGTTGGGACCGCTCGCCCTGACAAGCGACAACGATGCCCGACGGAATGTGGGTGATGCGAACGGCCGAATCCGTGGTGTTGACGTGCTGCCCGCCGGCGCCCGACGAGCGATAGGTGTCGATGCGGCAGTCCGACTCCTTCACGTCGATCTCGACCCTGTCATCGATGACGGGGTAGACCCAAACTGAGGCGAAACTCGTGTGCCGCCGCGCGTTCGAGTCGAAGGGCGAGATGCGCACGAGCCGATGGACGCCGGACTCGACCTTGGCCCAGCCGTGGGCGTTGTGGCCTTTGACGAGAAGGGTGGCAGACTTGATGCCGGCCTCGTCCCCGGCTGTTTCCTCGATGATCTCGACCTTGTACTTGTGGCGCTCCGCCCAGCGCGCGTACATGCGAAACAGCATCCGCGCCCAGTCGCAGCTCTCGGTGCCCCCTGCCCCGGAATGCACTTCGATGTAGGTGTCGTTGGGGTCGACCTCTCCCGACAGCAACGCCTCGATCTGCCGGCGTTCCGCTTCCTGCTTGAGGCCTTTTAGCGCCTCGATGCCTTCGCGCTCCGTCGGCGCGTCCTCTTCCATCTCGCCAAGCTCGACGAGTGTGACGGCGTCCTCGAGATCGCGCTCGAACCGGGCGATCGATCCAAGGCGCTCTTCGAGGTCGGTGCGCTCCCGCATCATCTTCTGGGCTGCTTCGGCATCGTTCCAAAGCGCGGGATCTTCGACCTTGGCGTTCAGCTCCGCCAATCGACGCGTGGATGCATCGACGTCAAAGATGCCTCCTCAGCAATCCCATGGATTGCTTGATGTTCTCGACGAGCGCTTCGGCTTCGGCGCGCATGGATTCTGCTCGACTCGCGTGTTTTCAAGGAGTTCCGGGACGATAGTCAGATCGCGCTTGCGATGTAAACGGCGGCGACTGGCTAGATGTGAAGAGGGGCGTCGTGGGTGTGAAAGGCGCGGACGCGCCGAAAAACCGTCGTGTCGTAATTGCCGGGAACGCGCATTTCTCCGGTCAGCCACGAGAACACGTCCCGGTCCGGTGCCTCCATGAGCAGCTCGAGGTCGTCGAGCTCGGCATCGGGCAGACCTTTCAATTCGGCATCGGCGAACCGCCCCATCAAGAGGTCCATCTCACGCGTGCCGCGGTGCCAGGACCGAAACAGGATGCGGCGGCGGCGAACGTCGAGATCGTGGCGCGGGTCGGGATCGGACATCTGCTCTCCCGGAAGCGCTGCTTGGTTGAAGCGCGTCCGGCTGACATATAGCGTCCGCCACCCACGCTGTCAGCCACAGCCCATGCGTCCGCACCTCCTCACGCCGCTCTTCGCCTCGGCCTCGAACCTTCCCGGCATCGGTCCGAAGACAGGGAAGCTGATTGATCGGCTGGTCGGGCCGGACGGCGGCGGCGCGCGCGTGATCGACGTCTTGTTTCATCTGCCCCACGCGGTGGTCGACCGGCGCCGTCAGCCGCCCATCGCCGAAGCTCCGGTGGACCAGATCGTGACCCTGCGGGGGAAGATCGTCGATCGGCGAGCGCCGCCGCCCCGCTCGCGCGCGCCCTATAAGGTCTTGATCGAGGACGACACCGGCGATGTGATGCTGGTGTTCTTTCTCGCCAATCACGCCTGGATCGAGAAAAGCCTGCCGCTCGGCGCGGAGCGTTGGGTTTCGGGCAGGCTCGAAATCTACGATGGCCACCGGCAGATGGTGCATCCAGATCACGTGGTCGACGAAGCCGGCTTCGCCGCCATGCCGATGACCGAGCCTGTGTACGGCCTCACCGACGGCTTGTACCCGCGGGTGCTAGGTAAAGCAGTCGACGCAGCGTTATCTCGCGTGCCGCTGCTGCCCGACTGGTTCGACGGCATAAGCGTGAGATTGCCGCCCATGCCGACATTCGGCGAAGCGCTAGCGGCGATACATCGGCCCGGCTCGCCTGACGCGATCGCGCTCGATGCGCCGGCCCGCGTGCGCCTCGCCTTCGACGAGCTCTTCGCGCATCAGGTCGCGCTCGTGCTGATGCGTAAGCGGCTCCGCGTGCGGACCGGCCGGCCGAGCGCTGGCCCCCGCACCAAGGCGGACGCGATCGAGGCCGCCCTGCCTTTCACCTTGACGGAAGCGCAACAGGCGGCGCTGGCCGAGGTTCGCGGCGATTTGGCGGCGCCCGCCCGCATGCTTCGCCTGCTGCAAGGCGATGTCGGCTCCGGCAAAACGCTCGTCGCCCTTCTCGCCATGGCCGATGTCGTCGAGGCAGGGCGTCAAGCCGTGCTGATGGCCCCGACGGAAATCCTGGCCCGCCAGCATTTCGCCGGATTGGCGCCGCGCGCCGCCAAGGCCGGCCTGCATATGGTGCTCCTGACTGGCCGCGATACGCCGGGCGAGCGGCGCCGAACGTTGGAGGGGTTGCGCAAGGGGGCGATCGACATCGCGGTGGGCACGCACGCGCTGATCCAGGAGACGGTGGCCTTTCGTGACCTCGGGCTCGCCGTCGTCGATGAGCAGCATCGCTTCGGGGTGCACCAACGCCTCGCCCTCTCCGGCAAAGGCGACGCCGTCGACATTCTGGTGATGACGGCGACTCCGATCCCGCGCACGCTCGTGCTCTCCTATTTCGGCGACATGGACGTTTCCGCCTTGCGTGAAAAGCCGCCCGGACGCCAGCCCATCGAAACCCGCGCGCTGCCGATCGAACGTCTCAACGACGTCGTCAGCCGACTTGCCCGCGCGGTTGCCGAGGGCAAGCGCGCCTATTGGGTGTGCCCGCTCGTCGACGAGAGCGAGGACGTCGATGCTGCAGCGGCGCTTGAAAGGTACGGGCATTTAAGGGGCGTGTTCGGCGCCAGGATCGGGCTCGTCCACGGCCGGATGAAAGGCCCGGACAAGGACGCAGCGATGGCCGCCTTCGCGGCCGGCGAGACGCAGGTGCTCGTCGCCACGACCGTGATCGAGGTCGGCGTCGATGTGCCCGAGGCCACCATCATCGTCATCGAGCATGCCGAGCGGTTCGGGCTTGCCCAGATCCATCAGCTGCGGGGACGCGTCGGGCGCGGAACGGGAGCCTCGTCGTGCCTCCTTCTGTACAGGTCGCCGCTCGGCGAGATCGCGCAGGCCCGCATCGACATTCTTCGAAAAACCGAGGATGGATTCGCCATCGCGGAAGAGGATCTAAGGCTCCGCGGCGAGGGTGAAGTGCTGGGAACGCGCCAATCCGGGGCGCCCGGCTTCAAAATTGCCAAGCTCGACGTGCACGGCGGCCTCCTGCCGCTGGCACGCGAGGCAGCGCAGCGGATCGTGGATGCGGACCCGGATCTCTCCGGCCCGTCCGGTCCAGCCGTCCGCACGCTGCTCCATATCTTCGAGCGCGAGGACGCAATCCGCCTCATCGAGGCGGGTTAGCAAGCAATGGAGCGATGGGCATGAAGTTGGTTCGCTACGGCGAGGAGGGCCGGGAAAAGCCGGGATTGATCGACGACGAGGGCCGGATCTGCGACCTGAGCCGGCTCGTGGCCGATATCGACGGCGCCGCCCTCGCGCCTGCCATGCTGGCGAAGATCGCGGGAAGCCGCCTCGACCTGCCCGTGGTCGAAGGCACGCCCCGGCTCGGCTCCTGCGTCGCGCGCCCCATCAACTTCGTCGCGATCGGCCTCAACTACGCCGACCATGCCAAGGAACTCGGCATGGAGTTCCCGAAGGAGCCGGTGTTCTTTCAGAAGGCCTCGAATTGCGTGTGCGGGCCCAACGACCCGATGATCCTGCCGCACAACGCCGACAAGCTGGACTGGGAGACCGAGATCGCGGTCGTGATCGGCACGCGCGCCTGGCGGATCGCGGAGGAAGACGCCGAGGACTATATTGCCGGTTATTGCTTGGCGGACGACGTCAGTGAGCGCGGCTGGCAGCTCGAGCGTGGCGGAACCTGGACCAAGGGCAAGAGTGCGCCGAGCTTCGGCCCCCTGGGGCCCTGGCTGGTGACCAAGGACGAGATCACCGATCCGCAGAACCTCGATCTCTGGTGCGAGGTCGACGGCACGCGCCTGCAGTCGGGTACGACGGCGAACATGATCTTCCCGATCACGAAGCTCGTCGCCTACACCTCGCACTTCATGGTGCTCGAGCCCGGCGACGTGATCATCACCGGGACGCCGAACGGCGTCGGCGGCGGCATGAGCCCGAAGCGCTTTCTTCAGGCCGGCGAGGTCCTGACACTCGGCGCGACCGGGCTCGGCGAGCAGCGGCACAAAGTGGTGCGCGCCGCGTGAGCAAGCGCCGTCAGAGCCCGAACATCAGCTCCAGGTTCTGCACGGCGGCCCCCGAGGCGCCCTTGCCGAGGTTGTCGAGCTTGGCCACCAGGACGGCCTGACGCTCACCTTCACACGGAAAGACGTGCACTTCGAGGTCGTCGGTGCCGTTGAGCGACTCGGGGTCGATGCGGGCCGCTTCGCTCGCGCTCGCCACGCGCACATGGCCGGCCGGTCCGTAGTGGGCCGCCAGAGCCATGGCGAGGTCCGCCGCGCTGGGCTTGCCGGGCAGATCGTCGAGGAAAAGCGGGATCGAGACAAGCATGCCCTGCGCGAAAGCACCCACCGAGGGGACGAAGATCGGCCGCCGCTCCAGCCGGCTGTAGGTCATGATCTCGGGAATGTGCTTGTGCCCGAGACCGAGCGCGTACAGCTCGAGAGCCGGCGCGCGCTTAGCCTCGTGATCGGCGATCATCGCTTTACCGCCGCCGGTGTACCCGGATACGGCGTTGATCGACACTGCCGTCCTCGAGGGCAGCATCTTGGCATCGACGAGCGGTCGTAAGAGCGCGATAGCGCCGGTAGCGTAGCATCCTGGGTTCGCCACATATCTGGCCGTGCGGATCGCATCGGCCTGACCTGGCGCGAGTTCGGCGAACCCGTAAGTCCATCCGGGCGCGACGCGGTGCGCCGTCGAGGCATCGAGCACGCGCGGGCCGTTTGGCATCGCCGACACCAGCGCGACCGTCTCTTTCGCAGCGGCATCGGGCAGGCACAGGATGGCGAGATCGACCTCGTGTAGGAGCGCCTTCTTGGCATCGACGCTCTTACGGTCCTCGCCGGTGAGGCTCTTGAGCTCGACACCCGGCTTGCCGGCTAAACGCTCGCGAATCCCGAGCCCGGTGGTCCCCGCTTCGCCATCAATGAAGATACGCGTCGTCATGTCAGCTCCGCTGGTGGAGGGACAAAGAAAAAGGCGGCCGAAGCCGCCTTTGCATGTCGCAGGCCTCTTGCGCGCCCGTTAGCGCTTGGAGAACTGGAACGAGCGGCGGGCTTTCTTCTTGCCGTACTTTTTGCGCTCGACCACGCGCGCATCGCGGGTCAGGAATCCTTCCTTCTTCAGCACGGGGCGAAGCTCCGGCTCGAAATACGTCAGCGCTTTCGATAAGCCATGGCGTACCGCGCCGGCCTGACCGGACAGACCACCGCCGGCCACATTGACCAGAAGGTCGTACTGACCGACCCGCTGCGTGACGCCGAGCGGCTGCTGCAAAATCATCCGCAGCACAGGGCGGGCGAAATAGGCCTCGTACGGCTTGCCATTGACCTCGATCCGTCCCGACCCCGGCTTGATCCAAACGCGGGCAACGGCATCTTTGCGCTTGCCCGTGGCATAGGCCCGACCGAGTTTGTCGAGCTTCTGCGTGTGCACCGGCGCATCTGGCTGCGGCGTCGCGGTCGCGCCCTTGAGGTCCTGGAGAGACGAAAGGGTCTCGGCCATATCAGGCAGCCTTGTTCTTGCGGTTCAGCGCGGCGACATCGAACGCGAGCGGCTGCTGCGCCTCGTGGGGGTGCTCGGCACCCTTGTAGACGCGCAGATTGCCGAGTTGCCTGCGCCCGAGGGGGCCGCGCGGAAGCATCCGTTCGACGGCCTTCTCGACGACGCGCTCGGGGAAGCGCCCCTCGAGAATGAAGCGGGCCGTCCGCTCTTTGATGCCGCCCTGGAAGCCGGTGTAATGATAGTAGACTTTGTCCTCGCGCTTGCGGCCGGTGAAGACGACCTTGTCCGCGTTGATGACGATGACGTTGTCGCCGTCGTCCATGTGCGGCGTGAAGCTCACCTTGTGCTTGCCGCGGAGACGCAGCGCGATGACCGAGGCGAGGCGCCCGACCACGAGGCCGGTGCCGTCGATGACGATCCATTTCTTCTCGATTTCGGCCGTCTTGGTCGAAATGGTTTTGCCGAACATGAGTTTGACCTGTTTCTTTTATCGTTCTTAGACCCTCGGCGAATCTCGAAGTCAAGGAAGTTACGTGCGCCCAAGCCCCGCTAGGTAGGCTGAAATAGGCTATGGTATTCAGTTACCCGGTATCTTCGCGCGAGTCCGGCGCGTGTCGCCGAGAGCGGCCCAAGGTAGCGCGTCATGCCCGCATCGCGGCGTGCGGGAAGCGAGTGATGACCCTGCTTGCGGGATGTGATCGCAACGTTTATCGCCGCGTTATGCCAAAACAGGTTCCGCCGCTCATCGTCTTCGATCTCGACGGCACCCTCGTCGACAGCGCACCCGATCTCGTCGACGCGCTCAACGTCGTGCTTGCGCGCGAAGGCGTGGCGCCCGTTCCGCTCGACCGGGCTCGCAAGTTCGTCGGGCGCGGAGGGCGCGTCCTGATCCGGCTCGGGCTCGAAGCCCAAGGTGCCCAAGTCTCGGACGCGCGGCTCGAAGAGATGTTCGCCGCCTTTCTCGCTCAGTATGAGGCGCATATTTCGGAAAAGAGCCTGCCGTACCCCGGGGTGATCCAAGCGCTCGACAGGCTTGCGGCGGCGGGACACATCTTGGCGGTCTGCACCAATAAGTACGAGGTGCCGGCGAAGATGCTTCTGCGCGATCTCGGGCTCGCCCCGTATTTCGCGACGATTGTTGGGGCGGACACCTTCGAGGTGTCGAAGCCCAACGGCGCGGTGCTGCGCTTGACCGCCGAGCGCGCGGGAGGCGATCCGACCCGTTCCATCCTGATTGGGGATACCGCGACGGATGTGGCCACCGCGCGAAACGCCGGCCTGCCCGTCGTCTGCGTCGACTTCGGTTATGCCCCCGAGCCCGTCGCCGACCTCGCTCCCGACCGCATCATCTCGCATTTCGACCAACTACCGGATGCGGTCGTCGCGTTGTGCGCCACGCTTCCCCAGACTGCCACCCGGGCAGAGGCCGGGTGACCGGCGCCGCTCCGCGCCTGAACGAGCCGTCTCTGAAGGTGCTCTACCGGGGCTGGACGACATTCGGCGTCGCCACCATCGCCGAGCGCGACGGGAGCCAGGTCGATCGCGTGTTCGAAGATCACGGCGCCGCCGCCGTCGTGCTGCCTTATGACCCCGAGCGACGCATGGCGCTACTCGTTCGGCAACGGCGAGTCGGTCCGATCATCTGCGGCGCGCCGGGCGACTTGGCGGAGGCTCCCGCGGGCGCCCTCGACGGCGACGATCCGCAGGAAGCGGCCATCCGCGAGGCCTTCGAGGAGGCCGGCGTTCGGCTTCTCGATCTTGAGCCGGTGGCGTGCACGTACGCGATGCCAAGCATCTCGACGGAGCGCCTTCACCTTTTCCTCGCGCCGTTCGGCGCCGAGGACCGCATCGCGGCCGGCGGCGGCTTACGAGCGGAAGGCGAGCAGATCGTCGTCGAGGAAATCTCGCTCGCCTCACTTGCGGACGAGGCAGCAAAGGGGGCCTTGGACGACCTCAAGACGCTTGTCCTCGTCCTCGCCCTCCAGCTGCGGCACCCCGAGCTGTTCGCGAGCGGCGAAGGCGTTTGACTTCGCACCGGCCCTTCTCGATATAGGCGTTGCCGGAGCAGACTTGGCTCGAAACGGTGCCGTTTCCAGAGCCGTCCGGGCGCGTAGCTCAGCGGGAGAGCACTCCCTTCACACGGGAGGGGTCACAGGTTCAATCCCTGTCGCGCCCACCACAGCTGCGCCATGCATCAGGAACCCGCAAAAAGGCCGGCTTGTCGAAGCTGGCGCTGAACGAGACGGGTCAGGTAGTCGATCGCGGCAAGCTGCATCTGTTTGAGTTCCGCGGGTCGTTCTTCCGCGTCGCGGCGGAAGGAGACGAAAAACTCGAAGCTGCCAGGCTCGGTCGGCGAGAACTGGTTGATGACGAGTGGAAACAGGCCAAGGCGGGTCACGTCCGCGATCAGCTCGAGGAATGAGAGTGGCGTAAACACCCAGCAGTGACACAGGATGTACGCGCCGTCGCGATGAGCACATCGGACGTTCTCATGAGCCAACTCCAGCGCATGCTCGCCGCAAAAACGGGGAAGATCGGCAACCCGCACCTCCTCGCTCCAAAGGCGCGACGGCTCCATCGCGACGGCAGTATAGGTGTGATCGAAGACCTGTCGCAGGCTCGGGCGAGCATAGTCGTGGTAGTAGGCTTCGAGCAGCTCACCGAGCGTCGAGACTTGGCGCCGGATGTCGAAAGTGAACCGACGATCGGGCAACGAGAGATTGAGTACTCCCCCGGGCCGCAGGACTTCGGCGAGACCTCTCAGCCAACCGAGAAAGTTCGGCACATATTGGGCGACTTGCGACCCGATCACGAAGTCATAGCCAGCCGCCGGGCTTATCTGCGCGGATAACGAGCCCGAACCGGCCCAAACATGGTCGACGTCGACTCCGCCTGGCAGCTGCGTGGCCGCAGTTCGCTCGTAGTCGACGTATTCGGCGACGCAAGTCTCAGGCAGGGCAAGCGGATTGCCCCCCGCCCCGATCTCAAGCCCGGTCGCGACAGGCAGCGGCACGTCGTGCGTCAGGCGCGCGAGCCGAAGATCGGCGGCGCGCATGGAAAGGAACGCATCTAGCGCGAGACGTCCCTTCACGCCGCCGATCGCTGCCTGGTTAGGCGATCAATGAGCCGCGCGATATTCGTCGAGCGGCCATTTGCATTGCGCCGACAGGCTCGTCGCGAACAGGGCATCGATCCTGCGACGCTCCGCGTCGACCACGGGCCCCTCGACGGCCACCGGACGGCAGCGGCCGGCGAGACCGGGTGCGACAAAGTCCGGGTCCGTCATAACATGGTCGGCATCGTTCTCGAACCAGGACCTATTGCCGTAATCAAGGAAGCTTTCGGCCGGCAGGCCCTCGGCAAGCAAGATATCGTGCGCGTCGAGTTCGACATGCCAATAGGCCACCGTGTCGGTCGGCACCCGTGCGACGGACGTGCCGTTGATGAGGCACATGATCGGCACAAGCACTTCATCGTCGCCGTGGCCAACCAGGACCGGGTGACCGGCCGACAAGCTAAGATCGCGTTCAGGCAGATCGCCGCCGAAGGCCCCTGCACGAACGCGAACCGGCCAAGACTTGCTCGGGACGGCAGAGGTGTTGCAGTCGACCTCTCGCATGCCGATCCAGCGAATTTCCCGCTCGACACCATGCGCCGTCACCGCCCGATCGCCCACGACGAGGTTCTCGACGGCCACATCGCCGCGCACCGTCCGGATCATCGTGCCGGAGACGAAGCACTGGTTCTCGTACGCTTCGATCTCCTGTTCGACCTTCTTGGCGATCTTCTCGATGCCTTTCAGGATCGTCTGGTCGATCTCAGCAATTAAAGTGTTGAAGTCCGCCATGCTTTGTTTCCCAGGTTCGAAAGGTGATAACTTTTCGCCTGCATCTGAATGGAACATTGCACGCGACAGTCGCAAGGGCAATTAGAATTGCGTTCACTATGAACGCCTAACCGCCTTCAATGTGTTGCGAAGTACAGCGACTTGGAATGGACCTTACCTCCCCTCGTCGAGACGGGTGGTAGGCTCCGACCGAAACGGCCGATTTGACGGCCATCTCGACGTGCGGCGTCTCAGTGCTCGACCGCTTCGACCAGCTCGCCAAGCCAGATTTTCGCCTTTTCGAGTTCCGCCCAGGGCGGGTTGCCGAGCGGGAAATGCATGCTCATGACGACGCTGATGATTGCGTTGAGATGGGAGAGGCGCTCGCGCTCTTCGGAAGTCGCCTCTCCCTTGCTTTGCGCGGCGATCAACTCGGCGCGAAAGGCGCCCAAGCATCGCGCCGCGGCCGAGAGTTCGTGATCGTCCTTCTTCGGTCGGGCGTCGAGAACGCACCTGATGTGCTCCATCGCTCTGCGCCCTGGGTGAGGTTCAGGCACGGGCGACCCTTTCCTCGCTGTCGGATCGCTGGAGATCGCGCCGCCCCGGACGGATATTACAGGTGACCGCCTTCGTGGTGTGGATGCTGGTGTTCGGATCGCCGGTGATGGCAAGCAGCGCGTTGGCAATGTCGCCCGTCGCGTAGCCTCGACCGCCGAACACCCATGGCATGCCGATCTGGTGCACCGTCCTGCCGGCGATGGTGAAGGGCCGCACGCGTTCGGTCACCATCGCCTTGACTTCGATCTCGCCGCGCTTGGTCGACAGCGTCGTCCACCCGAGATGCACGATGCCGAGTTCGGCGGCGAGTTCGGGCGAGACCTCGACGAAAGCCTCGGGCTGTAGCTCCGCCGTGTGCGGCATGACACGGGTCGGGATGCCTCCGCAGTGCAGTTCGGTCAGGCGATAGGTCGAGAACACGTAGGGAAATCGCGGGTCGCCAGCCTCGTGCAATTCGTTGCCCGGCCGCTGCCAGACCTTCGCCGTCGGGTTCACCTGCCGGCTGGGGTGGAGTGGGTTGAACACCGGGCTCTCGATCGGTTCGTAATGGGTCGGCAGTGGGCCGTCCTTCAGGCCAGAAGGGACGAACAGCATGCATCGACCATCGGCTTCCATGATGAAAGGCGCATCGCCGCCGAGCGCCTCCATGCCGTGCGGCTTCTTCGACCAGTCCGGCCGATAATCCGGCCGTTTTGTCGGCTCGAAATCCGGAACGTCGGTACCGGCCCACTTGCCCCCGCCTTCGTCCCACCACACGAGCTTTTTCTTCTCGGACCAGGGTTTTCCGTCGACGTCGGCGGAGGCACGGTTGTAAAGCGTGCGCCGGTTCGACGGCCAGGCGAACGCCCAGCCCTGATGGTTGGTGTCCGCCCCAGGCTTGTCGGCGATGCGCGAGCGGGCAACGTTGTGCCCTTCGCGTGGGAAGACCCCGCAATACATCCAGCCCCCGCAGGCCGTCGAGCCGTCGTCCTTGAGGTCGTGGTATTTCTCGACCTGCGTGCCGCTCGCGACCTCGTAGCCGTTGATCTCGCGCAGAACGGCCTCGGCCTCCGGTTCTTCCGTCGGCCCGCTGACGGGGTAGTCCCAGGTCAGGGCCTGGATCGCACCATCGCGGTCGAGAGTGCTGTCCGCATAGAGCTGCTTCAGCCGCCGCCCGAGATGGAAGACGAAGGACAGGTCCGAACGGCTGTCGCCCGGCGCCTCGCACACTTTGTCGTGCCATTGCACGAGCCTGCTGGTGTTGGTGACGGTGCCGTCCTTCTCGCCAGGCAGCGCCGCCGGCAGAAAAAAGACCTCGGTGCCGATCTCCTCGGGCGTCAGCTCGCCGGCTTCATGCAGGCGACCCTCTCTCCAGTATTCGGCGGTTTCGGTTAGGGCGAAATCGCGAACGACCAGCCATTCGAGCTTCGCCATCCCGCGCGCGACCATGTCGGAATTGACCGCGCCGACGAGGGGGTTCTGCCCGAAGATGAATTGCCCACGCACGATGCCGTCCGCCATCGCCATCGTGATCGGTTCCTGCGACGCGTCGCCGGTCAGCTTCGGCAGGAAGCTGTAGGCGTAGCCGTTGTGCTTCGTCGCAGCGTCGCCATACCAGGCCTTGAGCAGGCTGACGACGTATTTAGGGAAGTTCGACCACCAGCCGGTCTCCGGCGTTTCCGTTTTGAGGTAGGCGTCGAGCGTCCCGTGGTCGTGGAAGGCGTTCGGCTGCGGCAAATAGGTCGGCAGCATGTTGTAGAGCGTGGGGATGTCGGTCGAACCCTGGATGCTGACGTGGCCGCGCAGCGCCATGATACCGCCGCCGGGGCGCCCGATGTTACCGAGCAGGCCCTGGATGATCGAGGCTGCGC
>CAXTFG010000015.1:33333-34472 GCA_964243415.1 uncultured Beijerinckiaceae bacterium | reverse complement strand
TCGCACCCGCCTCTCGATGGAGGAAGCTGTCCTTGCCGGGCTGGTCGACGTCGAAATCGTGGTGAGCGTGCTTGACCGTGGAAATGGTCAGGCCGCGCGTCTTGAGCACGGGCAGGAGCTTCGCGATCAGCGTCGTTTTTCCGGCGCCGCTCCACCCTGCGAACCCGATGACGTTCATAGCGCCTCCGGCGCCAAGTTCCCCGATGGCGCCTCCGCGCTAAGTTTCGGCTTCGATCCAGATCGTGTCCAGCGTAAAAGATCCATCGGTCTCCACTGCGAAATGTCGCCTGACTTCGTCCGGCATTTGCGTCTGCAGATCCCGGATTGCGTCAATCCGAAGCGGAGACGTTCCGATCCGCGCCACCCAACGCGCGAAGTCCAGACGAAGCTGCCCAACAGTCGGGCTCAATGGCTTGAACCCGGCCGCACGCAAGGCCTCGTGCCATTCCGCTTGGCTGTAGTCGCGAACGTGGGTGGGATCGCGCAAAAGTTCGAGCGCCTGCAGGAACGTGTCGTGCAGCACGGGATCGCCGGGCGACATCGTGTCGATAACGACGGCGCGGCCCTCCGGCTTGAGCACGCGCCGCATTTCGCCGAGACCGGCCGGGAGGTTGGACCAGTGGTGCGCGCTGAAGCGGGTCAGGACGAAGTCGAAGCTGGCATCGGCGAAGGGCAGAGCTTCGGCCGAGCCCTGCTCGAAACCGATGTTCGCCAAGCCGCGCGCGGCGGCTTCTCCGCGAACCGCGGCGAGCATCTCCGACGAGAGATCATAGGCGATGACCTCACGCGCTTGCCGTGCGACGGCGAAACTAACGTGGCCGCCGCCGCAGCCAAGGTCCAGGACGCGGCTCATCGGGCGCGTCGCCACCAGGGCCGTCAGCCGGACAAGATCGGCTCCGACGGCGTGGTCCGCGCTCTCCACGTAGGCGCGGGCGTGGGCGCCGAACTGCGCGGCGACGAGGGTCTCATGGGCACCGGTCATGTTGGTTAGTTCTGGAGCTTGAAGATCACGACGGACCGGCCGGTCACGTCATAATCGTGATCGAAAGCGAACGCGTCGTCCTCGGGCGCCTCGGGTTGATTGGTGTCGAGCACACGAGCCCAGTCCCGGCCGCCCGTGACTTCCGGCAGGCTTACGC
>CAXTFG010000015.1:0-33323 GCA_964243415.1 uncultured Beijerinckiaceae bacterium | reverse complement strand
ATACCGGTCGGTTGCGCGCGTCCGTCGAGCAGGACGCCGAGACTAAGGGCGTGACCGGCGCCCCAATCCTCATGGTGCATCTCGTTGCCGTCAGGACGCAGCCACGTGACGTCCTTGACGTCGAGGACCTCGTTGTAGTGACCGGTGAGGAAGCGTTCGCGGCGCAGGATTGGGTAGTCCCGTCTCAAACGAGCGAGCTTCTTCGTGAACGCCATCAGCTTCTGGCCGTCCTCGGAGATGTTCCAATCGATCCAGCTGATCTCGTTGTCCTGACAGTAGGCGTTGTTGTTGCCGTTCTGGGTCCGACCGAGCTCGTCGCCGGCGAGGAGCATCGGCAGACCCTGGGAGACGAAGAGGGTCGTCAGGATGTTGCGTTTCTGCCGTTCACGAAGCGCGAGGACCTCTGGATCGTCTGTCACTCCTTCGACGCCGCAGTTCCAGCTGCGGTTGTGCGAATGCCCGTCGCGGTTCCCCTCGCCGTTCGCATCGTTGTGTTTCTCGTTGTAGCTGACGAGATCGTTTAAGGTAAAACCGTCGTGCGCGGTGACGAAGTTGACGCTCGCCCATGGCTTGCGACCGCGGTGGGCGAAAATTTCTGCCGACGCCGTCATTCGCTTGGCGAGGTTCGGCAGCTCATGCTGCTCGCCGACCCAGAACGCGCGGACATTATCGCGGTAACGGTCATTCCACTCCGCCCAGCCCGGCGGAAACCTTCCGACCTGATAACCTCCTGGTCCGCAGTCCCACGGCTCGGCGATCAGTTTGACCGATGACAAGACCGGATCTTGTCGGCAGCTATCAAGAAATCCGCCGCCCTCGTCAAAGCCATGGTCTTCACGCGCGAGAATGGTGCCGAGATCGAAGCGGAACCCGTCGACGTGCATGTCCTGTACCCAATAGCGCAGGCTATCGGTCACCATCTGGAGGACACGCGGATGGGACAGGTTGAGCGTGTTCCCGGTGCCGGTGTCATTGATGTAATACCGCGGCTTGTCCTGAAGCAGTCGGTAATAGGAGTAGTTGTCGATCCCCTTAAACGAGAATGTCGGGCCCTTCTCGTTTCCTTCGGCCGTGTGGTTATAAACCACATCGAGGATCACCTCGAGATCGTTGCCGTGCAGATGGTTGACCATCTCTTTGAATTCGGAGAAGGCGAAATCATAGACGCTCGCAAAACGGCGATCCGGGGCGAAAAAGCCGAGCGTGTTGTAGCCCCAATAGTTCGTCATTCCCTTGTTCAATAGGTGATCGTCGTTGATGAACATGTGGATGGGCATCAGTTCGACCGCCGTTACGCCGAGCGACTTGATGTGCCCGATGACGTCTGGCTGAATCAGGCCGCGGAAGGTGCCGCGCAGGAGTTCCGGAACGCGCGGATGCTGCTTGGTGAAACCACGCACGTGCAATTCGTAGATCAGCGACTGGTCGAACGGCGTGTAGAGCGGGCGATCCGCCCCCCAGGTAAAGGCGGGGTCGATGACGCGCGCCTTCGGCATGTACATGGCGCTGTCGCGGGTATCGAAGGTCAGGTCGTCGCCCGTCTCCATCGTGTAGCCGAAGACGGACGGATGCCAGCGCAACTGGCCCTCGATCGCCTTGGCGTAGGGGTCGAGCACGAGCTTGTTCGGATTGAACCGATGGCCGGCGATCGGATCGTACGGGCCATGGACGCGATAGGAATAGACCGTCCCCGGACGCGCGTCCGGCAGGTAGCCGTGCCAGATCTCGTCCGTGAACTCCGGCAGCTCGATACGCTCGACCTCCTTCTCGCTGAAGTGTCCGAAAATGCAGAGCTCGACCTTTGTGGCGTGGGCCGAGAACAGGGCGAAATTGACGCCGCGCCCATCCCACGTCGCTCCGAGGGGATACGGATGTCCCTCGAGCACGCGGCTCTTCGGATGCGTTGACGGCACTGGATTCCCCCAAATCAAAGCAGCGAATGTGTCCTGGAAGTCATCGTTCTGAGATGGCCACGAAACCCATACCTCAGATGGCGAGGCCGTGTTCGCTGGCCAAGCGTCTCAGGTCCGCTTGCGGTCGTGCGCCGATGTGTTGGATGATTTCTGCGGCGGCGAGCGCGCCGAGACGAGCGCAATCGGCATTGTCGAGCCCGCGGACGAGGCCAGTGACGAAGCCGGCCGCGAAAAGGTCGCCAGCTCCCGTCGTGTCGACGACCTTGGCGGCCGGCGAGGCCTGCACATCGATCGCCACTCCGTCCGAAACGACGACACAGCCTTGCTCGGCGCGCGTGATCACGGAGAGGACATCGCCCTGCCGCAACGTGTCGACCGCGGCTGCGAAATCGCTAGCGCGCGAGAGGCTCATCAGTTCGGCCTCGTTGGCGAACACGATGTCGATGGTCCGATCCCGGATAAGTCCGATGAACTCGTCGCGATACCGCTCGACGCAGAATGCGTCTGAAAGGCTCAACGCCACCTTGCGGCCGGCGGCCCGGGCGAGGCGCGCCGCTTTGAGAAAGGCCGCCTTGGCAGCGGGCGGATCCCACAGATAGCCTTCGAGATAAATCACCGATGCCGCTTCAACCGCCGCGGGGTCGATATCGGCTTCGGACAGGTCTTGGCACGCGCCGAGGTAAGTGTTCATCGTTCGCTGGCCGTCAGGCGTCACCAGGATGAAGCATCGGCCGGTGGATGAGCCGGTGTCGGCGTGGGGAACGGGAAAGTCGACGCCTGCCCGACGGATCCCCTCGTCAAAGGAGATCCCGAGCTTGTCGTCGCGGACGCGACCGATGAAGCATGCCGAACATCCGAGGTGCGCGGCACCAATGACGGTGTTGGCAGCCGACCCGCCGGAGACGGTCGTTGTTGCGCCCATCGCGGCGAGAAGCGCCTCGGCCGGCGCCTCCTGGATCAAGGTCATGGTGCCTTTGGTGAGTTCATGGCTGACGAGAAAATCGTCCTGCACCTGCGAAATCACGTCGACGATGGCGTTACCGATGCCTAGAATGTCGTAAGGCCCCGAGACCATGCGAAGTCGCGCTCCAGTTGCGGCGCTCTTGCACCCGGCCTTCGGATGGGTCAACCGATTAAGTAAGCGGAAGGCTGCGACAGCCCGCCCGTCGCGACCGTTCGAGTCGCTGGCTGTTAGCGGCGGCGCTTCAGGCGCACAGGCACCAGTGCCGACTGGACTTGACCATAGGCTGCCGCCAGCAACGCGGCACATGTCGTAATCGTCGATATCAATACGACTAGGTGCATATCCGAACCCGCCTGTTTCTAAGCCTTGGACGAAGCGCAGCAACTCGAACCGAACGTCATGACATCCTGCCGGTTCCGCCGATCATAGTCCATCGAACAAAGCTGTCGAAAGGTAACGTTCCGCGAACGAAGGGATGATCAGGACGATGGTCTTGCCCGCGAACTCGGCGCGCGACCCGATTTCGACCGCCGCCGCAAGGGCCGCGCCCGATGAAATCCCGCCCGGTATACCTTCAACTCTCGCGAGCATGCGCGCGTACTCGAAAGAGGCCGAATTCGAGACTTTGATGATCTCGTCGATGACGCGGGTATCGAGGATCGGCGGCACAAAACCGGCCCCGAGGCCCTGAATCTTGTGGAGGCCAGGCTTGCCGCCGGAGAGGACCGGCGAGTCCTCGGGTTCGACAGCCACGATCTTCAGCGACGGCCTGCGGGGCTTCAGCGTGTCGCTGACCCCCGTGATCGTGCCCCCTGTGCCGACCCCGGCGATAAAGCAATCGATCTCACCGTGGGTGTCGTTCCAGATTTCCTCCGCCGTGGTCCGCGCGTGGATCGCCGGGTTGGCCGGATTCTCGAATTGCTGCGGCATGACAGCGCCAGGCGTTGCCGCGACAATCTCCTGGGCTTTCGCGATCGCTCCCTTCATTCCCTGCGGGGCGGGAGTGAGGACCAGCTCCGCGCCGAGCAGCAGGAGCATTTTCCGGCGCTCGATCGACATGCTCTCCGGCATGACGAGGACCAGCTTGTAACCGCGGGCGGCCGCCACGAAGGCGAGCGCGATCCCCGTGTTGCCCGATGTCGGCTCGACGAGCGTCGACCGACCCGGCGTGATGGTACCGGCCTGTTCCATCGCGTCGATCATGGCGACGCCGATCCGGTCCTTGACGCTTGAGATCGGATTGAAAAATTCAAGCTTGGCGAGCAGGCTGGCCGACACGCCTTTTGCCCGGGCAATGCGATCGAGGCGCACCAGCGGCGTGTTGCCAATGGTGTCGGTAATGGAATCATAGATGCGGCCGCGGCCGGGCGCCTGCGCGAGGCTGCCGGTGGGACTGGATTGCGTCATGGGGACCTCCGCGGGGTGGCTCGCCTCTCTATGTCGGCGCTTTCGCGCGGACCTCAAGGCTGAGCAGTCCGACAGACCTGTGCCGTCCGGCAGACCGGGAGAGGCGTGCCCGACAGATCCTGTCGAGCACGCGAGGACTCCGCAGTTATTTGGCGACCATCACCTGACCACGGATTTCGCCGCCCTTGTTGGCCGCGGTGTGGACGTTGAAGTAGGTCATGCCATCCGTGAGGTTCTTGGCCTGCTCTTCGGTCAACGTGGCTTCGCCCTTGATCGGGCTGGTCACGGCTCCCTTGATCGGGATTTCGACGCCCGACGCCTTTCCGACAGGTGCCGGAGCGTGGAAGTGGGCCGCCGTCGCCGGACCGGTCAGGCCGGAATAGTCGACGGAGTACGTGAGCATTTTGCTGCTGGGATCATAGCTGCCGCTGAGCGTGCCGCTGCCTTTCGAGCTGTTCGGCGGTGTTTCGGCGCTGCTCGTCAATTCGGCCTTGATGTTCATCGGCGCGGCCTGGGCCGCGATGTACGCGGGGAAAAGCATGAAGCCGACAATGGCGGCGCGGAGTGGAATGCTTGTCATGATCGCTCCTTGAAGGCGTTTCTCGCCTCGAATTAAACATTGGCCGCGCCGGCCGCATATCAATTGGTCGAGTGACAATGCGTCCAGCAACACTGTGGATCGGTGCGTAGCCACGTCCCGGCGCGCTCGCTATAGAGGCCTCGGAGACATGTCCCTCATGACCCGCCCGAACGACGAGACGACCCACTTCGGTTTCGAAAACGTCAGGTTCGACGAGAAGCAGGCGCGCGTCGACGACGTCTTCCACAACGTAGCCGCCCGCTATGACGTGATGAACGATCTGATGTCGGGCGGTCTGCACCGCGTCTGGAAGGATCGGCTCGTGGCGGCCGTCAACTTGCCGAAGAGGGCGCCGTTTCGGCACCTCGACGTCGCAGGCGGGACGGGCGACGTGGCATTCCGCGTCCTGCGCGCCGGGGGTCCGCTCACCGCCGTAACCGTGCTCGACATCAATGCCGCGATGTTGGAGGTCGGCAGGTCGCGCGCTGCCAAGCATCGGCTTCAGGATCGGTTGACCTTCGTCGAAGCCAATGCCGAAGATCTGCCTTTCGAGGACGCGAGCTTCGACGCCTTCACGATCGCCTTCGGCATCCGTAACGTGCCGCGCATCGATGTCGCGCTGCGGCAGGCCTATCGGGTGCTCAAACGCGGTGGCCAGTTCCTTTGTCTTGAGTTTTCCCGCGTCGACGTCCCGGTGCTGCGGCAAATCTACGATGCCTACTCCTTCCACGTCATCCCTCGGCTAGGGAAGGCCGTGACGGACGACGAGGAGTCCTACCGCTACTTGGTCGAGTCGATCCGCCGATTTCCGCCAGGTCCGGAGTTCGAGGCCCTGGTCGGCGCGGCGGGCTTCCGCAACACGCGGTTTACTCCACTGACCGGCGGGATCGTCGCGATCCATACCGGCTGGAAGCTGTGAGCGGGGAAACCCCGTGATCTTCGAACTCGGGTCATTCGCCAGGCTGGCGCGGGCGGGTTTCGTTCTGGCGCGCGCCGGCGTCTTCTCCGACGTCGATCCGGCCTTCCTGCCGCCGAACGCGCGACTGCCGCTCTCGCTCGCCAAGCTGATCGGCAAGCGCACGGTCGGTGCTTCGCTCGACGCCTTGCCTGCCGCCGTCAGCCGGCTCGGGCCGTCTTACGTCAAGCTCGGCCAGTTCCTCGCGACGCGGCCGGATCTCGTCGGGCCGGCCGTCGTACGCCAGCTCGAGAGGCTGCAGGATCGGATGGAGCCGTTCGGCCGCGACGTGGCCATCGCCCAGATCGAGCGCGCGTTCGGCAGCAAGATCGAGACCCTGTTCGTTACCTTTGGCGAGCCGGTCGCTGCTGCCTCGATCGCCCAGGTGCATAAGGCGCGGGTGCGTGACCAGCTGGGTGAGCGGGATGTCGCAGTGAAGGTGCGCCGTCCCGGCATCGACCGCCTCCTATCGCGCGATTTGGCCGACATGAAAGCTGCCGCCAAATTTATCGCCGCGCGGTTTCCCGAGTCGCGCCGGCTCAAACCGGAGGGCGTCGTCGAGACGCTCGCCCGAAGCCTGCGCATGGAGACGGACTTTCGGCTCGAGGCGTCGGCGGCGTCCGAGTTCGCGGAAAACGTCGCGCGCGAGGTGGATTTTCGTATCCCCGCGATCGATTGGGACCGCACCGCCGCCGAGGTCCTGACGCTGGAATGGATCGATGGCGTCAAGCTCTCCGACGTCGACGGGATCACGCGCAAGGGCTACGATCTGCGCAAGCTCGGTGCGGTGGTGATCCAGAGCTTTCTGCGACATGCCATGCGCGACGGCTTCTTCCACGCGGACATGCACCAGGGCAACCTCTTCGTTGATCGCGAAAGCCGGCTCGTCGCGGTCGATTTCGGCATCATGGGGCGGCTCGGCCGCGACGAGCGGCGCTTCCTCGCCGAGATCCTCTACGGTTTCATCACCCGCGATTATCTGCGCGTTGCAGAGGTGCATTTCGAGGCGGGCTATGTGCCGCCCTCGCACCGCGTCGAGGATTTCGCGCAGGCGATCCGCGCGATCGGCGAGCCGATCCATTCCCGCACCGCAGATCAGATCTCGATGGCGCGTCTGCTGACCCTGCTCTTCGAGATCACCGGACTCTTCGACATGAAGACCCGCACCGAACTCGTGCTGCTGCAAAAAACGATGGTGGTGGTCGAGGGCGTCGCGCGCAGTCTCGACCCGCGCCTCGACATGTGGTCGACGGCCGAGCCGGTGGTGCGCACCTGGGTCGAGGAGAACCTCGGCCCGATCGGTCGATTGCAGGATGCCGGGCAGGCTCTCGGCACCATCGCCAAGGTTGTCGCCAACGTTCCTCAAAGCCTACTTCGCGCGGAGCGTACCATCGCCAAGCTCGAGGGCATGATCGACAATGGCGTCGAATTCTCCGACGACGCGTTGCGCGACTTCGGCAAGATGCAGCACAACGCGCAGCGCTTTACCCATTACGCTCTTTGGGCGCTCGTCGTCGTGATGGTGTACTATATCTTCTGGCGTTGACCTGCTGTTCTTCGGCTCACCGTGTCCAACCTCGACGGCAAAAGCATCCTCTTGATCGTCGGCGGCGGCATCGCTGCCTACAAGGTTCTCGACCTCGTGCGCCGGTTGCGCGAACGCGGGGCAAGCGTGCGCCCGGTCATGACCGAGGGAGCGAAGGCCTTCATCACGCCGCTCTCGCTGGCGAGCCTCGCCGGTGCCCCAGTGCACGATACCCTCTTTTCCCTCACCGACGAGGCGGAGATGGGCCACATCGAACTGTCGC
Source organism: uncultured Beijerinckiaceae bacterium (assembly GCA_964243415.1). Taxonomy (GTDB): domain Bacteria; phylum Pseudomonadota; class Alphaproteobacteria; order Rhizobiales; family Beijerinckiaceae; genus RH-AL1. Next base: position 25,696 of record CAXTFG010000015.1, on the reverse strand, counting down.
GCGCCGCCGACCTTCTCGTCCTCGCGCCCGCGACGGCCAACATGCTTGCCAAGTTGGCGACAGGGCTCGCCGACGACCTCGCCTCGACCCTGCTGCTCGCGACCGATAAGCGAACGCTCGTCGCTCCGGCGATGAACCTGCGGATGTGGCTGCACCCGGCCACGCAGCGCAACGTCGCCTCGTTAAGAAGCGACGGCATCCTGTTCTGCGGCCCTGAGAACGGCTCGATGGCCTGCGGGGAATTCGGCCCTGGTCGCATGAGCGAGCCTTTGGCGATCGTCGCCGCGATCGAAGCCGCGCTCACAGGCGACACGCGCCTGCCTCTGCCGGCATCGCCGGTCGGGGCACTCGCCGGGCGTCGCGTGGTCGTAACGGCGGGTCCGACTCACGAGCCCATCGACCCGGTCCGCTACATCGCCAACCGTTCTTCCGGCAAGCAGGGTCACGCTATCGCGCGCGCCGCCGCAGAAGCCGGAGCCGACGTCGTCTTGGTCACGGGCCCGGTCGCGCTGCCCGGACCGCCGGGCGTGCGTCTCGCGCGCGTCGAGACCGCCGCCGAAATGCTCGCCGCGGTCGACGCCGCGCTGCCGGCCGACATCTTTATCGCTGCGGCGGCCGTCGCCGACTGGCGCGTGGCGTCGATCGCCGGCCAGAAGCTGAAGAAGAGCGGCGACGCGCCGCCGACACTGTCGCTGAGCGCTAACCCCGACATCCTGGCCGCCGTCGCCGGGCGGGCTCGCGATCGTCCCGCGCTCGTGGTCGGGTTCGCGGCGGAAACCGAAAACCTCGAAGCGCACGCCCGCGAAAAGCTGGCGCGAAAGCGCTGCGACATGATCGTTCTCAACGACGTCGGGCCGGCGAGCGGTACGTTCGGCGGCGATGCCAACGAGGTGACGATTGTCGATCGCGACGGCGCGACGGTCTGGCCGAGAGCGTCGAAGGACGAGATCGCGGCGCGGCTTGTCCGGCTGTTCGCCGAGCGGCTTGCACCCACGTGATGTTGGTTGCTTCGCCTGTTGCGGTGAAGGTTCTGCTCCACGGCGAAGGACTTGCCCTGCCGGCCTATGCGACGGCGCTCGCTGCCGGTTGCGATCTGGCGGCCGCCGTCCCCGCCGATGCGCCGCTGGTGCTTCCGCCGGGCGGGCGCGGGCTGGTGCCGACCGGTCTGGCCCTCGCGCTGCAGCCGGGCTACGAGGCGCAGATCCGGCCCCGTTCCGGTCTGGCGCTTCGCCATGGCGTCACCGTCCTCAACGCGCCGGGCACGATCGATGCGGACTACCGCGGCGAAATCCAGGTGCTGCTCGTCAACCTCGGGGTCGAGCCTTTCGCGATCGAGCGGGGGATGCGGATCGCTCAGATGATCCTGGCGCCCGTGACCCGGGCGGCCTTCGTCCCGACGTCGGACCTCAACGCAACGGCCCGCGCCGCCGGCGGCTTCGGATCGACGGGCGTCGGCGCGGAGGAGCCTACACGCCGCTGAGGTTCTCGAAGAAGTCCTTCATCTTGGTGAAGAAGCCCGACGCCTCGGGCTGTGTCTTGTGCGATGATTCCGTTTCGAACTCGGCGAGCAGGTCGCGCTGGCGGCGCGTGAGGTTCTGCGGCGTTTCAACCGTTGCCTGGATATAGAGGTCGCCGACATCGCGCGAGCGCAGGACGGGCATGCCGCGGCTTCGAACCTTGAACTGCTTGCCGGACTGCGTCCCCTCGGGGATCTTCACCTTGGCTTCGCCGCCATCGACCGTGCGCACGGCGATCTCGCCGCCGAGAGCCGCTTGGACCATCGAGATCGGCACGCGGCAGAACAGGTCGGCGCCGTCGCGCTGGAAGAAAGGGTGCGGCTTGGTGGAGACGAAAATATAGAGGTCGCCCGCTGGGCCGCCGCGCGTTCCGGCCTCGCCCTCGCCAGCGAGACGGATGCGCGTGCCGTCCTCGACGCCGGCCGGGATGTTCACGCTGAGCTGGCGCTCGCGGGTCACGCGTCCCGTCCCGGCGCAGGCCGGACAGGGGTTGTCGATCACTTCGCCGCGCCCCTGGCAGCTCGGACACGTCCGTTCGATCGCGAAGAAGCCTTGCTGGGCGCGAACCCGACCGTGGCCGTGGCACATCGCGCATTGCTTGGGCTTGGCGCCGGCCTTGGCGCCGGTCCCCGAGCAGGTATCGCAGGCGACGCTCGTCGGGAGTTTCAGGCTGGCGTTTTTGCCGTTGAAGGCGTCTTCCAGCGTAATTTCCATGTTGTAGCGGAGGTCGGAGCCGCGCCCGGCGCCGCCCGTCCCCCCACGCTGGCCGCGCCGACCCATCATGTCCCCGAAGAGATCGTCGAAGATGTCGGCCATCGACGAGCCGAACCCGTCGCCGCCGCCGGCACCTCCGCCGCCGTTCTCGAATGCGGCATGGCCGAACCTGTCATAGGCCGCCCGTTTCGAACCGTCTGACAGAATCTGGTAGGCCTCGTTCAGCTCCTTGAACTTGGCCTCGGCTTCCTTGTTGCCGGGGTTGCGATCGGGGTGGCAGACCATGGCGGCTTTCCGGAAAGCCGACTTCATCTCGCCATCGGTCGCGGTCCGCGCGACGCCCAATACTTCGTAATAGTCGCTCTTGATGGCCATCGTCTCGGTCCCGCGTGGCCATGCTCACCAAAGCATACGCCAGCGCCTATGAGCAAAAGGACTTACGCCCGCCTTTTGTCACAATTCAACATACACAGGAAAGAAGGAAAAGGCCGCCAGCTGGAGCTGACGGCCTCTGTGACCGGGAAGACTCAGGCCGATTTCTTTTGGTCTTCGGGCCCGACTTCTTTGAAGTCGGCATCGATGACGTCGTCATGGCTCGCGCCATGTGATCCCGCATCCGCGCCCGGACCCGGACCCGCTTCGGCCTGCGCTTTGTACATGGACTCGCCGAGCTTCATCGATGCCTGGACGAGTTCGTTCGTCTTGCCCTTGATGCCCTCGACGTCCTCGCCCTCGAGCGCGGTCTTCAGTGCCGCAACGGCACCCTCGATCGCGCTCTTGTCGGCCGCGGAGACCTTGTCGCCGTAGTCGACCAGCGACTTCTCGGCCGAGTGCACCATCGCCTCGCCCTGGTTCTTGGCGTCGACGAGTTCGCGGCGCTTCTTGTCCTCGGCGGCGTTGGCCTCGGCGTCCTTCACCATCTTGTCGATGTCGGCGTCGGACAGGCCGCCGGAGGCCTGGATGCGGATCTGCTGCTCCTTGTTGGTCGCCTTGTCCTTCGCCGTCACGTTGACGATGCCGTTGGCGTCGATGTCGAAGGTCACCTCGACCTGCGGCACGCCGCGCGGCGCCGGCGGGATGCCGACGAGGTCGAACTGGCCGAGGATCTTGTTGTCCGCCGCCATCTCGCGCTCGCCCTGGAACACTCGGATCGTGACGGCGGTCTGGTTGTCCTCGGCTGTCGAGAAGACTTGGCTTTTCTTGGTCGGAATCGTCGTGTTTCGGTCGATCAATCGCGTGAACACACCACCAAGTGTCTCGATGCCGAGCGACAGCGGGGTCACATCAAGCAACAGAACGTCCTTGACGTCGCCCTGGAGCACGCCGGCCTGCACCGCGGCGCCGATCGCCACGACCTCGTCCGGATTGACGCCCTTATGGGGCTCCTTGCCGAAGAAGGATTTGACCACCTCCTGGACCTTCGGCATGCGGGTCATGCCGCCGACAAGGACGACCTCGTTGATCTCACCGGCGGTCAGGCCGGCATCCTTCAGCGCCTTGCGGCAGGGTTCGACCGTCCGCTGGATTAGATCTTCGACTAGCGATTCGAATTTCGAGCGCGTCAGCTTGAGGGTCAGATGCTTCGGCCCGGACGCGTCCGCCGTGATGTAGGGCAGGTTGATGTCCGTCTGGCTCGAAGATGACAGTTCGATCTTGGCCTTCTCGGCCGCTTCTTTCAGGCGCTGGAGAGCCAGCTTGTCCTTCTTGAGGTCGATGCCGTTCTCTTTCTTGAACTCCTCCGCGAAATACTCGACGAGCCGGTTGTCGAAGTCCTCGCCGCCGAGGAACGTGTCCCCGTTCGTCGACTTGACCTCGAAGACGCCGTCGCCGAGCTCGAGGATAGAAACGTCGAACGTGCCGCCGCCGAGATCGTAGACCGCGATGGTCCCCGAACCCTTTTTGTCCAGCCCGTAGGCGAGCGCGGCCGCCGTCGGCTCATTGATGATGCGCAGCACTTCGAGCCCGGCGATCTTGCCCGCGTCCTTCGTGGCCTGGCGTTGGGCGTCGTTGAAGTAAGCAGGAACGGTGATCACGGCTTGCGTGACGTTGGTGCCGAGATGCGCCTCCGCCGTTTCCTTCATTTTCTGCAGGATGAAGGCAGAAATCTGCGAAGGGGAATGCGGCTTCCCATCGGCCTCGACCCAGGCGTCGCCGTTCTTCGCCTTCGAAATCTTGTACGGGACGAGGCCGATATCCTTCTTGGTCATCGGATCGTCGAATGTGCGGCCGATCAGTCGCTTGATGGCGAAAAAGGTACGTTCCGGATTGGTGACGCCTTGACGCTTCGCCGGCTGACCCACAAGCCTTTCGCCATCGTCCGTGAACGCCACGATGGAGGGCGTCGTGCGTGCGCCTTCCGAGTTCTCGATCACCTTCGGCGTCGCGCCTTCCATGACCGCGACGCAGGAATTCGTGGTCCCGAGATCGATTCCGATGACTTTTGCCATATCGTTCCTGTCCTTTCGTGTCGCAGAACCACCAGACCCCGAAGCGGCCCGGCAAGTGGGCGGACGTGAGTTCGCCCGGTCCCCGATTATGGTGAGATTGGCATTGGCTCAGATGAGCGCAAGATCGCCCGTATATAAGGGCGCGCGTAAGGGCCGCAAGGCAGCTTCCCCCTTGAAACGGCCGCAGCTTCGCTCGCGCCCACAGCTGGTTTGTCGGAGATGAAATCGCGACCCGCCCTGATGATTTCGATGGTGGTGCTGCTGTTCGAGATGCCGTTCGCGGTCGCGCAGCTGCAGCTTCCCGGTGCGGTCAATGGCGGTGCCGGCTCGGCGTCACGCGAGAGCGGGGGATCGGGAGGCGCCCCTCCGCCTCCGCCGAAGCCGGTCGTCATTGAGGCCCCGAGCGAGGATACGATCGCCGCGCGCACCCTGAGCCATGACGGCGCCAAAGGCGAGATGACGTTCGACAAGGCCGGCGCTGGCCTCGCTCTCTCGAAGCTGACGCTCATCGGCGACAAGATCTCGAAGCCCGGACAGACGTGCAAGGTCGATGTCGCGCTGGCAACGCCGATTCAGGCGACGTCGGCTGGACGTCCAGCGGGCGCTATCCGCTACACCGTTCCACTGCAGGCCTGTCCGTTCAACATCGACGTCCTCGACGGTGCGGCTCTGGTGACGAGCGCCGGGCCGACCTGTGATTTCGCGGAGGCGGATTGCCGTGTCAGTCCCGGCGGTCTCTGGGGTCCGCATGCCGCCGACATCACACCGAAGCAGACGCAGGATCTCGAGCACGATCGAGTCCGGCTGGAGACGACGATGCGCGCCAATTTCCGCGCTCTCTTGAAGAAAGCCGGCAAGGATCGGGCTGCCGTAAAGGCGATCGCGGCGCAGCAGGCTGCGTTTTCGTCGGAGCGCGAAATGACCTGCCGCGATTATCAGGACGAACCTAAGCACGGGTTTTGTTCGACGCAGATCACCGAGGCGCGAGCCCTGGCCCTGCTGGCGCAGTTCGGCCCAGTGAAGGCGACCCGCGAACGCAGGCCCACACAGCGCACGAAGACGACCCCGATCGAGCGGCTCGACGACCAGCCCGAGCCCTGACCGCCGGGAACTGCCGGCTGCCGCTCCGGGAACCCCGACTGCGTTGCCTCGTTGTTCGCGTGAGCCGTGCAACAGCATTGGCTCTTGCTGTGAGGGGCAACTATGAAAATCATCACGAGTCTTGCTGGAGTTGCAGCGGCCGGGACTTTGTTCGCCGCCGGTGCGCTGACGCCGGCCCAAGCGGGTTCGGCCATGTCGGACGCTTTCGTCGCCAACGCGCGCCCAAATGTGATCTACCTCGACGAGTCGAGCCGTATGGCGTTGGACAAGTCGCCGAGCCGACCGGTCCGTACGTTCGCTCACACCGAAGCCAGGCAGCAGACGATCGCCGCGAACTCTTTGACGGCCTGGACTCAAACGAACACGCTGCGCGGAGAAGCTGTCGCCCTCGGAACGCCCGTGGGCGCGTCGCCGCTCGCCCCGGTCACCGACCTGGCATTCGCTCCGCTCGATGTCGCCACTGGCGTGACGGCTGGCGTGGCGAACGGCGTCGGTGATGTCGTGACCGGACGTTCGGTCGGGTTCGATGCGCCTTTGACGGTCTCGCGTCCCGCTTCGGCAGCGCCGATCGGGAGCCAGCTTCTTCCCGCGGGGCAGGACAACCTGTCCCGTCTGTCCGCCATGAGCGGCCGCGGCTTTGACGCTCTGTACAAGTCGACGCAGCTGGACGCGCTGGATCAGCTGAAAACGCTCTACAGCGATTATGCCGTTAACGGCGACGATCCCGCTCTTCGTGCGATCGCTGCCGGCGAACTGCCGAAGGTCAGAAACCGTCTCGCGGAACTTCGTCATCTCTGAACTGTTTTACTCTTGCGCGACGCGAGTTTCCCCCAACTAACGTCGTGATTAAAGCGGCCGCTCCGTCCCCTGGAGCGGCCGTCTTCGTATGCACGCTCGCCGGAAACTCATGCACCCTCACGAGAAGCGGGCACCGCGTCGGGCCTCACCCAGCGCCTTCGACAAGCCAGAGGCGAACGTCGCTTTCGCGTCCGGTCCGAGAAAACCAGCAACTTCGACCCTTCGCCCACGCGACAGGAGCGACAGACGCTGGATGCCGAACTCCTCGTGCTCTTCCCGGTCGAGCCGCACCCAGGCGGGATGAAACCGGAACTCTTTCCGAAGGCCGCGCGGGGTCACCTTTGCGAGCATCAGTTCCATTGGCGTGACCAGCACATGCTCGTAGGCTCGCGCAGATTTGAAGCTCGCCCAGAACGCAAGGTGGAGGATCAAGACGTCGAGGCCCAAGAAGCCGGCGACCGGCCACGCCCCTACCAGGATGAAAGGCAGACTGGATACGACGACGGCCAGCGAGAACAAAGCCATGATCAGGCGAACGTTCTTGATCGTCAGCGAACGGTGCGGAACGAGACGGACATCGAGCAGGGGCCGGGCATTTGGATCGCTGAGATCGCCAATGGCGGCAGGATCATCCGGGCGCTCGGACCGCATCTTTCACTTTCCCCTATCGCCGCAGGCGCCTAATTTGGCGCGGATGCAGCGTAAAGGTAAAGAGCGGCCCAAGGTAGCGGAAGTCGCGGCGAGCATCCCGAAGGCGAAGCCGCCGGTGCCGTCACGACGCGCTCGCCCGGTCTCGCGAGCCGTCGTCGCGGAAGTCTTCTCTCGCTTCGAAGCGGCCGAGCCCGAGCCCAAAGGCGAGTTGACGTCCCTCAATGCCTTCACGCTGCTTGTTGCGGTCGTGCTCTCCGCACAGGCGACGGACGCCGGCGTCAACAAGGCGACGCCGGCCTTGTTCGCTCTGGCCGAAACGCCTGAAAAGATGCTCGCCCTCGGCGAAGATCGTGTCCGTGACCTCATCAAGTCGATCGGGCTTTTCCGGACGAAGGCACGCAACGTCATCGCGCTTTCGCGTCGTCTCGTCGAGGCCTTCGGTAGCAGGGTGCCGGACAATCGGGCGGACCTCGAAACCCTGCCTGGGGTCGGGCGGAAAACCGCGAACGTCGTCCTCAACAGCGCATACGGCGTGTCCGTCATCGCGGTCGATACGCACCTGTTTCGCGTTTCGAACAGGATTCCGCTGGCGCTCGGAGACACACCGCTCGACGTCGAACTGGGGCTCGAGCGCGTCATCCCGGAGCGCTATAAGCGCTATGCCCATCACTGGCTGATCCTGCATGGACGCTACACCTGCCGAGCGCTCGTCCCGGCTTGCCAAACCTGTCTGGTTCAAGACCTTTGCCGGTGGCCCGACAAGCGGACGAAAACTAAGAAATGATCGTCTTTCGAGGAAGTTAGCTGGACGGCGCGTTTGCCGATCTGGGGCGGACGATCGTCCGCCGGCCGAGTACGATCAGCCGCCGGCACCTTGCCGCATTCGCGGAGCGGCTAAACCTTTCGCGACATCGTGTGGCTAGCGTGGCCGCCCTTCCGTCCAGCCTCCGACGCGAGCAGATGATCTTGCGAAAAGCTCCTCTTCGTCGGATTGACGCTGTGTCCACCCTTGCGACCTGCCTCAGCGGCAAGTCGCGGATCTTTCGAGAAGCTCCGTTTTTCGACAGGCACGCTCTCACCGCCCTTGCGAGCGATGGCACGTTGCTTTTCAGGTTCCATCGAGGCGAAGCCGCGAGCTGAGGGTTTCTTGGTCGACGCCATGGGGCTACCCCGCTGCGATCGAACAAAACGAAGGCGTATCAGCTTTGGTTCCGTGCTCGTCGGGCGAGGGACCGCGCGAGCGCTCAAGGCCGGCGATGGTCTTGCTCCGTCCCCCGGCGAGGCCGGGATGCAGCGGCCGGAGAGAGAAGAGGTCAATTGCGGCAGGTGTGGCGCGAGATGTGGCACGAAACGGCACAGGCCGCATCGCCGCCCCGAGAGGGTCGATCCGTTAAGGTTAAATCTTGAGGTTAAGTGCGTTTTAAACTTAGGCTGCCAAGGTCTGCACATTCGATGCTCGAGCGATGTTGCTCGGGTTTGTGTGGAGACAGTATTCATGGCCAGCTTCAAGGCTCTTTGCCTGGCGGGCGTCGCGAGCCTTGCCGTGGCCACCGCCCATGCCGCCGACCTTCCCCTGCCGCCGCCGCCGGTCGTTCTGCCGCCGCCGCCGCTGGTGCTCGACGGGGCTTTCTACCTACGTGGCGATGTCGGTGTCGGCATCAACGACCTGAAGATCAGGCAGTCCACGTTCGACACGCCCGTGCCCGATGCCCGCTTCGAGAACAGCTCGTTCACCGACAGCCCGATCATCGACGTCGGCGTCGGCTATCGCTTCAACAGATACTTCCGCGCCGACATCACGGGCGAGTACCGCGGCACGGCGGAACTGCGCTCCAACGAGAGCTACAACGTCGGTGCCTTCGCGACCGACCAGTTCGGGAATCCGCCGCCCAACGGTGCCCGCGCCTACGACAACTACAGCGCCCACGTCAGGGCGGAAGTCGGCCTCGTCAACGGCTACGTCGACCTCGGCACCTGGTACGGCGTGACGCCGTTCGTCGGTGCCGGTGTTGGTGTCGCCAACGTCGAAGTCAAAGGCCTGACCGACATCAGCTACGGCAGTGGCGCGGCCGGCGGTGCGGGCAACGGCGGCGGCGGCTTCGCCGCGGACCGCAACCAGATCAACTTCGCCTTCGCCTTCATGGCGGGCCTCGACTTCGCCGTCACGCCCAATGTCACGCTCGAACTCGGCTACAAGTATCAGAACCTCGGCAACGTCAAGACGGCCGCCATCCAGTGCGTGAGCACCCCGACTTGCCCGAACGAGGTTCAGCATTACAGGCTGCAGTCCAACGACATTCGCCTCGGCTTCCGCTACACCTTCGCCAGCCTTCTTCCGCCCCCCCCGCTCGTCCGCAAATATTGATCGGCACCGGCATCGTTCATCAAACGCGGGCTCAGGCCCGCGTTTTCTTTTCGTCGGAGAAATGTGCAGTACCACGGCGAACGTGGTTAAGCCGCCCTTAAACTTTATCCTTGATAGTTCCTTGCAAGACGAACGGCACCGGCCGCCTTCGATCTCGTTTGGATCATTTCGGATGTCCTATCGTACTCTCGCCTTCGGTGCTCTCGCCGCTGTGCTGCTCGGGTCGGCGGTGCCCCCCCTTTCCGCGAACGCGGCCGACCTCGACTACGGGCTCGGCGATACTCCGCCCCCTGTCGCCGAGACGAAGGTCGAGTTCGGGACGGGCTGGTACGTGCGCGGCGACATTGCCGGGACGACCACCCACTACGCGGACGAGCTCTATCAGCCCTACAACGCGAACTACTCTCTCGTCGGGATCTCGAAGACGCATCAGGTCGGTTACGATCTCTCGTTGGGGGGCGGTTACAGTTTCCTCAATCGATTTCGCGCAGATGCCAATTTCGACTTTCACCAGTTCTCTAAGGTGACCGATTACGCATCCTATTGCGTGAACGGAACCACGCAGAGCTGCACGGCTCTCGGCCATCTCTTCACCTACGACGTCTTGGTCAACGGCTTTTACGATATCGGTCGCTGGGGACCCGCGACTCCCTATGTCGGAGCCGGCGTCGGCTTGGCTTTCGGGAATTATAGCAATCGTATCTTTGGCGGCCCGAACGGCACTTACGCGAGCGGTTTGGGCGCCTACAGTTTTGCCTTCGCGCTGATGGCCGGCGTGGCATTCGACATCTACGATCACACCAAGATCGACGTCGGCTACCGCTACCTCAACAACGGGACACTTTTTGGCCAGAAAGTCGACTTTCAGGAGGGCAGGATCGGCGTCCGCTACATGATAGACTGATTGCGGCTTGACGGCAGGGCCCGTTGTCGCAAGGGTCCGCAAAGTGCGAGCCGCGCACCTATGTCAAGGACACTCATGTCTCCCCCGATGCCCGGCCGGCGGCCGGGCAACCCATGTTTCTCGACAGGCCCTTGCTCGAAGCGACCGGGCTGGTCGTTGGACGGTCTGCGGGGGGCGCTGCTGGGGCGCTCGCACCGGTCCGAGCCCGCCAAGGCGCGCCTGAATCAGGCCCTCGATCTGACCCGCGAAGTGCTTGGCATCCCGGACGACCATCGCATCGCCATCGTCCCCGCCTCCGACACGGGGGCGGTCGAACTGGCGATGTGGTCGCTGCTCGGCGAACGGGGCGTCGACGTGCTCGCCTGGGAAAGCTTCGGCAGGCAATGGTTGGCCGACATTCTCGACCAGCTTTCATTGACGGATACGCGCGTCATCGCCGCTCCCTATGGCGCACTGCCAGACCTGTCGCGCGCTGATTTCGGCAGGGACGTGGTCTTCACCTGGAACGGAACGACCTCCGGTGTCCGGGTGCCTTCCGCGGACTTCATTCCCGTCGATCGGGGCGGGTTGACCATCTGCGATGCGACGTCCGCGGCCTTCGCCATGTCGCTCGACTGGGCGAAGCTCGATGTCGTCACCTTTTCCTGGCAGAAGGTAATGGGCGGGGAGGCGGCGCACGGCATGCTGATCCTCGGGCCGCGTGCGGTCGCGCGACTTGAGACCTACAGGCCGCCGTGGCCGCTGCCCAAGATTTTTCGGCTGATCCAGGGCGGCAAGCTGAACGAAGCTCTTTTCGAGGGCGAGACGATCAATACGCCCTCGATGCTATGCGTCGAAGATTACGTCGACGCATTGGCGTGGGCGAAACGCATCGGCGGATTTCCCGCCCTCCAGGCGCGCGTCGAGGCGAATGCGGCAGCCCTGTTCCGCTGGGTCGAGCGCACGCCGTGGATCGACTTTTTGGCACAGGATCCGACGACGCGCTCGCCCACGAGCGTATGCCTGACGATCGTCGATCCGGAGATTGCTTCCGGCTCCGTGGCCGATCGCGCTGACTTCTTGCGATGCTTGGTGTCCGCGCTGGAACGTGAAGAGGTCGCCTTCGATATCGGCGCGCATCGCGACGCGCCGCCTGGCCTGCGGATCTGGTGCGGCGCGACCGTCGAGACGACCGATGTCGAGGCGTTGACGGAATGGCTCGATTGGGCGTTCGCCTCTCTTCGTCCGACCCGCGCGCAAGAGGCGGCTTGACCTTCTCGCGCCAGTCCGAACGGCTGATGTTGCAAACGGCCGTTGCGATCGGCGGGTTCGTTCCGGTCGGCGCCGGTATAACGGGGGCATTGCTCGGGAGCGCCATGACCGGAGGCGTCGGCCACGGTGTGGATCTCGACAGCCACGTCCGCTATCTGTCCGGCCTGCTTCTCGGCATCGGGCTCGCGTTCTGGGAGGCGATCCCGCACATCGAGGAGCGGGGACGCCGCGTTCGGCTTCTCACCATCATCGTCGCGCTGGGAGGCCTGATGCGGCTTGTCGGCCTCATCGCGGTCGCGGTGCCCGGGCCTCCGATGCTCTTCGGCCTTGCGATGGAACTCGTCGTCACGCCGCTGATCTGTCTATGGCAGCTGCGCGTCGCTCGCCGGTTCGGCGTCGACGACTGAAGCGCGTCGCGGACCTTTCCATTCCGCCAGGGAGATGCCGCCGAGCCCGAGCACGGCCGCCATCGCGTGCGCCCGCGTGAATGTCTCGCCGAGTGCGACCACGGCGCAGAAGGCGCCGAAGATCGGAACCAGATTGAGAAAAAGTCCGGCGCGTGCCGGGCCGATCAGATCGACGCCGCGCGTGTAGCAGAGCTGACCGGAGAAGGAGGGGCCGAGCGCGATCAACAACGTCACCAGCCAGCCTTTCCAACTCGGCCAGTAGGCGTGTCCCGAAACGATCTCGGCACCGGCAATGGGCAATGACCAGATCAGGGAGGCGAGGGCCGTTCCGGCGAAGAACACGAGCGGCGAACCCGAAGGGCGCGCCCGGAGCCCCAACGTGTAGACTGCGTAGAAGACGCAGGCGATCAGGACGAGGACGTCGCCGCTGTTGAAGGCGAAGGTCAGAAGGCGGCTCATGTCACCTTTCGCCGCGACGATCAGCACGCCAAGGAACGTGAGCGCCATGCCGACGATCTGAAGGGGGGTGATCTTGACCCGGAAGGCCACCGCACTGCCGGCGAGGACCAGCGCGGGCATCGAGCTCTGCATCAGGGTGAGGTTGACCGCCGTGGTTCGATAGGCGGCGACATAATACAAGGCGTTGAAGCCGGAAAAGCCAAGAAGGCCCATCCAGCCGAGAAGAAACCATCGCGTGCGCATGAGGTCACCGAGCTCACGCCAGTCTTCTCGCCTGAAGATAAGGGCAAGCAGAACGGAGGCGAAAAGCCATCTGGCGCAGACGAGAACAAGAGGCGAGATCTCGCCGACGGCGAGACGCGCCGCCGTGCCGTTGGCACCGAACACGGCCGCCATGAAGCCGAGCACGAGCCACGGTTGCGACCACATCGAGCGCCACAGCGCGGCAGGTGTCATGAGGGCGGGGTACCTTGATGATCGCGGACAGAACGAGCGATGGCGCGTTCAGCCGGCGAGCCGGCGCATGCTCTCGATAAGCCCCGCAGTCGAGGAGTCGAGATCGCTCGTCGATGCTTTCGCATCAGACACGATCGGAACGAGCCTTCCGGCCAGCTCCTTGCCCAGTTCGACGCCCCACTGATCGAAGGAGTCGATGTTCCAGATCACGCCCTGGGTGAACACCTTGTGTTCGTAAAGGGCGATGAGCCGCCCGAGCATGCGCGGCGTCAGGCTCGTGTAGAGAAAGGTCGAGGTCGGACGATTGCCGCTGAAGACCTTGTGCGGAGCGATCTTTGCAATCACGTCGGCGCTCACGTTCTGCTTCTTGAGCTGCGCTTCCACCTCGTCCTGGGATCGTCCGCGCATCAACGCCTCGCCCTGCGCGAAACAGTTCGCGACGAGAAGATCGTGATGATGCTGGTCGGCGTCCGTCGGTCTGGCAGCGACGAGAAAATCGATCGGCACCGGCTCGGTGCCCTGGTGCAGCATCTGGAAAAACGCGTGTTGGCCATTTGTCCCGGGCTCGCCGAAGATGATCGGCGCGGTCGCCATCGTGACAGGTGCGCCGTCGAGCGAGACGTGCTTGCCGTTCGACTCCATCTCGAGCTGCTGGAGGTAGGCCGGAAAACGGCCGAGCCGCTGATCGTAAGGGATCACCGCCTGGGTGGCGAGATCGAGGAAGTTGTGGTTCCAGATCTCGACGAGAGCCATCAGAGTCGGGATGTTCTTCTCGATTGGCGCCGTGACGAAATGGTCGTCGATGTCCTGCCCGCCGGCGAGGAAATGCTCGAATGCGTCGCGGCCGATCCCGATTTCGACGGAAAGACCGATTGCCGACCAGATCGAATAGCGGCCGCCGACCCAGTCCCAGAACCCGAAGACACGGTCTTCACGAATGCCGAACTCCGCGATCTTGTCGAGTTGCGTCGAGACCGCGCAGAAATGGTCCGCGACGGCGCGCTCGCCCAACGCCGCCGCAAGGGCCGAGCGGGCCGTGCGGGCGTTGGTCATGGTTTCGAGCGTTGTGAACGTCTTCGAGCAAACGATGAACAGAGTCGTCTGCAAAGGCAATGTCTTCAGAATATCGCCGAGATCGGCGCCATCGACGTTCGAGACGTAATGGAGCGTCAGATGTTTGGCGACGAACGGCGACAACGCGCGCGCCGCCATCGCCGGTCCGAGATCGGAGCCACCGATGCCGATATTGACGACGTCGGTGAAGCTCTCGCCGTTGGTCGCCTTGATCGTGCCGTTGCGCACGGCTTCGGCGAACGCGCCCATGCGCTCACGCACCTCGCGCACGCCGGGCATCACGTCGACGCCGTCCGCCATCATCGGCTTGTCCGGCGACATATTGCGCAGTGCCATGTGGAGCACCGATCGGTCCTCGGTGATGTTGATCCTTGCACCGGAAAAGAGGGCGGCTCGGCGTTCCTCGAGCTTTGCGGCCCTCGCTAATGCGTAGAGCAGGTTCATCGTTTCGGCGCTCACGCGCTGCTTCGAATAGTCGAAGATCAAGTCGTCTGTCGCGACATGGAAATGAGCGAAGCGCTGCGGATCGTCGGCGAAGAGCCGCTGGGTGGTCACGTCGCGGGTCTGTTGCATGTGCGTCGTGAGCGCGGATGTCGCGTGCGTGATATCGCGGGCCATCGTCCGTCCCTTCGTCGTCGAGCCGAGGTCGCTGTGCGACTCGGAGATGTTTCTAGAGCCGGATGGTGCCGCCGCCTAATCGCCGGACCCGCTTGCGCGCTTTTAAGCCGGTCATTTCTGCCTGTCGGCGGGCGTCCTCGACAGCGCGTCGAGCCTTCGCCTTCAGGTTTGGTCGACCCAATCCGCGCAGGGCGGCGAGACGCGGTCCGAAGACGGACACGCCGAGGAAGACGATGAAGGCGGTCGCCGCAAGGCCCACCTGCTCCGGCGAGAAATGGACCGTGACGCCCTGACCTGCCTGAGCATCGAGCGTGCGTGGCGCCCCCTTCTCCCGCTCCATGGCTTCCGTGACGTCGCTGGTCACGTCGCTCGGCATGCTCATGTTAATCGCTCCGGCCCATACTCCCCCTTAATGCGGGAGCTTGGCGTCGGATGCATGCACCGATCCTTCGGCGGGCTGAACCCTCGAGTCGGCCGGCACCAACATGTTGGCCACCAGGGCGACCGCGATGTTCACCGCCCGCGCGATCAGGCCGACGTAGAAGGTCACCTTGCTAGCGTGGAGGGCGAACGGGTGCAGGGGTTTCGTATCGTCGGCCCACACCAACGCCGTCCCGGTGACGGAGCCGATCGCCCAGCCGAGCAGGAGGGCGGGCGCGCGAACCAGCCTGTCAGAAGGCCGAGATCACGTCCGGGTTTACGTAGGCCTTCCAGAAATCGCGGGGGAACAGGTTGGCCGCGCCGACGGACATAACGGCGGCCGGGGCGAGCGTGCCAATCCCAACGGCCATCAACCCGCCTCGTCGAAGATACGGCGGCGTGTCTCCAGCCCTGCGAGGCGCGGTGATTGGGTACGCGCCGAAGCGGCGCTTTAAGGACGTCGGTGTCACCGATGTGGTCGCGCTTGCTTTGGCCGACGCGCCATGGCCTGTTAGCGCCATGGCGCCCCCCTCTCTCTATCGGCACGGCTTCGTCCGGGTCGCCGCCTGCACGGTCGCCGGCCGGGTCGGCGACCCCGCTTCAAACGCAGCCGCGATCCTGGCGGAGGCACAGGCCTGCCACGACGCGGGCGCCGCGCTCGCGGTCTTCCCGGAACTGGCGCTATCGTCCTACGCGATCGACGATCTGCTGATGCAGGACGCTCTTCTCGACGGGGTGGCCGCAGGCGTGGCCAAGCTCGTCGAGGCCTCCCGGAATTTGCGGCCGCTGCTCCTCATCGGTGCGCCGGTCTTCTTTCGCCACCGTCTTTACAATTGCGCGCTCGCCATCGGCGGCGGACGCCTCGTCGGCGTCGTGCCGAAGACTTACCTGCCCAACTACCGCGAATTCTACGAGCACCGCCAGTTCGCGTCGGGCGCGCCGATCCGGGGTGAGGCGGTGCGCATCGGCGCCTTCGAGGCGCCGTTCGGCATCGACCTCCTGTTCGCCGCGTCGGACGTGCCCGGGTTCGTCGTCTACGCCGAGATCTGCGAAGACCTGTGGGTGCCCGTCCCGCCGTCGTGCCTGGCGGCCCTCGGCGGGGCGACCGTGCTCGCCAATCTCTCGGCGTCGAACATCACCATCGGCAAGAGCGAGACGCGCCATCTGCTCACGCGCTCGCAGTCGGCGCGTTGCATCGCTGCCTACATTTATGCCGCGGCGGGCGTGGGCGAGTCGACGACGGACCTCGCCTGGGATGGGCAGGTCTCGATCCACGAGAACGGCGCCAACCTCGCGACCTCGGGGCGGTTTCCCGTGGGCGCGCAGCACGTTCTCGGCGATGTCGATCTCGATCTCCTGCGGCAGGAGCGGCTCCGGCAGGGCACGTTCAACGACAACTTTGCCAGCTTCGACCGGCTCGGTCCCGGGCTCGGCTTTCGCGAAATCCCGTTCACCGTCGATCCGCCGAAGACGGACCTCGGCCTGAAGCGGCGTGTCGAGCGCTTCCCCTTCGTGCCGGCCGACCCCGCGCGCCTCGAGGTCGATTGCTACGAGGCCTACAACATCCAGGTGTCCGGCCTCATCCAGCGCCTCGACGCCATTGGGGTCAGGAAGGCCGTCATCGGCGTCTCGGGCGGGCTCGACTCGACCCAAGCGCTGATCGTCGCCGCCCGCGCCTTCGACCGGCTCGGGCTGCCGCGCGACACCATTCTCGCCTATACGCTGCCGGGATTTGCGACAGGTGCCGCGACGAAGTCGGCAGCGCACGCCCTGATGTCGGCGCTCGGGGTGCGCGCCCGCGAACTCGACATCCGCCCCGCCGCGCGGCAGATGCTCGGCGACATGGGCCACCCCTATGCCGGAGGGCAACCGGTCTACGACGTCACGTTCGAGAACGTGCAGGCCGGTCTCCGGACGGACTACCTGTTCCGCCTCGCCAACCAGCAGGACGCCATCGTCATCGGGACCGGCGACCTCAGCGAGCTCGCGCTCGGTTGGTGCACCTACGGCGTCGGCGACCAGATGAGCCATTACAACGTCAACGGCGGCGTGCCGAAGACGCTGATCCAGCACCTCATCCGCTGGGTCGCCGACACAAACCTCTTTGGCGAAGCGGCGAGTACGATCCTGCACACGATCGTCGCCGCCGAAATCTCGCCGGAACTCGTGCCGGTCGCTGAAGGCGAGCCGCCGCAGAGCACGGAAGGCAAGATCGGCCCCTACGAGCTGCAGGATTTCAACCTGTTCTACACGCTCCGCTACGGCTTCCGCCCGTCGAAGATCGCGTTTCTGGCCGAGCATGCCTGGGGCGATGCAAAAGCGGGCGATTGGCCGCCCGGCTTTCCACCGGAACGCCGCCGCGCCTACGATCGCCAAGCCATCGTTCATTGGCTCGACCTGTTCATCCGGCGCTTCTTCGGGTTCAGCCAGTTCAAGCGATCGGCGATGCCGAACGCGCCCAAGGTCGCGGCTGGCGGCTCGCTGTCGCCGCGAGGGGACTGGCGGGCGCCCTCCGACGGAAACGCGGCCGCGTGGTTGGCCGACCTCGCACGTTACGAGTGATCGCTTAGCTCCCCGCCCGCAAAGGCCAGAAGTCCTCGCTCAGGATCTCGGCGCCGTGCTCGCCGAGCGCCGGCGCGGCATGTTCGGCGACCTGGGCGCAACCATCGATGACGATAGGGGTACGCAGCGTGGACACCGTGCTCTCTCCCGACGTCGGCAGGTCGCGCACCATGCCGCGCGCCACGACCTGCGGGTCAGCGAACACCTCCGCGAGCGCGTTGATCGGGCCGGCCGGCACCGTCGCCGCTTCGAGGACCGCCAGCAGATCGGCCTTGATCCGCTTCGCCGTCGCCGCCCTGACCATGGGCACGAGGATCTCCCGGTTCGCGACGCGGGCGGGGTTGGTCGCATAATCAGCGTCCTCGTGCCAAGTCGTGCCGAGCGCGAGGCACAGCCGACGAAACTGCCCGTCATTGCCGCAGGCGATGATCACGTAGCCGTCGCGCACGGGGAAGACCTGATAGGGCACGATCGCGGTGTGGGCATTGCCGACGCGCGGCGGCGCGACACCCGTGAGCAGGAAATGCTGGGCCTGGTTGCTCAGCACGGCGAGCTGCGTATCGAGGAGCGCCATGTCGATGTGGCAGCCGCGGCCGGTCCGGTCCCGCGCGAAGAGGGCGGCGAGGATGGCATTCGAGGCATAGAGCCCGGTGAAGATGTCGGCGAAGGCGACGCCGGCCTTCATGGGCTCGCCGTCCGGGTCTCCGGTCAAGGACATGACGCCGCTCATGCCCTGGATCAGGAAGTCGTAGCCGGCGCGGTGAGCATAGGGGCCGTCCTGCCCGAAACCGGTCACCGAGCAGTAGATCAGTTTCGAATTGAGGTTGGACAGGCTCGTAAAGTCGAGACCGTATTTGGCGAGGCCGCCGACCTTGAAATTCTCGATGACGACGTCGGCGCGGGCGGCAAGGCGGCGAACGGCGTTCTGGCCGTCAACCGTCTCGAGATCGAGCGCGACCGATCGTTTGCCGCGGTTGGTTGACTGAAAGTAGCCCGAGCTGATCGGCGTGCCGTCCGATGCCGTGACGAACGGCGGTCCCCAGGCGCGCGTGTCGTCGCCCGTGCCGGGGCGTTCGACCTTGACGACATCGGCACCGAGATCGGCGAGAAGCTGGCCGGCCCAAGGACCCGCGAGCACGCGGGCGAGCTCGAGGACGCGGACCCCGGCTAGCAATTTGCCGTCGGCGCGGCCCTCTCCGCTCATCGTGCTCAGAAGGCGGACAAGCCGGTGATCGCCCGCCCGAGGATCAGGGCGTGCACATCGGCTGCCCCTTCGTAGGTGTTCACCGTTTCGAGGTTGAGGGCGTGCCGCATGACGTGCATCTCGCCGGTAATGCCGGCGCCGCCGTGCATGTCGCGAGCTTCGCGGGCAATGGTCAGGGCGCGGGCGCAGTTCGCGCGTTTCATCAGGGAGATCGCTTCGGGAACGTGCGCTCCGGTGTCGAGCAGGCGGCCGAGCGCCAATGCGCCTTCAAGGCCGAGAGCGATCTCGGTCAGCATGTCGGCCAGTTTTTTCTGCACGAGCTGCCGTCCTGCGAGCGGTTTGCCGAACAGCGAGCGCTCGGCCACATAGGATCGCGTGGCGTGGAAGCAGAACTCCGCCGCGCCGACCGTCCCCCATGCGATGCCGTACCGCGCCTTGTTAAGGCAAGAGAATGGCCCGCGCAGCCCGCGCACGCCGGGCAACCGGTTCTCCTCGGGGACAAAGACGTCGGCGAGCCCGATATCGCCCGTCACGGAGGCGCGCAGGCTCAGCTTGTCGCCGATCGGATTGGTCGAAAATCCCTTGAAGGCGCGCTCGACGATGAAGCCGTTGATGTCGCCGTCGAGCTTCGCCCACACGATCGCGAGGTCGGCGATGGGCGAGTTGGTGATCCAGTATTTGGCGCCGTTGAGGGTGTAGCCGCCATCGACCCTGGTGGCCTTGGTGCGCATCGCGGCCGGGTCGGAGCCGCCTTCCGCTTCGGTCAGGCCGAAACAGCCGACGAACTCGCCCCGCGCCATCTTCGGCAGGAAGCGATGCTTCTGCTCGTCCGTACCAAAGGCGTAGATCGGATACATCGCCAGAGAGGACTGCACGGAGAGCGCCGAACGGTAGCCGGAGTCGATCGCCTCGACTTCGCGCGCGACGAGGCCGTAGGCGACATGGCTGGCGCCGGCGCCACCGTATTCCTCCGGCAGAGTCACGCCGAGCAGGCCGAGTTCGCCCATCTCGCCCATGATCTCGCGATCGAAACGCTCGTCACGGAAGGCCGACACCACGCGGGGCAGCAATCTCTCGCGGGCATAGGAGCGCGCGACCTCAGAGATCATGCGCTCCTCGTCGGTCAGCCGCGAGGCGATGTCGAGCGGATCGGTCCAGTCGAAGGTCTTCGCGATGGTGCTGCCGGAGGTCATGGGCGTCTCCCATCAGCGCAGATAGGGCGTCGACTCGCAGGTGTCGATCCGCTTGGACGAGACGACCGCGTAAGCAATGCCGGTGTCACGCGTTGTCGCCCTTGATCGAGGCGATCACCGCATCGGTCACTACTCGCGTCGTGGCTTTGCCGCCGAGATCGGGCGTGTGCAGGCCGGGATCGGCGGTGACGCGCTCGACAGCGCGCATCAGGCGGTCGGCGGCGGGTTTCTGGCCGAGGTGCTCCAGCATCATCGTCGCCGTCCAGAACGTCCCAACGGGGTTGGCGATGCCTTTGCCGGTGATGTCGAAGGCCGAGCCGTGGATCGGCTCGAACATGGATGGATATGTCCGCTCGGGGTTGAGGTTCGCGGTCGGCGCGATCCCGAGCGAGCCGGCGAGCGCCGCCGCGAGGTCGGAGAGGATGTCGGCGTGAAGGTTCGTCGCGACGATCGTATCGAGGGTGCCTGGACGAGTCGTCATGCGCATGGTCATCGCGTCGACCAGCATCTTGTCCCAGGTAACGTCGGGGAATTCCTTCGCCACCTCGGCCGCGATCTCGTCCCACATGACCATGGCGTAGCGCTGGGCGTTTGACTTCGTCACCACGGTCAGGAACTTTCGCGGGCGAGACTGCGCGAGCGCGAAAGCGAAGCGCATGATGCGTTCGACGCCGACGCGGGTCATCATCGAGACGTCAGTGGCGACTTCTTCCTTGTGACCCTCGTGCACGCGCCCGCCGACGCCGGCGTACTCGCCTTCCGAGTTTTCGCGCACGATGACCCAATCGAGTTCGGGGCCGGTGACATTGCGCAGCGGACTGGTGATGCCGGGAAGGATGCGGGTCGGTCGCACATTCGCGTATTGATTGAACGGTTGGCAGATCGCCAGGCGCAAACCCCAGAGCGTGATGTGATCGGGCACGTCCGGCGCACCGACCGCGCCGAAGAAGATCGCGTCATGATCCTTGATCTGCTCCCGCCCGCGTTCGGGCATCATGACGCCATGCGCCTTGAAGTAGTCCGACCCCCAATCGAAATGGTCGAAACTGAACCCGAAGCCGCCGTCGCGCGCAGCGAGTACGTCCAGGACCTCGATGCCGGCCGCAATCACTTCCTTGCCGATGCCGTCTCCGGGGATGGCGGCGATGCGGTACTGCTTCATGTCGGCATGCTTCCTTGGGTAGGCTCAAGCAACAACTATCGCGGGGCGAGCGCGGGAGTTGCGGCTTGCGAGGATCGCTTGAGGGAGATCGTGAAAAGGGCCGACACGGCCAGCGTCGCGGCCGAGATCATCAGGCCGAGCGTGAAGCTGCCCGAGGCCTGGCGCGCCCACCCGATCAGCGACGGCCCGACGAAGCCGCCGAGATTGCCGATCGAGTTAATCGCGGCGATGCCGGCCGCCGCTTTCGCGCCCGTCAGGAAGCTGGTGGGCAGCTGCCAGAAGGGTGGTCGCGCCGCCATGACGCCGGCGATGGCGACCGCGAGGCAGATCACGGTCAGCGTACTGCTCGCATGGAAGATGCCGGCCGCGGTCAAGCCGCCGAACCCGACGAGGCAAGCGATCGCGACATGCCCGAAGCGCTCTCCCGTGCGGTCCGAATGGCGAGCCCACAACCCCATCGTCGCGATCGCCAACACGTACGGGATCGCACTGAGGAAGCCGACTTCGATATTGGAATGGCCGAAGCTTTTCACGATCTGCGGCAGCCAAAGCTCGATGCCGTAAAGGCCGGTGGTGAGCCCAAAATAAACCAGCGACAGGCGCAGCACCGGCCAGCTCGTCAGCGTGGCGAGGATTTCGCGCAGGTTGCGGCTCTGCCTCGTTCCCTGTTCGGCGCGCAATTCACCGATCAGCCAGTCGCGCTGCTCCGGGGCAAGCCAGCGGGCGTCCTCAGGCCGGTCCGTGAGATAGAACAGGCAAACGATCCCGAGCACGATTGCCGGCAGCGCTTCCAGGATGAACATCCATTGCCAGCCGCGGAACCCGAGGACGCCGTCCATGGCGAGGAGGTAGCCCGACAAGGGGGCCGCGATGGCGCTCGCGATGGGGATGGCGACGACGAAGCCCGCGGTCACGCGGCCGCGCCAGCGATCGGGAAACCAGAACGTCAGGTAGAGCAGGACGCCCGGGAAGAAGCCGGCTTCCGCGATGCCCAGCAGCAAGCGCACGAGATAGAAGCCGTAGGGCCCGCGAACGAAGATCGAGGACAGAGAGACCAAGCCCCAGGTGACCATCACGCGGGCGATCCAGCGCCGCGCGCCGACGCGTTCAAGCACGAGGTTGGAGGGCACCTCGAACAGGAAGTAGGCGAGAAAGAAGAGCCCCGCGCCGAAGCCGAACATCGACGGGCTGAGCCCGAGATCGCGGCTCATGGTGAGCGAGGCGAAGCCGACGTTCACGCGATCGATGAACGCGACGACGTAGAGCAGGCAGAGGAACGGGATCGAGCGCCAAGCCACGGCTCGCATCGTGGCCTGCTCGAGAGAGCGGTCCATCTGTCCTCCACCTGGTTCAGCGATCGGTCTTTGGAGCCGACTTCGCACGAGCTTACACCCTCGAGTGACCGGTCTACCACCCTGCCGCGATGCGACCCATCGAGCAGACGGCAGATGGCCGCCCCGATGCGCCTCACATGTGGATGGCGCGTTTCTCGACGGCCATCGCGGCCTCCTTCAGTGCTTCCGTCAATGTCGGATGGGCGTGGCAGGTGCGGGCGAGATCCTCGGAAGATCCGCCGAATTCCATCAGCACGGCGGCTTCCCCGATGAGGTCGCCGGCGCCGACGCCGATAATGTGGACGCCGAGAACGCGGTCGGTCTCGGCATCCGCCAGCACCTTAACGAATCCCTCGGTGTGGCGCATCGCGCGGGCGCGGCCGTTCGCGGTGAAGGGGAACTTGCCGACGTTGTACTTGATGTCGGCTGCCTTCAGCTCCTCCTCCGTCCGCCCGACGGCGGCAACCTCCGGCGAGGTGTACACCACACCGGGGATCACGCCGTAGTTGACGTGCCCGTGCTGTCCCGCCAGCATCTCGGCGAGCGCCACGCCCTCGTCCTCGGCCTTGTGGGCGAGCATCGGGCCGCGGATCACGTCGCCGATCGCGTAGATTCCGGGGACGTTGGCCTCAAAACTTTCGCCGACCACCACGCGCCCGCGATCCATCGCGACGCCGATCGCTTCGAGGTTGAGCCCGTCGGTATTCGGCCGGCGGCCGATCGCCAGAAGCACCACGTCGGCCTCGAAGGTCTTGGCGTCGCCGCCATCCTTCGGCTCGACCGTCACTTTCGCGCCGGACTTGCCCTTCTCGACGCCGGCTACCTTGTAGCCGAGGTGGAAGGTCAGGCCCTGCTTCTCGAGCGTCCGCTGGAACTGCTTGGACACTTCGCCGTCCATGCCGGGTAGGATGCGCTCGAGGAAGTCGACCACCTCGACCTCGGCGCCGAGCCGGCTCCACACCGAGCCGAGCTCAAGCCCGATGTAGCCGCCGCCGACGACGAGCATCTTCTTCGGCACGCTCTCAAGCTTCAGCGCGCCTTCGGACGAGACGATCACCTTCTCGTCGACCGTCACGCCGGGGATCTGGGCGACCTCGGAGCCGGTCGCGATGCAGATCGCTTTGGTCTCCAGCGTCTGTATCTCGCCGCTATCGCCTTTGACCTCGACCTTGCCCGGCGCGGCGATCGAGCCGGCACCCATGAACGTCTCGACCTTGTTCTTTTTGAAGAGGAAGGCAACGCCGTTGACGTTGGAACCGACGGTATCGTCCTTGTGCTTCATCATCGCCTTGAGATCGAGCTTCGGCTTGCCGACGCCGATCCCGAGAGCCGGGAAATCATGCGCGATCTCGTCGAACTTTTCGGACGCATAGAGCAGGGCCTTCGACGGGATGCAGCCGATGTTGAGGCAGGTGCCGCCGAACGTCTTGCGCTTCTCGACCACCGCCACCTTGAGGCCGAGCTGCGCCGCGCGGATCGCGCAGACGTAGCCGCCGGGGCCGGTGCCGATGACGATCAGATCGTAGGTCATATCACTCACGAAGGTTCGAAGAGAGGCCGCCGCATGCCCTTCTCCGCTTCGGAAGAAGGTGCCCCGGCATCAGCGAGGCTCGTTGAGGGAGGCTGGCGATCGGCCTATATAGGGTTAGGCTGCCCCATCCGTCACGCTCGACCGCGTCACCGTCGCTCGCAGCGGAAGGCGATAAGGATCTCTCAAAGGTCGAGGACGAGCCGCGCCGGATCCTCCAGCGCCTCCTTGACACGGACGAGGAAGGTCACGGCCTCCTTGCCGTCGACGATGCGGTGGTCGTAGCTGAGCGCGAGGTACATCATCGGGCGGATCTCGATCTTGCCGCCGACGACCATCGGTCGCTCCTGGATCTTGTGCATGCCGAGGATGCCCGATTGCGGTGCGTTGAGGATCGGAGTCGACATCAGCGAACCGTAGATGCCGCCGTTGGTGATCGTGAACGTGCCGCCCTGCATATCCTCGATCTTGAGCTTGCCGTCGCGGGCCTGCTTGCCGAAGGCGGCGATGGCCTTTTCGATCGAGGCGAGACCGAGCTGATCGCAGTCGCGCACGACGGGGACGACAAGGCCCTTGTCGGTACCGACCGCGATGCCGAGGTGGTAGAAGTTCTTGTAGACGAGGTCGGTGCCGTCGATCTCGGCGTTCACCGCCGGCACGTCTTTCAGCGCCTGCACGCAGGCCTTCACGAAAAAGCTCATGAAGCCGAGCTTGGCACCGTGCTTCTTCTCGAACATCTCCTTGTACTTGGCGCGCAACGCCATGACCTCGCCCATGTCGACCTCGTTGAAGGTCGTGAGCATGGCGGCGTTGTTCTGCGCGTCCTTGAGGCGCCGTGCGATGGTCTGGCGCAGCTTGGTCATCTTGACCCGCTGTTCGCGGCCGCTGTCGGTCGGCGCCGTCGGCGCGCGCATTACCGGCGCGGGAGCTTGCGGCGCGGGCTTTGGTGCCTCGGCGGCCGGCGCCTGATAGGCCAGCACATCGCCTTTCATGACTTGCCCGCGTCGTCCCGTCCCCTCGACATCGTCGGCCGAGATGCCGCGATCGGCGGCGATCTTCGCGGCCGCCGGGGCGGGCGGCATCGGCTTCGGGCCTTTGATGTCGGCCGCCGCGCCATTGCCGCCCGCAGCCGCGGCCGCGCGCGATGCTGCTGGTGCCGCTTCGGACTTTTCGGCCGGTTTCGTGCCGGTCGCCTTCGCTTCGGCCGTCTTGGCTTCTGTAGTCTTGGCTTCCGAGGTCTTGGCTTCCGACGGGGCTTCAGCAGGTTTGGCTTGGGCCGGCTTCGCCGCCGCTCCACCGTTGCCGCTTGCCGCTCCACCCTCGGTAATCTGACCGAGCAGGCCGCCGGCCTCGACAGTCTCACCATCTTTGGCGATGATCTCGGCGAGAACGCCCGCGGCCGGCGCGTTGACTTCCAGCGTGACCTTGTCCGTCTCGAGTTCGCAGAGTGGTTCGTCGGCCTTGACCGCCTCTCCGGCCTTCTTGAACCAACGCCCGATCGTCGCTTCGGTCACGCTTTCGCCCAGCGTCG